>JAGBEP010000013.1 GCA_017936925.1 Clostridia bacterium | reverse complement strand
TTGTAAAGATGAAAATTTAACAGAAATACAAGTACAGAAATTGACATATTATGCATATGCATGGAATATTGCTATAAATAAGCAAAAACTTTTTGAAGAACAACCTCAAGCTTGGATTCATGGCCCAGTTTTTAGGTCTTTATATGATTCTATGAGATACAAAGAATTTTATAATATTGAAGATTATAAAATTAATTGTGACCAAGATACAAAGGATTTTCTTGATATAATATATAAATTATATGGAAAATATTCTGGAAACCAATTAGAAAATATGACACATATTGAAGATCCTTGGAAAAATGCAAGATTAGGAAAAAACCCTAATGAAAGATCTACACAAGAAATTAGTGATGAGGATATAGAAAAATATTATAGTGCGTTATTGTCTGATTAGAGAACTGATTAACCTCAGTTCTTTTTTTTGCTTATATAATACCCTTGGAGGTGTCATATATGAAAGAATTTATAATAAGAAAAAGAGGAAACTATGTACAAAGGACGTGCAGAATTGAAGAGGAATTATTGGATAAGTTAGAAAAGTTATCTTTTGAAAATAATCAATCAGTCAATTCTATAATTAATGAATGCATAAGATTTGCTTTAGAATATATGAAGGATTGAAAAAAAATAAAAAGTATAGTATTATTACTAAAGTACAAAAGATAGGTAGCAGAACTACTTATCTTTTTATTTTAGAGGAGGAACTATGCTTGCTTATGGTTACTGTAGATATTCTTCTGATTTACAAAATGAAGCATCTATTGAGCAACAAAAGAATGAATTAGAGGAATATGCAAAGAGAAATAATATAGAAATAGTGAAGTATTATTGCGATGAAGCTCAAAGTGGTAAAAAATCAACAAGAGAAAACTTTCAAGAAATGTGCAAAGATGCATGCAAAAATAAAAAAATAGGAGCGGTATTAGTTTGGAAAACGGATAGATTTGCAAGAAGCACAATAGATAGTTTGATGTATAGAGAAAATTTAAAAAAACATGGAGTTCAATTAATATCCATTACTCAACCAATAGATGATAATACGCCAGAAGGAAAATTAATGACTACGCTTTTAGCTGGAATGGATCAGTATTATATAGAGAATTTAGCTTCAAATGTAAATAGAGCATTAAAAGCAAATGCTAAAGACAGTTTATTTAACGGAGGTATTCCACCACTTGGGTATGATATTGTAGATAAAAAATATGTTATAAACGAAAAAGAAGCTAAAATTGTTAAAAAGATATTTGATTTAAGAAACAAAGGATATTCTTTAAATGAGATTATTACCGAGTTAAACAAATTAGGTTATAAAACTAAAAAAGGTAAAGAATTTAAAATAAATTCACTTGTTGATTTATTAAAAAATGAAAAATATATTGGAATATATATTTATAATAAAGGTACTAGTGATAATCATAGAGAAGTAAGAGAAGATACTATTAGAAATGAAAATGCAATACCTGCAATTATAGAAAAAGAGGTGTTTTATAAAGTGAACGAAAAAAAGAGAAAAAAAGAAAGCACAGCTTCAAAAAACTTTTACTTATTAACTGGACTTATTGTATGTCCAAAATGTGGAGCAAAATATTGTGGAACTACTAATCCAAGAATTAAAAATGGTAAAAAATATACATATAGATATTATAAATGTATTAATAGAAATAGCAAAAATAAATGTACAAGTCCATTAGTTAAACAAGAAGTTATAGAAGCTGAAGTTATAAAATTATTAACTGAAAAATTATTAGATATAAAAACTATAGAAGAAATAGTAACAAGAATAGACAAAGAATATAAATCAGCACAAAAAGACTTTACAGAAGATGTTGAAATGCTAGAAAAACAATTAAAAAAAATAAAAGCACAAATTGATAATTTAATAAATATGGTCATGAATGGTATCGCTACCAACTCAATAAAAGAGAAAATGCTTGATTTAGAAGGAAGAAAAGAAATAATAGAGGAAGAACTTGAATATAAAAAGCGTATAGTCGAAACAGATTATATAACACCTGAGAAAATTAGAAATGCCATAAAGTCAGATATTTTAGCATTCGATATGCAATCTAAATATAAACTAAAAAGATTAATTCAAAAATGGGTAAAAAAAATAGAACTCACGACCGATGAAATACGAATATATCTTAATTTCAACGATAATGAGTCTAAAAATTTGGTAGCGAGAGGGAGATTCGAACTCTCGACCTACTGGGTATGAACCAGTTGCTCTAGCCAGCTGAGCTATCTCGCCATAACGATTTACATTATACCTGCTAATTTAGTATTTGTCAACAGATTTTAAAATATTCATATCATATTTTTTCAAAAGTAGAGAAGAGAAAGAATAATAAAAGTAAAAAAGAGTAATTATATGTTGCCAATAAAAAAATAGAAGACATACACGTTAAGTATATGTCTTTTATTTTTTATTAATATTATTCAGCAGCATTTTCTACCGGATAAACACTAACTTGTTTTTTATCTCTACCTAATTTTTCAAATTTAACTTTTCCATTTGATAAAGCAAATAATGTATCATCACTACCTTTTCCAACATTAGTACCTGGATGGATGTGAGTACCTCTTTGTCTAACTAAAATATTTCCTGCCAAAACATATTGTCCGTCAGCTCTTTTTACACCAAGTCTCTTTGACTCACTGTCTCTACCGTTCTTAACACTACCTTGACCTTTTTTATGTGCCACTTAAATTCACTCCCTTCACATAAAGATTTTATATGTTACACATTAAATTTAATCTAAAATTATTTTGCAGCTTCAGCTGTAGCTTCTTTTTTAGCTGCTGGTAACTTAATTCCAGTAATTTCTACTTTTGTATATGGTTGTCTATGACCTTGTGTTCTTCTATAATTCTTTTTAGCTTTATATTTGAATACAAGAATCTTTTTAGCTTTACCATGAGAAACTACTTTTCCTTCAACTTTAATACCTTTAACATAAGGATTTCCAACTTGAACTTTTTTATCATCAGATACTAAAACAACTTTATCAAAAGTAACTTTTTTACCTTCTTCAGTATCTAACTTTTCAAAAAATACAACATCTCCTTGTGCTACTTTGTATTGTTTTCCACATGCTTCAATAATTGCGTACATTTAAGTACACCTCCCTTTTTTGTATACTCGCTAATCCTTACAAATAGGTAGTTAAGATAAGACTTAACATTTATGGAACCTTAATTAAGCGGATTACAGTTACATATTCTAACATAGACATAAAATTTTGTCAATAAAAAACGCTAAAAATCAATAAAAAACAGTGATAATGCGTAAATAAAAAATAAAATTGACAATTACGATTCTTTGAGATATCATTTTCAAAGCAGTTATGCTAAATCAAAAGAAAAGGAGAAGATGATTTTGGAAAACAAAACAACGTATATCATCATAGGAGGAGTAGCTATAGTAGCTTTTATCATCATTGCAGCAGTAATTCTCTTAGATGATGGATCAAAAAATGGGGAGAAAAATGTAATAAGCACTAATGAAACAAGCAATACTAGCACAGCAGAAGAAAATGAAGAAGACACATTTGATTACATGGCAGCAGCCAAAGAACAAATGTCAGAGCCAGAAGCAGGAGAAACGATTGCTATAATGCATGTTAAAGATTATGGGGACATTACATTTAAATTTTTTGAAGACAAAGCTCCAAAAGCAGTTGAAAACTTCTTAACACATGCAAAAGAAGGATATTATGATGGAGTAAAATTCCACAGAGTCATGGAAGAGTTTATGATTCAAGGAGGAGATCCTCAAGGAAACGGAACAGGAGGAGAAAGCATTTGGGGAGAAGGATTTGAAGAAGAATTAGACCAAGGACTAGTTCCATACAGAGGAGCATTATGTATGGCAAGTGCAGGAACAGGAACATCTTCATTAGGTAGTCAATTTTTTATAGTTCAAGCTCATGCAAACGAATCTCAAATGAGTAGTATACAATCAGTCTATTCTAGTAGTTTTGCGGAAGCATATTCAACATATGGAGGGTATCCTAGCTTATACGAAAACTATACAGTATTCGGCCAAGTTATAAACGGAATGGATGTAGTAGATAAAATTGCGTCTGTAGAAAAAACTTATTCATCTTCTGGAGAATTATCAGTTCCAGTAGAAGATATAATAATAGAATCAATAGATATAACAACAAAATAAAAAATAAAAAGTGGAATTTGTAAAATATTATGCAAATTCCATTTTTTTATTTTTATATACTTGATTATTTTAAAAAACTGTGGTAGAATAATTTCCGTTAACCTTACTCATATCAATAAGATATGGGTTATATATCCAAAAGGAGGTGGAAATAATGAATAAATATGAAAGCGTAATCATTATTAATCCAAGTTTAGAAGAACAAGGAATTAAAGAAGTAGTAACAAAATTTACTGACTTAATTAATGGTGATGGAAAAGTTGAAAATGTTGAAGAAATAGGTAGAAAAAAACTAGCTTATGAAATTAAAAAACATTCAGAAGGATACTATGTTGTTTTTACATTTGAAGCTAACCCAGAATTCATTGCTGAACTTGAAAGAATCTACAGAATAACAGATAGCATAATGAAATTTATTACAATAAGAAAAGAAGATTAATCATATTTAAGGAAAACCTTTAATATAGAAAGGTGGATAAAATGAACAAAGTTGTATTAATGGGAAGATTAACAAGAGACCCAGAAACTAGATATACACAAACAAACAATACTCTAGTTGCATCATTCACTTTAGCAGTCAATAGAAGATTTGCTAGACAAGGAGAAGAAAGACAAGCTGATTTTATACCAGTTGTAGCTTGGAGTAAAACTGGAGAATTCTGTAGTAAATACTTCAAAAAAGGTCAACAAGTTGGAGTAATCGGAAGAATCCAAACAAGAAATTGGGATGATGATCAAGGTCAAAAACACTATGTAACAGAAGTAATTGCTGAAGAAGCTTACTTTGCAGATAGTAGAAGAGATGGAGTAGGAGAAAGCTTTGAAAATACTTTTGGAACAGCAGTTTCAGAAAGTCAAGAATTCCAAGTTTCATCTGACGACGATTTACCATTCTAAAATTTGAAAAAGATTGGGGGGTTATAAAAATGGCAGATAAGAAAAATAAAAGAAATAATAGAAACAACATGGATGATGATTTCAATCCTAAATTCAGAAAAGTTAGAAAAAAAGTTTGCCCACTATGTGCAGATAAAAACTTTGAATTAGATTATAAAAATGCAGAACAATTAAAGAAATTCATCAATGATAAAGGTAAAATACTACCAAGAAGAGCAACTGGAGCTTGCGCTAAACATCAAAGAGCTATTACATTAGCAGTTAAAAGAGCAAGACATATTGCTATATTACCATATACACAAGACTAATAAATTTTAAGAACACTGATTTTTCAGTGTTCTTTTTGATTTTTTAGTTAATTTAATACAACCAAGATTTTCTTAATCTAATGTAGTAAATATAAATAAATACAAATTATATATAAAATATTTCATAATAATAAAGCAAATATAAAAATTAAAGAGCAAATAAAAAGTAGTACTAATTATTTTTTTAAGATTCAAAAAATTGACATCAAACAAATACAAATGATAAAATCTAAATATAAAACTTAATAAATAATTAAGGAGGAAATTTTGAAAACAACCGAAATTATATATAAAGGTAAAAGAGTTAAAGCGCAGATAGATGATAAAGGAAGAGTACTTATAAAATTGCCGGACAGAGATTTAAAAAATAATCATTCAATGACTGAAATAATGGCTAGAAGTGATAATGCATGGTGCTTCACATCCCAATCAAACCAATACGCAGATGATTATTGTATGGTTTGGCTATATGACGATGGACATATTGAGTGGTGTAATGATATGACTAAAAGAAGAATGAGTGCTGGAAAATTTAAACCAGGAACACACAACAGAGAATTTCCAGAAAATGTAGCACAAGAAATGTATGATGTATCTCAACAACTTAGAGAATATGAAGAATTAGGAATGTCAGAATTTGAAATAACAGACTTAGCTGCCAAAATGCTTGAAGTAAATTTGAATTTACTAGGATATAATAAATACGAATCGATTTTTGAAGATATACCAGATTTAGCAGGATACGGAGTTCTAGGAAAAATAGGAGACATACTTCAAAATTATAGAAATTTTAGAGAAGAATTAAATCAGAGAAGACGAAAACAAGCTGATAAATATCCGGAAATACTACCACCAACAGCAGAAGATAAAAAATTGAGCGATACTTTAGAACAGGCTGGACAAACAGTAATACCAGCTGTAAACTTTATGAGAAATCAAGATACATATTTATCTAGAGGAAGAAGTATTGATCCAACTTTCTATAAAGATATGCCCAAAAAAGTTACACCTGATGATTGGGAAACATATTCGAGCGTAGTCAGAAAAACAGCAACTCTATTATTAGAATTAAATTATGATTTACTAGGATATAGTATAAGAAAAAACTTAACTGATTGTTCATCATTAACAGGAGACGAACTAGAAACTAGAATATCAAAATTAATTGATTCATATGAATTTGATAGAGCATGTAATATAGAAGACAGGTTTATAATAGCAGAATGCGAAAGAATGGCATCTAAGCCAGAATCAATAGAAGAAGATTTCGAGTTAGAGGCACTAAAAAGAGAAGCAATGGCAACAAGAGAAGAAAAAACTAGATACGCAAGAAGATATGATAGTATTCAAGCATACTGTTATGATAGTAGAAGAATAAAAAAAGAAAGAGAGGGTGCTAGTTTAGATGATTAATTATGATGCAAATCTAGAAAAAAGAAAAAGAGCTTTTGAGAAAGGGTTAATATCATCTTTGGAACTAACATCAGAAGAAAAAGAAAAATTAAAACAAATATATATTAATGAAATAGAAAGTAATAATAAAGAAATTTTATCAATAAAAGGAAAAATAAAAACGATAAAAAAAGAAATAGATAATTTAGTCTAACATTTTTTAAAAAATAAATAATAACTATAAAAAACTCTCTATATTTAAATAGAGAGTTTTTTTATCGAAAAGATTATACTACTACTATTGAGCTCCACCGACCATTTCATCTTTCAAAGTAACAGAAATAACAGTTCCTTCTTCAACTTCAGTTCCTGCTAAAATATCTTGTGAAAGAACAATACCAGAACCCTGAACAGAAATATTTAAATTCAAAGACTTTAATGAGTTTTCTGCTTGCTCAGCAGTTTTTCCTTTTAAATCTGGAACTTGTTTCATAGTTTTTTCTGCCCCCTCAGTATATAAGCAAATTACAGAACCAGACTGTAATGAAATACCAGACTTCGGATACTGAGACACAACAGTTGTAGAAGATTCTGAAGAAGTTTTTAAAACAATTTCAAATCCAGAAGCTTCTAGAATATTTCTTGCTTCTGTAAGAGTTTTTGAAGTAACATCAGGTAAAGTTATTAAAGAGTCAGAATCGTCATCAGTAGCAGAAGAAGTGATTCCTAAATGAGGTAAAACTTCAGATAAAATTTGTGATGCAACTGGAGCACAAATTGTACCACCCTGATGGCTTCCTGAACCATCACTATTTGGATTATATAAAATTACTAAAACAACAACTTCAGGGTTTTCAACCGGTGATATAGCTAAGAAAGATGCAACATATCCATCTTCTGGTTTATTAGGATCAGGTTCTGAAGTACCACTTTTACCACCTACAGAATAACCATTAACAGCAGCATACTTTCCAGTACCGTCAGTAACGACAGACTCCATCATACTTTTTATTTTAGAAGATGTTTCTTCTGATATAACTTGTCTAACTTTTACGGGAGCAAGTTCAGTTTCAACACCAGTATCAGTATTAACAACTTTGCTAACAATTCTAGGTTGCATCAAATCACCACCATTAACACAAGCAGAAACAGCAGTGATTAACTGAAGAGGAGTTATTTTAAAACGTTGACCAAAAGACATTGTTGCAAGTTCAACTTCATTACACTTATCATAAGAAAAGAAAATACTACTTGATTCGCCAGACATTCTAACTCCAGTTTTTTGAAGCAATCCAAATGCCTGTAAATACTTATAAAATCTCTCCTTACCAATACGTTGGCCTAATTGAATAAAAGACGGATTACAAGATTTTTCAAGAGCTTGTCTTAAAGTTAAAGCACCATGAGGATTAGTAGCCCAACAACTTATATCATAATCTGCAACAGTAAAAATTTTATTACAATAAAAATCATTTGGAGTATCTGTTTCAACAAGATTTTCTTCTAATCCAATAGAAGATGTAATGAGTTTAAAAACAGAACCAGGTTCATATCCATCAGAAATAGGTTTGTTTCTCCACATATTAGTAAGTGCAGCAGATTTTGCTTCAGTAGACATTGTATCCCAAGCTTCTTGAAGTTCAATAGTATTTGGGGTAAAAGGAGTATTTAAATTATAAGTAGGATAACTAGCTTCAGCTAAAATATCTCCCGTAGAAGGTTTCATTATAAGAACACATCCACCATCAGCAGAATTTTCTTTAACAGCTTGATCTAAATACTTTTCAGCAATAGACTGAACTGTTACATCTATAGTTAAATATATATCACTACCATTTTGTGCAGGAATATATTGTTCATTCTCGTCAGAAATAGCTTGCCTATTAACATTTGTAGACGTAATTATTCTTCCAGGAGTACCACTAAGTTCATCTTCCCAAGCAGCTTCAATTCCTTCTAAACCTTTATCTGTTCCACAAAAACCAATGATATTTGAAGCTAAAGAATCATAAGGATATGTTCTTTTTGAATCTTCATCAATATTTATTCCTGTAGAAATTTTATTTTCATTCATCCAAGTTGTAAGATTATCAATTACAGGCTTTTCAACTTTGCTAGCAATCGTAACAAGAGAAGAATCAGAATTTAGTTTATCTAAAGTTTCTTCATAATCTATAGAAAAAATTTCAGCAAAACCTGAAGCTAAAGTTTCATTAGAAACAGGAGTTCCATCATGATAGGTAACTTGATTATTATTAACCGTAACAGTATCAACAGAAGAACTAATCGCTAAAATTTTATTAGTAGAATCGTAAATTGTTCCTCTCTTACTAGCAATTGTTTGACTAGTAGTTTGATTGTTATAAGCGGCTGCTCGATAAGAGGAACCTTTTACAAATTGTATATATCCAATTCTAATCAATAATGCTAAAAAGCATAAACTAAAAACAGTAAGAAGAAATAAGGAACGATTTGTAAAAACTTCTTTTTGTTTAAAAGTAGTACCAATTCCTAATCGCTTATTTATCTGATTTTTTCCTATGTGAATCAGTCCTTTCAAAATAAGTAAATTAATGCATATTATCAATAAATATACATAGTTATTTTATATTATAGAAAAATAAAAATCAATATGATATAATACAAAAGGTGATATTAATGAATTTATATGAAGAAACAAAATTTATAATGAAGCAAAATAACATAATTGCAAATAAAAATCTAGGACAAAATTTTTTAATAGATGAAAATATAGTAAATGGAATAGTAGATTCTGCGAATATAACAGATCAAGATTTAGTAATTGAAATAGGTCCAGGATTAGGAACATTAACTAGCAAACTATTGGAGAAAGCTGGAAAAGTTATATGCATAGAACTGGATCCCAAAATGGTTAATATAATAACCAAAAGATTTAAACTATATTCAAACATTGAAATTATAAATCAAGACGTATTAAAACTGGACTTAAATAAAATAATTCAATCAAACAAAACAGAAAAGATAAAAAAAGCAAAAGTTGTTGCAAATCTACCGTACTACATTACTACACCGATAATAATGAAACTATTAGAAGAAAAATTAGAAATCGAAAGTATAACTGTAATGATTCAAAAAGAAGTAGCCCAAAGATTGGCGACAACTCCAGGTGACAAAGAAACAGGTAGTATTACATATACAGTATGGTATTATACAAATCCTAAAATTGTATTAGAAGTACCTAATAGCTCATTTGTACCAGAACCGGAAGTAACATCAAGCGTAATAAAATTCGATATTTTAAAAGAACCGAGAATAAGACCAAAAGATGAAAAGCTATTTTTTAAAATCATAAAAGTAGCTTTCATGCAAAAAAGAAAAACGCTTGTAAATGCCTTAATAAATGGACGAATATTTGAAAATAGAGAAAAAGCTGAAAAAGTTTTTAAAGAACTAGAAATTGACCCTAAAATAAGAGGTGAAAAATTAAAAATAGAAGAATATAAAAAAATAGCAGATTATATAAGTAGTGAAGAAGAGAATCCAAGTTAATAAACTGGATTCTCTTTTATTAAGAAGAAACAATAAAAAAATATACAGCGAAAAAACAAGCAAAGGACTAAGGTTGTAATAAAAGAAAGAAAAGTAACGAAAAAGCAAAAAAAACGTAATATTTTTGAAATAAAACTTGAATAAGGCTTATTTCCGTAGTATAATATTAATGTGAGACTGTCAAAAATTGTCCACGTTTACAAGAAAATCATAGGAGGATGTTTATATGTTAAAAAAAGAAATAGGCTGTAAGAAAGTAATAGCAGCATGCTTAATCTTTTGCCTTTTATTTGCAAATACATTTACTATCTTTACAAACATAAGTTATGCAAAATCAAACGAATTAGGAAAACAAACATCACAAAACACATCTAATAATGTAAGTTTTGATGCAAGTTTTGTAAAAGCAGAAGAAAATCAAGGATACGAGTATGAAGGTACTATCGATGAAGAAAACCTAGGGATTCAATTACAAGTTGAAGTAAAAAAAGAAGGATATCTAAAAAATGCTCATATACTAATTGAATCTGAAAATGGATTATCATTTGAAATAGCACAAGAAATTGGAGAAAAATATAAAGTAGAAGGAAATAAGATTTCGCTTTCAAATATAAGTTCAGGAGAGAAAACAAACTTTATATTACCTATAAAATACAAAGAAAGTGAACAAATTGATAATCTAAACAAAAAAATCAACATAAAACTAATAGGTACATATATAACTAACTCAGGTGAAGAACAAAATATTTCTGAAAACATAATAACAAGATTAATTTGGAATACAAATACAGAATTTAATATTACATCAGAATTAAAAAAATATATTCCTTATGAATCAGAAAGTAATCAGGGAATAATTGCTCAAACTTCAGTTAAATCATGGATACCAGAAAAAAATAGCTTCGTAACTAAAGAAGAATTAGAAATTGAAGCTATGAAAATAGAAGGATATACTATTGAAAAAGTAGCCATATCAAATAAGACTGGTGAAAGATTACCAGACGATGCTTGGAGTTTTGATAAGGAAAATGAAAAAATAAATATAAAATTTGAAAAAACAAATGAATCAATTAAAACAAATGAATTTTTAATTACATATGTTTTTTCTGGAGAAAATAATATAGAAAAACCATTTAAAATAAACTCAAAAATAAATGGTTCTATTTTCATGTTTGGAACAAATGAACAATCAGATTATGAATTAAATGCAGAATATGAAGTTATAGAAGAAATCGGAAGTATAGTATCAATTGAAAGTGAAGCACAAGAAAATTTAAAATATGGAAATATACTAACTAATTCATTGTCTGAAGAAAATAACTATACATCTAGCTATGAAAATACTATAAAACTTGATATATCATTGGCAGAAATGATTAAAAATTTAGAAATAAAAGATGAATCAGAAGAATTTGAAAATGAATCAGAAAAAGTTGCAATGAATTCATCAAAAATAAAGATAGTAAGCATAGAAAAAGAAAATTTTGAAGATATGCTTTCTGAAAATGGAAAAATTGAAATACTAAACAGCCAAAATGAAGTAATAGCAACAATTGAAAAAGATAATTATATAGCAAACATTGACGAATCAAATATAACAATCAAAACCAGTAAACCAGTAAAAGAAGGAATATTAGTTATAAAAACAACTAAAGAAATTGGTAAAACAGACTATTCTTATGAAGAACTAAAAACATTCTCTACTTTAAATACAAAATATTCTGGAATTTGCATATATGATCAAAACGTAGAAAACATTATTGGAATTGCAGAATCTAAAATCAAATTAGAAAAACCAACAACAAATGCAGAATTAACAATATCAAGAAAAACTTTAAGTACAATATCAGAAAACAAAGATATAGAATTAGATATAAAATTTAATAACAATAATGAAGACAATGATTTATATAAAAATCCAGAATTCCAATTAACTTTTCCAGAATACATCGAAAACGTTGATGTTACTAATATAGCAATCGCGAATGCAGAAGAAGTGTTTGAAATTGAAAATGCTACAATTAATAAAAATGAAGAAGGAAAAAATATACTAAACATAAAATTATCTGGAGAACAAACAACATATAACACAAACAATATAACAAACGGAACAAACTTAATTATAAACGCAAATTTAACATTGGATTTATACGCACCATCTAAAACAGAAAACATAATCTTAGAATATATAAATGAAGATGCAACTAGCTATAAAAACCAAACAGAAAAGGGATTAGGAACAAGTAATACTGAAATTGAAATAAAAGCACCAGTAGGAATGGTAAGTATTAATAAAACATCAAATTATGAAGATACAGGAAAGTCAATAACATCTGTTGAACAAGGAATTGTTACTGACAAAATTGAAATATTTGATGAAGAAAAACTTGCAACAATGGACTTAATCATAATGAACAATAATGAAAATGTATGTAATGATGTAAAAATATTAGGAAGAATACCATTTAAAGGAAATAAAGATTTTGAAACAGGAAAAGATTTAGGAACTACAATAGATACAACATTATATGGAAACATTTATCAAAGTGAAAATAACAAAGTATTATCAACAATTTACTATTCAGAAAATGAAAATGCTACAGAAGATTTAAATAATCTAGAAAATGGATGGACAACAAATATAGAAGAATTAGAAAAAGTTAAATCATATTTAATAATTCCAGAAGAATATGAAATGCAATCAGGAGATGTACTAGAATATTCTTATCAATATGAAATTCCATCAAACCTAGAACATAACACTGATATATATAGCTCATTTGAAACTGTATATAATAATGTGAGCGATTTAGCTACTGTATCAGAAGTTTCAACTGCAGATATAGTTGGACTAACAACAGGTATTGGACCACAGATATCAGTAGAAACAAAAACTAATATGCAAGGTTCAATAAAAGAATATGAAAAAGTAAAATATACAATAACAGTAGAAAATACAGGAACAGATGTAGCAGAAAATGTTGAAGTAACAACAAAAGTTCCACAATGGTCTACACTTGCAACACATTTAAGTGCAGAAACGGTAGAAGGATCAAAAGGCTGGACATTAAAACCAGATAGAGAAATAAAAACAATAATCGAAAAACTAGAACCATCAGAAACAAAATATATAGAATTCTATGTTCAAGCAAATAAACTACCTACTATCGAAGAATATTATGCAAATGAAGAAGGATTTGCAAAAAATGAAGATGGAACATATAGCTTAAATACTTCATATGTAGATGATAAAGGTGAAACTAAATATGAAGAAAAAATAATTGATAGTCTTCCTGAAATCAAATTAGTATGTGAATCTACTATAACAGCTACAGATCTTGCAAAAGAGATAACAACAAAAAATGATGAAATAACAGTAACTAAATCAAACTTAGTAGCAGAAGAAACAGTAGAAACAGAAGAAACAATAGCTAGAGTAAATGAAACAATAGAAGCAAAAATTCAAATTAAAAATAATAGCCAAGAAAAAATGAAAAATATAAAAGTAACTAAAGTTCTACCAAAAGAATTGAACTATAGTGAAACTTATATAAGAGGCTACGAGTCTGATGGTATAGCATTAAAGAAAATAAAATCAACAACATATGATGAATCATCAAGAACAATAACATGGACAATAGACGAATTAGATGCTGGAAGAACTATAGTATTAATTGGAGATTTTGTTGTAGCCAAAATGGAAGAAGGAATATATGAAAAAACATTTTCTACAATTTCTAATATAGAAGTAAATGGAGAAAAATATCAAGCTGGTCAAGTGGATATAACAGTAGGAAGACCAAATATAGAAATAACTCAAACTTCAAATAAAACAAACCAATATATAAAAGTTGGAGATGAAATTGAATATATATTCAATATTAAAAATACTGGTCCAGTAAGAGCAAACAATATATCTTTTGTAGATGAATTACCAAGTGAAGTATCTATCAAAAAATTAGAATATGTAATAGATGGAATTGAAGTATCAAAAGTAGTAGCTAAAAATGAAGATGCTACAATTTATACAAATATTTTACCTTCAGGAACATTAGAAGCTAAAATTACAGCTGAAGTAAATAACATTCAAGAAAGACAAAAAACAATAATTAATACAGCAAACATCGAAGGTGAAGAAATTGAAACACTTCAATCAAATCAAGTTGTAAATATTATAGAAAAAACTTCTCAAACAATTGAAGAAACAGAAAGTGAAAACAACAAAGATAATAAAAACAATAATCAAGAAAATAATAATATAAAAACAACTTATGAAATTAAAGGAATAGTTTGGCTAGAAAAAGAAAAAGATGGAAAAAGGGATAATTCAGAAAGCAAAATATCAGGAATAGAAGTAAAATTGATAAATGCAGAAACTGGAAAAATGATAGACAAAACAACTACATCAAGCGATGGAGAATATAAATTTGACAATCTTTCAAATGGAAAATATAACGTAATATTCTATTATAATAGTAGCAAATATGGAATTACTGAATATAGAAAACAAGGAGTAGCAGAAAACCTAAATTCAGATGTAATTTTAGGAAAAGAAGGAAACACGTTAGCAGCAATAACAGATGTTATAACAATTGAAAATGGAAGTAAGTCAAATATAGACATGGGATTAATTGAAGCAAATATATTTGATTTAAGCTTAAGTAAAAGAATAACAAAAGTAACTGTTCAAAATAGTAGCGGAACTAAATCATATGATTTTAACAGCACAGATTTAGCTAAAGTAGATATAAATGCAAAATACTTAAACGGATCAAATGTAATTGTAGAATATGCAATAACAGTAGCTAATGAAGGAGAAATTGAAGGATACGCAAAGAAAATAGTTGATTATATGCCAGAAGAATTAGAATTTAGTACAGAGTTAAATAAATCTTGGTATAAAGGCAATGACGGAAATTTATATACTGAAGCATTAGCAGATACACCAATAGCAGCTAATGAATCCCAAACAGTAAAATTAGTATTAACAAAATCAATGACAGATACCAATACAGGTATAATAAATAATCAGGCAGAAATAGCAGAAGACTATAATAAAGCAGGAATTTCTGATTTAAATTCTCAACCAAATGATAAAGATCCAAAAGATAACGATATTTCATCAGCAGATTTAATCATAGGTGTAAAAACTGGTGAAACACTAATATATATATCAATAGCAATTACAATAATTTTAGCTGGAATAATAATAGTAATAACAATAAATAAAAGTAAAATAATTTATAAAATTCAAGCAAGATTTGGAAAGGAGGTGTAGCATAAATGAATAACAAAAAGAAGATTTTAGTATCAATAATATTTATAGGAATACTTATAGCAATAATATACTCAGGATATAAAATATTAGCAAAATCTACAAATGAAATGATATCAGAAGGAGATGGGCTACCAGCAAACTTTCCATATATAACATATGAAGACTTAATAAATGAACCAGACACGCTTTGCTGTGGAAGAGGTATAGCATTAATAGGAGCTTCAAGAACTATTGTATCAACAGGAGATAGAAGCCAAAGTGAACCATATTTAACAATGAATGATATAGGAAAAAAATTATTTGAAGAAACACAAAATGCTTCAGGAGATGTAACATCAGATAATTTTTCAAACCCATATTCAGCAACAACAAGCCGTACATATGGATACTATGTAGAATCAGACAAAAAAGTTGCTACACCAGAAGAAGCCTATATATTAGCTGAAATATCAGAAAATGTTCCATCAGCAGGAAGCACATTTTATAATAGAACAAATGAAGAATACACAGAAGACATATCAGACGCATATTTTTACAATATATATGGAACTGTAATATATGGCGTTGATATAGATGATAAAACAGGTGAACCTCAAAAATATGTGGTACAAGACGAAGAAACAGGAAAATATTATTATATAGAAATTACTGATAGTGGAAACTTCTTCCCATACACATATGTACAATATGCTTGGTGGAGAACTCCAGCAGGAGGAAGCTCTAGCAAAGTTCAATCAACAGCTTTCTCACAAGAAGCAAAGGCATTTGAAGCGTATATCAACAAGGTAGCAAAAAGAGATGAAAATGGAAAAATTGTAACTCAAGAGAAAACAGTTACTGTAAATGGAAAAACGGCAACGGTCACAGCACCAGTAATAGATTACAAAATTTCAAGTGAATCAGACGATGCTACAGTAGAATATGACAAAGAAAGAGAAAGATACTTAATTGGACCTTTCAAAATTAATTATTATGAAGAATCAGTAACTACAGAAAGAGGAACAGTAAACTTTTCAAGTATAATAAATGCTACGCTAATAACAAACTTAGGAGAAGTTGATAATTCAAAATGGTTTTTCAAATACAATAACAGATCAGCAGACGATACAGCAACATTTCCACACAATGGAGAAGAATTTTATATAGTATTAGATTATGAAGAAAATGCAAGATTTATTGCAGACTTGAAATTCGATTTCAAATATATGAATGCTGGTGGAGAATATTCTGAATTAAAAGGAGAATATTTCAATGCTAGTTGGGAACCAAAATCAGAAGCAATTTGGTGTGACGAAGGAGCTAAAAATTGTCCTTGCGGTGGACATCACACAAGCGTACAAAAAGATAGCAATGGAAATATAATATGTTCAGGTGGCGCAAAAAAATGCTCACATGGATATTACCATAACCATATTGTAAAATGGAATTACTGGGTAGAACTAACAGATTTAACATCAAATCCTTCTCAACCACTAGCACAAGTATATGTAGGAGCTAGATGGTATGAAGATGCAGAATACCATTTGAATACAGAATATAAACCAGATGAACCAGAAGAACTTATTAAATTAACAATCCCTATGGAAGGTGAAGTTTGGATAGATAAAAATCCAGATAAAAAGAATCCACAATATGCATATGGAACAAAAGAAGATGGAGAAAATGGATATAAAAACGCAGAAGTATACATCTATAAAGTAATAAAAGATAAGTCAGGAAACATAGTAAAAAGAAACTTACAAGATATATACGACAAAGATAACAAAACAAAATTATCATATCCAATATATACTGATGAAAATGGTCATTATGAAATACCAAACATAAATGTTCCGGGTACGGGAGACGTAAATTACTTAAAAGAAAATGGATACCAAGTATCATATGATGTTGAATTTAAATACGATGGACAGCATTATGAAGCATCTACTGCTTTACCTACAGCTGGAGGAGATCCATATAAATATATATCAGCCTCAAAAGAAGAAAAAGTAAAATACGAAAAAGATTCAATCGCATCAGAAAATGCAGAAGAAAGAGATGCTTATAATAAAAAGTTTACAGAAGTATATGGTGGAAATGCAATGGAAAACAATGGTGACACTACTGGATACTCTACTAATGGACAAGACACATTAACATTAGATTATACTTCAACAGAATTTTCATTACCTGATAATACAAATACAAGAAGATTATCAACATTAACAGTATTAGATAAAAATGAACATATAATAGATCAATATAAAATGACAGCAACTACAGGAAATACAGGAGTATATTATCCAGTAAACAACAAGATTTCAGTAACTGAAGCAGATGATGTAAAAGAATTAAGTGTTGTTGAAAATGAAACTGGAAAAACTACAACATATAAAACAATATACAATTATATGTTACATATAAATTTAGCTGTAAAAGAAAGAGAAAAAGCAGACTTATCCGTATTTAAAGATTTATACAAAGCTGAAATATTAGTCAATGAAAAAGAAATTACAAAAACATATAATAAATATGTTGACGTAGAAGACGAAGAAAATAAAGAAGCTTTAGAAATACAAATAGAAGCATGTAAAATTGGTAAATATACAATAGATTTATACAGTTCTGATTATGAATATCGTTCTACAGTATATCAAACAAGTGAAGAAGCTGTAAGAAAAATAAAAGCAGATACAGACTTAAAAGTATATTTAACATATAGAATTGCAATAAATAATGAAAGTCAAGCTGAAGAAGATTTAATAGCAACAATAAATCAAATAAATGATTACTATGATAAAACGTTTACATTAGTAAACTCAGATATAAATGCAAATGTACTAGACAATAACCAAGACAGAGTAAATAAAGTTGTTGCAGAACAACCATATTATAGAATTGTAAAATCTGATGAAGTTGCAAATTACACATATTGGTCAGACGGAATGAATAAATTTACATGTAATGATACAAATAAACAAGTAAATGATGATTATAAAAAATTAACAATAACAGCATTTAAAGATACAAAATTATCTGCAGGAGACCAATTAGAAATGTTTATAACATTCGAAGTTGATCAAAATGGATATAAAGGAACTACTGATAGACCAGAATTACTTGGAGAAAAGAACAATGTAGCTGAAATAGCAAATTATTCTACATACTACACAAATGGAAAAGTAGCAGGAATAATTGACAGAGATTCAGCACCAGATAACATTGATTTAACAAGAAATGTAAAAGAGTGGTATGAAGATGATACTGAATCAGCACCAGCAACAAATATTCAATTATACAGATATAATAGAGAAATCAATGGAAATGTATGGGAAGATTCAGAAGCAATTAATTTACTATATAATCAAAAAGTAGCTAATGGTACAATGGATGAAGATGAAGCTAAAATAAAAGATATTGATGTCCAAATAGTTGAAAAAATACAAATAGATGGTATCGAATATGAAAAAATCTGGACAGAAGATGATTTCCCAGATTTAACAGCAGAAGAGAAGAAAGAATATAGACTAAAAGATGTAACAACAGATGAAAACGGATATTATTATTTTAAAGGCATATTAGCAGGTAACTATGTAGTAAGATTCAAATATGGTAATAAAGAAGCTACAGTAAAATATAACGGACAAGATTATAAAAATACAGTTTACCAAGTAAATATGACAAACAGTGATGGAACATCTACATTAGATAATGAATGGCAAGATTTAAGAACATCAACATTAAATGATGCAAGAATATCAGACGCTAGAGATTATGAGTTACAAAGAATGAAAGTTATAGCATACTCAAAGAATATAGACAATCAAATAGGAACTATACTAGAAAGTGCTGACAAATCAGGAGATCATACAAAATTAATTGAAAATACTCAAATGGTTGCAAACACAGCTAAACTAAATATTGAAATAGAACATCAAGATTATGTTGATTATGGTATCGTAAATAAAGTAGATGGAATTCAAGAATATACATATGTTGTCAAAAATATAGATTTTGGATTGGAAAGAAGATCTGGAACAGCAATAGACCTTGATAAGAAAATTTCAAAAATATCATTATACAAAGAAGACGGTACAGAATTATTATTAAGTGTATCATACAATGAAGACGGAACTATAAACAAAGAAGCAAACAGTAATAAATATGTTGACAAAGTAGTTCATCTAGACGAAACAGATACAGTTCAAGGATTTGAATATATTCCTACAGAAAGCACTTATAAAAACGGAACAATCTTAAAAGTAGAATACAAAATAACAGTAACAAATAACTCAGAAGTTGATTGGACAGGAAAATTAGATTCATATGAAACATCAGAGTCAATCTTAAATAAAGTAGCAGAGCTAGAAAAATCAGCTCCATATGTTTCAGGAGAGATGATTACATATGGTGAATATGTAGGGTTAAACTATTATAACAATCAAAATAATGATACAGATAAAATAGTAACAACAAAAGTTGAACAAATAATTGACTATATTGACAATGATGCATCTTCAGATATGGATAGCAATACATTGACAGAAAATGGAAGCTGGACAGAAGCTACATTAGAAGAATTAGAAAGCAATAAAGCTCTAGCAGAAAACGTATATACAGATAAAAATGGAGAAAAATTATTACTAGATTCTAAAGAAAGAGCATATATTACAGAAGGAAACAAAAATGTACTAATATCAGAAACAGAAGATTATAATCCATCAGCAATAACAAAATTGGTACCTACTGCAGCTTCTGAAGATATAGGAAAAAGCGCAAGCGGAAAAATTAGAGTTGTTCTAACAAAACAGTTAACTGAAGAAAACTCAAACAATGATTTATATAATAATATAGCTGAAGTATTAAAATACTCAAATACAGTAGGAAGAAGAGATGAATTAGCAGTACCTGGAAATGCACAAGTAGGTAGAGGAGAATTTATAGCAGCAACAGGATATGATAATGGAGAACTTGTTAAAGATTATGAAGGCGCAAAAGAAGTAACACTAGAAGGCGAAACATTACATCTAAACGGAGAAAGAGATACAGATGCACCAAACTATGTAACTTTAACTGAACCTACAGGTATTTCACTAAGAGAGTACAAAACAAGAAATAACTACAAAATAATAGCAATTGTTGGAATAGTTTTAGTAGCAGGATTAGTAGTAATAAAAAGAAAATTTTTAAACAAAAAAGATGATATAAAATTACTAAATGAATAATACAATAAATGAATATTAAACAATATTTTCTTTAATATAAAGATAGAAGTACTTTTAAGTACTTCTATTTTTTATGCAAATAAAGGCAATTAGAGTGAATATATATTGCAAAACTGGAAAAAATATCATTTGAAAAATAGTAATCAAGAGGAGATATTTTCAATGAATAACTATAAGTATCTGAATATAAAAGGTACTTCATTAGAAGAAAGCCAGTTAGAAAAATATATAAAGCAAATTAGTGAAGAGCACAATATAAAAGAAAAGTCTGATAAGAACACATATCCAATAAGAAAATTAAAAGAAAATTTTGAATATATTGTAAAAACATACGAAATATTAAATGAACATTTAAAACTAGGAATCAAAATACACTCAGCTGGAGAATGGTTATTAGACAACTTTTATATAATTGAAGAAACAGTAAAGAACATAGAAAAAACATTAACTAAAAAAGAATATATAGACTTACCAGGAATTGCAAATGGAAAATATCAAGGATTTAGCAGAATATACGTATTAGCAAATGAAATAGTAGCATTTGGAAAAGAATGCATATCAGAAGAAAAGATAATAAAAGCAATTCAAAGTTATCAAACTAGAAAAATATTATCAATGAAAGAAATTTGGAAAATAGGTATATTTATACAAATATCAATAATTCAAGAAATAGCAGAAATATGCAAAAAAATATACCATTCTCAGATACAAAAATATAAAGTCGAAAATATTTATGAAAGATTAATTGAAATAAAAAAAGAAAAAGATAGAAAATTCGATAAAAATATAAAAAATAAAGCTGTAAACAATGAGTTAAATCAATCATTCATAGAATATATGACATATAAATTACGAAGAATAGGAACTAAAGGAACTCCATATTTAGAAGTATTAGAAAAGCAAATGAAAAAGTTAGGAATAGACATAGATGAAGTCGTAAAAGGAGAACATTTATATGTTGCAACACTAAAAATAGAATTTGGAGCATGCATAACTTCAATTAAAAGAATAAACAGAATAAATTTTAAAGAAGTATTTAATAAAACAAGCAAAGTAGAAGAATTATTAGAAATGGATCCAAGTGGAGTATATAAAAAACAAACAGAAGAGACAAAAGAAATGTATAGAAATAAAATTCAAAAAATTTCAGATAAAACTAAAATATCTGAAATTTATATTTCAGAAGAAATAATAAAACTATCATCAAGATATAGAGAAGATAAAGAAAACAAAAAAGCACATGTTGGATATTATTTAATAGACGAAGGAATATATGAATTAAAAGAGCAAATTTTAGAAAAGAAAGTAAGAAGAGTAAATAAAAAAATTATCTCAAGAATTTATGTAATTCAAAATTTTTTAGTCCCACTAATATTAGACTTTATACTTAGCAGTAACTTTAGAATATCAAATCAGCTTAAAATTTTTGTATTCATCGTACAATATGTACCAATATATAATATTTGGATAAAAACATTAAATACTATACTTAAAAATATAGTAAAGCAAAGTAGAATACCAAAAATAAATTATGAAAATGGAATTGAAGATATAAATAAAACAATGGTTGTAATACCTTGTATATTGGATTCAAAAGAAAAAGTAAAAGAAATGTTCAAAAAAATAGAAGTATATTATTTAGGAAACGAAGATAAAAACATTTATTTTACACTATTAGGAGACTGCACAACATCTGAAAAAGAAGTGGAAAAAGTAGATTCAGAAATAATAAACGGTGGAAAAAAAGAAGCGGAAAGACTAAATAAAAAATATAAAAAGAAAAATAAATTTAATTTTTTATATAGAAAAAGAAAATGGAATCCGAACGAAAGATGTTACATGGGATGGGAAAGAAAAAGAGGTTTATTACTAGAATTTAACGATTGTTTACTAAAAGAGAAAAATAACAGTTTTTTAGTCAATACATTAGAGAATTTTAATGAAAAAATAAAATATGTAATAACATTAGATTCAGACACTAATCTTATTTTAGACTCAGCACAAAAAATGATTGGAGCAATGGCACACATTTTAAATAAACCAATAATAGAAGAAAAAATAGTAAAAAGTGGATATGGAATAATGCAACCAAGAATAGGAATAAGATTAGAGGATTCGCAAAAAACAATATATACAAAAATATTTTCAAGTACACCAGGAATAGATTTTTATACAAATAACGTATCAGATATATATCAAGACTGCTTTAAAGAAGGAATATATACAGGAAAAGGAATCTACGATTTAAAAGTATATCAAGAATTAATAAAAAATAGATTTCCAGAAAACAGAATATTAAGCCATGATTTATTAGAGGGAAACTATTTACGATGTGGACTATTATCTGATGTAGTGTTATTAGATACATTTCCAAAACAATATATATCTAATCTAGAAAGACAAAATAGATGGATTAGAGGAGATTGGCAAATTGCCACTTGGTCAGAAAATAAAAAACTAAATTTAATAAACAGATTTAAAATATTCGATAATTTATTAAGAAGTACACTATCAACTTTTAATTTAATACTATTAATCATAGGAATACTAAAGTCAAATATACCAATATTTTTAGTTTCGATAATTTCCATGTTTATTAGTAGCATACTAGAAATATTAAATAAGGTAATATTTAAAAAAAGCGTATCAGAAGAAAAAATATATGCAGATAAAATGTTTTCAAAAAGTTTTTCAGGTATAAAAGGAAGCATATTAAGAGAAAGCATAGACATAGCATTTTTACCTACAGAAAGCTATAATTCGATATCAGCAATTATAAAAAGTTTATATAGACTAAAAGTAAAGAAAAAATTATTAGAATGGAAAACTTCAGACAGCGTAGATAAAGAAATAGAAAATAGTCTAGAATATTATTGTAAAAAGATGAGTGCAAATATAATACTAGGAATCATAATGTTTGGAATGTTAAACCCAGTCGGAATGGTTCTAGGAACACTATGGATATTCGCAAGCTATCTAGCTTGGAAAATTAGTCAAGTAAAAGATAATAAAGAAAAAATAAATAATGAAGATATAAAATATTTAAAAAAATTAGCAGAAGAAACATGGCAATATTTTGAAGAGTCATTTACAAAAGAAAATAATTATTTAGTTCCAGATAATTTTCAAGTAGGAAGAAAAGAAAAATTTGTAGTTAGAACATCATCAACTAATATAGGATTAGAAATATTGTCAATCATCTCCGCATATGATTTAAAAATTATTAACAAAAAACAAACACTAGAAAAAATAGAAATATTAATAAATGTAATAGACAAATTAAAAAAGTGGAACGGACACTTATACAATTGGTATAACATAAAAACATTAACACCACTAAAACCGGAATATATATCTACAGTAGATAGTGGAAATTTTATAGGATATATGTATGTTTTAAAAACATTTCTTATGAATGAAAATGCAAAAGAAGAACTAATAGAAAAAGTAAACGAAATAATTGAAAAAACGGATTTTAGTTATTTATATAGCAAGAAAAATAGATTATTTTCAATAGGATTTGATATAACAAATAATAAACTAAATGACTCCTATTATGATTTTTTAGCATCAGAAGCAAGACAAGCAAGTTTAATAGCAATAGCTAAAAAAGACATAAAATATAAACACTGGATAAATCTAAGTAGAACGCTAACATCCATTAATGGTTATAAAGGATTGGTATCCTGGTCTGGGACAGCGTTTGAATATTTAATGCCAAATTTAATAATAAAAGTACCAGAAGGAAGCTTAATAGATGAATCATGTAAATTCGCAGAAGAAAGTCAAAAAAAGTATGCAAATGAAAATAATGTACCATGGGGAATATCAGAATCAGCATATTGCATAAAAGATTTACAAGGTAATTACCAATACAAAGCATTTGGAATACCATGGCTAGGATTAAAAAGAGGACTAGAAGATGAACTAGTAGTTGCACCATATGCGAGTATACTATTTCTAGAATATTCTACCCAAGATGTAGTGAAAAATTTAAAAAAACTAGAAAAATATAAAATGAGATCAAAATATGGCTTTTTTGATTCACTAGACTTTACTAAAGAAAGAATTGGAAGTAAAAAAGAATATGAACCAGTAAAAACTTATATGGCACATCATCAAGGATTAATAATTAACAGCATTAATAATTTATTAAATAAAGAAATATTGAAAAAAAGATTTACAGAAAATCCAGAAATAAAAGCAGTTGAAATATTACTAGATGAAAGAATGCCAGAAACAGTAGTATTATCAAAAGAAAAAAGAAATAAAGTAATAAAAGGAAGATACAACAATTTATATGATGACAAAGAAATTGAATATACACATAAGGAAAAAATAAAAAGATTTAATTGCATTTCAAGCGGAGAATATACAAATATAATTTCTAACAATGGTAACGGTTATAGCAAATATAAAGATATACAGATTAATAGATATAGAGGAAGAAACGAAACAAATGAAGGAATTGGAATCTATTTTAAAAATATAACTAATCAAAAAATATGGAGTATATACTCAAGTGATAAAAGCATATTCACACAGTATAAAAATGAATTTATAAAAAAAGAAGGAGAAATTGAAAGTAGCGTAAAAATATTTTTATCACCAGACGAATCAGCCGAAATAAGACAAATAACATTAAAAAATATAGGGAAAAAACAAGTAGATATTGAAAGTTATATATGTTTTGAACCAATATTATCAAATATACAAGAAGATATAGCACATCCTGCGTATAACAGTATGTTTATAAGATTTGAATATTTAGACAAAAAAATACTAATGTGTTCGAGAAAAAATAAAAATCAAAACATATACCTAGGAATAAAAATAGTTGACGAAGATAACTTCGAATTTGAACTAGATAAAGAAAAATTTATTGGAAGGAACCAAAGAATACCTAAAGCAATAAAAGAATCCAAAATATTAGAAAATAAAGTCATTCAAACAGTAGAACCAGTTATAGGAATCAAAATAAAAAAAGAAATAAAACAAATGCAAGAAGAAAAAATAAACATAATTATACACATTTCTGAGAACAAAGATGAAATAATAGAATATTTAGGAAATATGACAAATGAAAAAATTGATAATATACTAAAACTAGCAAAAGCTAAAAGTGAAGAAGAAATAAAATTTTTAGAAGTAACAACAGAACAAATAGAAAACAATGAAAAAATATTAGGACACTTAATTCAAAAGGATATTCCAAAGAAGATAGAAAAAGATTTGAGACTAGAAGAAATTTGGAAATTTGCAATTTCGGGAGACAATCCAATAATTCTATTAGAAATAGAAAGAATAGAAGAACTATATGTTTTAGAAGAATTGCTAGAAACAATTGAATTCTTTAAAGTAAAAAACATAAAAATAGATTTAATTATTTTAAATAAAGAGAAAGTAAGTTATGAGACATTTGTAAAAGATGAAATTAATGAAACTATCCAAAAACACAGGATAGACTATTTAAGAAATAATCAAATATATTTATTAAATAGCAGTGAATTAGAAAAAAGTGATATAGAAAATTTAAAATCAATATCAGATATAATAATTAATGCTAAAATCGGAGGAATAAAAAATAATTTAGAGGAAATTGAGAAAAGTTATAAAATAAAGAATACAGAAAGATATATTTTAAATAAGACACAAGAAGAAATTAAAGAAGAAAAAACAAAATATAATAATGGATATGGAGGATTTTTAGAAGACAAATATATAATAAATATAACCCCAGAAAAACTTCCTCCAAGAGCATGGAGCAATATAATAGCTAATAATAAAATAGGAACAGTAATAACAGAAAATAATGGAGGATATACATGGTATGAAAATAGTAGATTAAAAAGAATAACAAGTTGGGAAAACGACAGCATTCAAGACATACCATCAGAAAAAATCACTATAAAAGATTTAAGAAATAAAGAATATTGGAATTTAGGAGTATGGAATGAAAAAAATAAATATCAAGTTCAATTTGGAATGGGATATTGCAAATTCAAACAAATAAATAATAACATAATACAAGAAAACACAATATTTATTCCAATATCAAATCAAGTAAAAATTAATAGTATTTCAATAAAAAATAAAGAACGAGAAACAAAAAGCCTATTATTACAATATACTTTAAATTTAAGCCTAGGAGAAAATAGATTTAAAAATTTAGGCAAGATAAAAGTAAATCAAAAGAATAATACAATATACATTGAAAATATTTGCAAAACAAATTTTGAAGATATAGTAGAAATAACTTCTAATGAAAAAATTAATAAAATAGAAAACATTAAAGAAAAAAACATATTAGAAAATAACATTATTACAATTGAAATACCGATCGAACTAAAAGCATTTGAAAAAAAGAAAATAAATATTATATTAGGAAAAGAAACAAAACAATATATAGAAAACGAAAAAGTAGATCAATCATTCGAAGAAGTACAAAAATATTGGGAAGAAAAAACATCAATAATAAAAGTAGAAACACCATCTGAAAAAATAAATGTATATATGAATAGCTGGCTTATATATCAAACATTAACAAGTAGAATAATAGCTAAAAGTGGTTTCTATCAATCAGGAGGAGCAATAGGGTTTAGAGATCAGCTACAAGACACATTAGGAATGAAATGGATAGATGAACAATTGCTTTATAATCAAATAATAGATGCTGCTAAACATCAATTTATAGAAGGAGACGTATTACACTGGTGGCATGAAATAAATTGTACAGGAATTAGAACGAAAATATCAGATGATTTATTATGGCTTCCATATAGTGTGATAGAATATATAGATTTTACAGGAAAAAGTGAGATATTAGATCAAGAAGTTGAATATATACAAGGAATAGAAATAGAAGATGAAAAAGAAAAATATGATAAATATAGTTACACAGATACAAAAGAAAGTATATACAAACATTGCATTAGAGCAATAAATAGAAGTTTAAATTTCGGAACAAATGGTTTTCCAAAAATAGGAACAGGCGACTGGAATGACGGATTAAATAGAGTAGGGCACAAAGGAGAAGGAGAAAGTATTTGGCTAGGATTTTTTATATACGATATATTAAACAAATGGAGCAAATTAATAAAAGATACAGAAGAAGCAAAAAGATTTGAAAAAATAAAAGAAGAATTAAAAGAAAAATTAAACACAATAGGTTGGGACGGAAAATGGTATAAAAGAGCAATTACTGATGATGGAGAAGTTTTAGGAAGTAGTGCCAATAAAGAATGTAAAATAGATAGCATTTCACAAAGTTGGTCTGTTATTTCAGAAGCCGGAACAATTGAAAAACAAAAAAAGGCAATAGAATCAACAATAGAAAATTTAGTAGATGAAGAAAATAAAATAATTAAATTGCTAACACCAGCATTTAGTGGAGAAAAAAGTAATCCAGGATATATAAGCAATTATCCAGAAGGTGTAAGAGAAAATGGAGGACAATATACTCACAGTAGTATATGGTTAATTTTAGCACTTTGCAAATTAGGAAGAATAGATGAAGCTTTAAAATATATAGAAATGATAAACCCAATAACACATACAGATGAAAAAGAAAAAGCAAACAAATACAAAATAGAAGGCTATGTGTTAGCAGGAGATGTTTATTCAAACAAAGATATGATCGGAAGAGGTGGCTGGAGTTGGTATACCGGCTCTAGTAGTTGGTATTATAAAGTATGTTTAGAAGAAATTTTAGGAATAACGAGAAAAGGAGAAAAATTATATCTACCTAAAAAAATACCGAGCACATGGGAAGAATATAAAATACAATACAAATATAAAAGCAATATTTATAATATAAAAATCAGTCAAAATAGCGAAAAAAATGGAAAAAGAGAAATTAAATTAAACGGAGAAAAAATAGAAAAAGAATATATAATATTAAAAGATGAAAACAAAATAGAAAACATTGAAATAAAAATGTAAAAAAAATGAAAAAAAACTTGTACAAATAATTTCTTTATGATATAAATTAATGTATAGATTAAGAGAGAAAGGGGTATCCTTGTGGAAGAATTAGATATTGGAAGAGATTTTAATAAAAAAACAATTCTAGTAGTTGATGATGAAGAAAGTATAGTAGATTTACTTGTATATCACCTACAAAAAGAAGGGTATAACACATTACAAGCATATGATGGGGCAGCTGCTGTAGAGATAGCCTTAAAAGAAAAACCAGATTTGATTTTATTAGATGTAATGTTACCAAAAATGGACGGAATAAGCGTATGTAAAAGAATCAGATATTCACTAAATATACCAATATTAATGATATCTGCAAAAGATACAGAATTAGATAAAGTAGTTGGACTAGAAATGGGAGCCGACGATTATATTACAAAACCATTTCAGCACAGAGAAGTTATGGCAAGAATAAAAGCAAATCTACGTAAAGCAGAACTTGTAGCTCAAGCAGAGTTAAAAACAGAAAATTCTGAAAGCGAAGAAAATGTTATTACCGTAGGAGATTTAAGCTTAGACTTAAAGAAAGTTGAAGCCAAAGTAAAAGGGGAAGTAGTAGATTTAACTATAAAAGAATTTGAAGTACTAAAATATCTAGCTACTCAACCAGGAGAAGTAGTAACAAGAGAAATGTTACTAAAAAAAGTATGGGGATATGACGATTATGTTGGTGCAATAAGAACGGTAGATGTTACGGTAAATAGAATAAGAGATAAAATAGAAAAAGATAAAGCAAATCCAAAAATTTTAATTACAAAAAGAGGAGTAGGATATTACGTAGTAGGAAATAAATAAAAAATATTTTAAAGATATAAACCCAAACTGTTAAATAAAAAATTTAACAATTTGGGTTTATTTTTATGTAAAAATATTCAAGTGAATTGAAATGAAAAAGATAAAAAATTAGTAGTATAAAAAAGAAAAAAAGCAAGTATACAGTAAAATATAAAAAGTATATTCCATAAAAAACAAACAGATGAAAATTGTGTTACAACTAAATTACAAGTATTAAAAGTACTTGAATATTTGCTCAATAATGATATAATAAGGGAAACACTTGCGTAGGAGTGAAAGATGTTTAAAAGCGTACAAATAAAAATCGTTTTAATATTTATGATATTAGGAATTTTAATGATAGGACTTCAAGGAACCTTATTTTTAACAGAGCTTGAAGAAATATCAGCAGAAGTAGCAAATCAAGGTGATGTTGCGCAACTAGTTACTGTTTTAAATTCACAAGTAAAGTTGCTCACAATATCATTAATAGTAGTTTTTACTATTATATCCATATTAGTTGGAATATTTGTTGCTAAGGTAATTATTAGCCCAATATCAAAAATAACGAAAAGTGCAGAAAGTGTTACAAAAAGTGGAAAATTTCTAATAGACGGAAAAAGCAAAACTGAAGTCGATGAACTTACAAAAGCTTTTGAAATGATGCATAGAGAGCTAAACGAAAATTTAAAAGAAGTATCTAGACAAAAAAAGCAAATAGAAACGATTCTTTTGCACATGAATGATGGAATTTTAGCTTTCAACATAAATGGAGAAGTAATACATAAAAATAATGCGGCAGATAAGCTATTAGGTCTATCAGGAAAAGAAAAGAATTTCAATCAAATTTTTGATAAAATAGATTCTAATATGAATCTTGAAAAAATAATATATTTAGAAGATTGGACTTCTACACAAGAAAAGATAAGTATTGGCGAAAAAACTTTGAATTTATTTTTTGCAGCATTTAAAAATGAACAAAATAGACCAGAAGGCGCCATGGTATTAATTCAAGACATAACAGAACACATTAAGTTAGATACAATGAGAACTGAGTTTGTAGCAGACGTATCACACGAACTAAAAACACCTATAACATCAATTATTGGGTATTCAGATATTTTATTAGAAGATGATTGTAGTGAAGAAGATACTAAAAAATTTTTAAAGAATATTTCATCACAAGCAAAAAGAATGGGCGAACTAGTAAGTGATTTATTAACATTATCTAGATATGATTCTGATATGATTAATAACCGAAAAGAAGAGTTCGATTTAGGAGAACTAGTAAAGGCAACATACGAAAGTCTAAGTTTTGAAATAGAAAAAAAGAATCAAAAAGTAGAGTGTTTTGTTACAGCTGATGTACCAAATATAGTAGCAGATAAAGCTGGAATAGAAAGAGTAATAACCAATATATTAACAAATGCAATAAAATATACTCCTGAAAATGGAGAAATAAAAATATATGTTGGATTTGTATACAATGATGCATATATAAAAGTTATAGATACTGGAATAGGAATACCAGAAGAAGACATTGAGAAAGTATTTGAAAGATTTTATAGAGTTGACAAAGCAAGAACAAGAGAAATGGGAGGAACTGGCTTAGGACTATCAATTGCTAAAGAAATTCTAGAAAAAAACAACTCCAAAATAAATATAAAAAGTAAACTTGGAAAAGGAACAGAAGTTGTAATAAGAATTCCTGCCAAGAAAGATAAAAAAGAGGATGTCAAATAAATTTATAAAGAGGTGAAAACAAATGGAAGAATTAATTGCAGATATAAGTTTAAAAAGCTCAGATAAAATTATTTTAATTGTCGCAGCAGTCATTATAATTGTACTAATATTAGTAATAATGTATAAAATTGATAATATTCCAGAAGATTATAAGAAAATTAAAAAACATAATTTTAAAACCAAAAATAAAAAAGAAGAGATACCAGAAGAAGATTACGAATTAGAAAGTCAAATTGATAATTATGAAGAACCTGCTGAAGAAAAAATGGAAGAATTATTTAAAGAAGACGCAGAAGAAACCAAAATAGCAGATGAGCCTGCTGAAGATTCATTAGAAAGCCTTTTCTTCGATACAGAATCAGAAGAAATAAAGAACGAAATTCCAGATGAGATATTAGAGAATAATGATGAGAATATAGAAAAAAACATAGATGAACCTATCGTAAATGATATAATTCCAGAAGAATATGAAACAAACAACGATATACCAGACATAGAAAAAGATTCTAACGAAGTTGAAATTAATATATTTGACGAAAATAGCGATATTTCAGAAAATACACAAGCAACAGAAAAAATAGAAGAAAAAAAAGAAGAAAAGAAGAAAGCCAAAAAGAAGGTTGAAAAAAATCCAGAACCAGCAGAGTTTTCAATGTTTACAGATGATAATTATACAGATGAAAGTAATAGCAAGAACTAAAGCAAATTATAAAAATAAAGTATAAGAAAGGCAAAAAAATTGAATCCAAAAGTTAAAAATATTTTAGAATGGGTATATTGCATAGTAATAGCAGTTATACTAGCTTTAGTAGTCCGCAATTTTATAGGAACACCAACAATTGTTAAACAAGAGTCAATGTATCCAACATTAAAACCAAATCAAAGATTAATACTTAACAGATTATCAATTACATTTAAAGGCAAAATAGAAAAAGGAGATATTATAACCTTCGAAGCACCAAGTGTAACAAAAATCAGCCTTGAAGATGCAGATATGTCAAACCCAGTAGCAATATATAACAATGAACCAAAAGGATTATGGAATAAGTTTATTTACTATGGATTAGAAATAGGAAAAACGACATACATAAAAAGAGTTATAGCAGTAGCTGGAGAACATCTAGAAATAAAAGACAACAAAGTATATATAAACGGAAAAGAATATGAAGAACCATATCTAGACTCATCTGTAGTTACAACCTCATTAGACGGAGCTTTTACAGATTTTATAGTACCAGAAGGATATGTATTCGCAATGGGAGATAATAGACCCAAAAGTACAGACTGTAGGTCATTTGGTTGCATACCAATAAGTAAAATTGAAGGGAAAGTAGCATTTAGATTTTGGCCATTAAATACATGGGGAAATCCAGACAAAAAATAAAAAAGTGGAGTAATGATGAATTCAAAGATTAAGGGCAATACAAAAAATAGAACAGAGTTAGAAAAAATTGTGCAAAGCAATAATGTTTTGCACAGTTACTTATTCTTAGGCAAAGAAGGAATTGGAAAAAAACAAATTGCAAAAGAATTTGCTAAAAAAATACTTTGCATAAAAAATAAAGAAGAAACATGCACATGCAAATCATGTACATGTTTTGAAAGTAACAATCACCCTGATATACAAATATTAAACGAAGAATCAGAAACAATAAAAATAGCTACAATAAGAGATTTTATTAAATTAGTATATGAAAAGCCAATATTATCAGAAAAGAAAATATTTATAATAAATGATGCAGACAAAATGACTAAAGAAGCCCAAAATAGTTTATTAAAAACATTAGAAGAGCCACCAGAATACATTGTAATAATACTAATAGCATCAAATCCAGATATGCTATTAACTACAATAAAATCTAGATGTACCAAAATGGCATTTGAAAAACTAAACACAAATGAAATAAAAGAAATATTAACAGAAAAAAATATACAAATAAACATACCAGAAAAAATGCTAGACCTTTTTGACGGTAGCATAGAAAAAGCCATAAGAATACTAGAAAACAGAGAGGAATATGAACAAGTTGAAAAATTTGTTGATTCTATAGAAGACACAAGCAAAATAGATTTTTTAACTCAAAATAAAGAAATTTTTGTTAAAGAAGATATATATGGAATACTAGAATATTTATCATTAAATCTATTTAATATAGGCAAGAAAAGAAAAGACACAAAATATTTGAATTGTGTAAAATATATACAAGAGACAACGAATCATCTAAAATCAAATAGTAATTTTGATATGAGTATTGATTATATGCTATTTCAAATATGGGAGGAAGTAAATGAAGACAATAGTAGGAGTTAAGTTTAAAAAGCCAGGAAAAACATATTATTTTGATCCTCAAAATTTAAAACTAGAGCCAGGAACAAAAGTTATTGTTGAAACAGCACTAGGAGACGAATATGGAGAAATAATAATAGGAAATAAAGATGTAAATGAAGAAAGCTTAAATAATCCATTAAAAAAAGTAATAAGAATTGCAACCGAAAAAGATACAAAATCATATGAAGAATACAAAAAGAAAGAACCAGATGCACTAAAAAAATGCCAAGAAAAAATAAACAAACATGGCCTAGATATGAAGCTAGTTGATGCAGAATATAAATTTGATGGAAGTAAGCTTATATTCTACTTTACAGCTGAAGGAAGAATTGACTTTAGAGAATTAGTAAAAGACTTAGCATCAATTTTTAGAACCAGAATAGAACTAAGACAAATTGGAGTAAGAGACGAAATAAGAAGAATTGGTGGAAATGGAGCTTGTGGTAGAGAATTATGTTGTTGCTCATTTTTAGGAAATTTCGAAACGGTTTCAATAAAAATGGCAAAAGAGCAAAATATATCATTAAATCCATCAAAAATTTCAGGATGTTGTGGTAGATTAATGTGCTGCCTAAAATATGAACAAAATGTATATGAAGAAAAATTAAGTAGACTCCCAAAAATAGGAGCTATTGTAAAAACATCAGAAGGAACGGGAGAAGTTTGCGGAATAGAAACTTTAAAAGAAACAATAAAAGTAAAACTAAATGATGGTGAAGAAACTTATTTCAAGAAATTTGATGCAAAAGATATAAAAATAATAAAAGATGCAGAAGATGAAGGAAAGTTAGATGTCGAGAATCAAGAAGATTTGAAAGAGTTAGAAAAGCTAGAAAAGCTAGAGCAAATTGATAGCAAAAATTCAAATGACGACATTTAGCCTTTTAAGGAGAAGAAAAGAATGAAAACATTGATAAAAAACGCAACATTATTAGACATGGTAAAAGATGAACCAAACATAAGAAAAACTGATATATTAATAGATGAAAATATTATTGTACAAATAAAAGAAAATATAGAAGATCAAGAAGCACAAATAATAGATGCAAAAGAAAAACTAGTAATGCCAGGATTTGTAAATACACACACGCATCTTGCAATGAGTATTTTCAGAGGCTATAAAGATGATCAAAAATTAATGGATTGGCTAGAAAATGCTATTTTTCCTGTCGAAGAAAAATTAAGACCAGAAGATATATATTGGAATTCTTTTTTGTCATGCATAGAGTTAATAAAGACTGGAACAACAACATTTAATGATATGTATTTCAGAATGGATAAAACAATTGAAGCTGTTGAAGAATCTGGATTAAGAGGAGTAATTGCATGGAGTATTACAGATACATCAATAAAAGATAAACTAACAAGAACTCGCCAATACCACGAAAAGTACAATTATGAAAATAGCAGAATAAAAATATACGTTTCAGCGCATGCGCCATATTCATGCAGTCCAGATACAATACAATTATGTGTTGATCTAGCTAAAGAACTAAATACTGGAATGCATATTCACTTATCAGAAACAATGCAAGAAGATAAGATAATAAAAGAGCGCTATAACAAAACAAGTACAGAATATCTAAATGATTTACATGTATTCGATGTCCCAGTAGTATTAGCACATGGAATATATATTTCAGATTCTGATTTAGAAATATTAAAAAATATCAAAGGCGGTATATCACACAATCCAATAAGCAATTGCAAATTATCATCAGGAGTATGTGATGTAGTAAAACTTAGAAAAAATGGAATTAATGTGGGACTTGGAACAGATGGAATAGGTAGTACAACGACTTTAGATATGTTCGAAGAAATGAAAACAGCTGCATATATACAAAAAATAAATACAATGGAACCAACATCAATAAAAGCATATGATATACTAAAAATGGCAACAATAGAAGGAGCAAGAGTATTAGGACTAGAAGATGAAATAGGAACCATAGAAGTTGGTAAAAAAGCTGATATCATATTCATAAATACAAATAAAACACATCTATATCCAGAAAATGATTTATGCACCAATCTAGTATATTCTGCAAATGGAGCAGATGTAGATACAGTTATTGTTGACGGAAAAGTAATTATGCAAAATAGAAAACTTTTACATATAAATGAAAAACATGTGAAAAAAAATATTGCAAAAGTAGTTAAAAGGTTGTTATAATATATATTAACTTGAAAGGAGTGATAACTATGGCATACAAAATCAATGAAAACTGCATAAGCTGTGGAGCATGTGCTGGAGCTTGCCCTGTAGGATGCATAAAACAAGGAGAAGAGCATTATGAAATTGACAAAGAAGCATGTATAGAATGTGGAACATGTCAAGGCGTTTGTCCAGTTGGAGCACCAGAGGCTGAATAATATAACTAAAAAGTGATCCAAAAATAAAAAAGAATTTATAAAAAGAAGCTACAGAAAATGTAACTTCTTTATTTTTTTCCTCAGAATCAAGTAATAAAGCAAAAAAGTTTACATAACGTTTAAAATATGGTATAATAAAAAATAGGATTGCCAAAAAAAGGAGGAAAACAATATGGAAAGAGATTTAAGTAAATTAGATATAAAAGATGTAATAATGGAAATAGGATTATATTTACCAACAATAGACGTAATTCAATGCTTTACAGATGAAAAAATAATGTTAGAACTATTTGAAAGACAAAATGAAATGAACCAATATGATATAGTAGATTTTATAGCTAAAAATCAAAAAAAATTTAATATGAATAGATTTATATTTGCAAACTATTTAATGATGAGCGGAAAGAAAACAATAGAAGGAATCGATTTAAGAGGAAAAATCACAAATAGAGAACTAAAAATGAAAAAAATAGAAGAACATTTGGCAAAGCACCCAATATTATTACTAGACGCAGACGGAATTACAATGAAAACTCAAATTTATGATTCAAGAGACTATTGTAGACCTTCAAAGGCTAAAGAACATATGGACGAAGTAAAAGCAGGACTAGAAAGATTAAAAGAAATAGACAATAAAACAGATATCGAATATTTATTATTAGTTCAAGTTTTAACAGATATAGGTGCAGCATATTGCACAGTACCCGATTTAGGAAGTGCAATGAGAGAAAATATTATAGTCAATACATTTAAAGATGAAGAAGGCATGACAAGAGAAGAACTACTATCTATATTAAATGGAAATCCAACAAGGGAAAAAAGTTTTATAGAATATATACCAGCATTTATAAAAGAATTACAAGAAAATGCAGAATATATTGACTGGGATAAATTTTTATTAGTATCAGCATATAGAGCTCAAGATACTTTAGAAAAAATGAGACTTGAAGATTTTCCAGAAGGAAATGTAGAAGCTCTTATACAGATAATGCAAACAGCAGTAGAGTGCGTAAAAAATCCTAAATCTAGAATAAGAGCAAGATTAGAAATGACAGAAGGCGGAACAAAAGAAATAAAATATAGTGTAAAAGATATAGAAAAAGCTTTAAGTGAAAGAGCAATGGACGGAACATATTATGGCAAAAAAGAAATTGAACACATTAAAGAAGAAATATTAAGTGGAAAGAAAAAACTTTCAAGCATAAAAAATCCAAAAATTATAAATTTAATAAATATGACTAAAAAAGACAAAAGAGAATGTATGAATCAAGATCAAAGTAATGCAATATATTTATTTAATAATGGTTTTATAACAGAAGAAGAACTAAAAGAATATACATCTACAAGCATATTAGAAGACAAAACTGTAGAAGAGTTACTAAAAATGAAAAAAACAGATGGAGAAGACTTATTATTACCAAAAGAATTATTAGAATTATATCTAAATGGAAATATATCATTAAATAGTTTATTAAAAGCAGAAGGAATATCACCATTAGTAACAGAATCTGAACTAATAAAACAATATAGAAAACTAGAAAACTGTACACCCGAAGAAAAAGCAAGAATAGAAAAATATTTCAGTTTATTTAGAGCTGTAAAACTAGCAGGAAAAGATGAAGAAACCAAAAGAGAAATTGCAAATAATGTAATAATAGAACTTGGTGATAGCATGGAAGAAGAAGACTTTATAGAACTATATAAAAGAAACATAGTAGATATGGAAAATATTATAGATTGGAATAGTACAGAATTTGCTGTAGATATGTTTAAGAAAGGCATACTAAAACCATCAGATAGTAAAAAACTAGCTAACAATGGAACAGTAGATATTAATCAAATAAAAGCAGGAATATTAAATGGACTAACAGATGAAGAAAAAATATCTGTTATTATTACAATGTTTGATGAAGAAAATCAACAAGAATTAAGAGATCAGCTATTCCAAACACTAGGTATTTCAGAAGAAGAAAAACCAGAGACAAGAGAGCCAAAAGGAAAAAGAGAACCTAAAGGAAATTTAGATCATCCAGTTAATCCACCAAAACCAGAAAGTAAAAATTATGAATTTGACCCCTGCTATAAAATACAATTATTATCATTAATAGATAAAGATTACAGGGCTAGATTAACAACAGATGGACATATGATTTTTGAACTACCAAACTTAAATAAAGTAATAATAGAAAAAATGTTCAGAAAAAATAGAGAAGGGAAAATAGTAAATGCAAATGATGCAGCAACATATGCACTAGACTTAGATACACTAAATTCAGAAGAAATCATATCTAATGAGGACAAGATAAATAGAAGTCAACTATATAGGTTAGCTAAAAATAAAAAAGTAGTTAGATATTATCATACAAAAAATTGGGGAGATACAATAAAAGAAGCATTTGATATAGAAAAATCAGAAAGACATAGTGAGCAAGATAAAAAGAAAATAGATGAGATTATAGAAAAATCAAAAAGAACAAGAAAATTAAGAACAATTTAGGAAAAATTAATATTGACATTTTTATACATATTAAGGTATAATATTTAACATCGGAGATACATTTAGCCGGTAAGAAAAGAAAAAGTTAAATCCCACAGATGGTGTTAAGCTTCGGAAGGAGGGAGATAAAATGTCAGAGATTAAAGTTAATAATGGTAATATAGAAGATGCTCTAAAAAGATTTAAGAGACAATGTGCTAGAAATGGAGTTCTACAAGAAGTTAGAAAAAGAGAGCATTATGAAAAACCAAGCGTAAAAAGAAAGAAAAAATCAGAGGCTGCTAGAAAAAGAAAATTTTAAAAAATCAGAACACGTATTTAGTACGTGTTCTTTTTTATGCATAAAGAATATAAAGTAGTGATAATTTATTGAGAAAGAAAGAAAAATGTGATAATATCAAAGTACATAAAAAAAGAAAGGAGATTCGCTATAAAAAGCGAAAAAAAGATTATGAAAAAAAGATTATTAGAAGATTTAAAAGAAGCAATGAAAGATAAAAATGAAATAAAGAAAAATGCAATTCAAATGGCAAGAGCTGGAATACTACAAATAGAAAAAGATAAAGGAATAGAACTAGACGATAAACAAATAATAGAACTAATTGCAAAAGAAGTAAAAAAGAGAAAAGATTCAATAGCTGATTATGAAAAAGGTGGAAGAGAAGATTTAGTATCTCAGATAAAAGAAGAAATAAGCTATTTAGAAGTATATCTACCAAAACAATTATCTAAAGAAGAAATAACAGAAATTGTAAAAAATATCATAAAAGAAACAGAAGCAACTTCAATGAAAGACATGGGAAAAGTAATGAAATCAGCAAAAGAAAAAATGGGAGCTTCAGCCGATGGAAAAACAATAAACGAAGTCGTAAAAGAATTATTAGCATAATAATATACAAATAAGGTAATACTAATAAAAAGGCTAAGGAGAAAAAACGTGAATTATATAAAAGAACAAATAAAAGATGGAGTATCTCTCCATCTTATTATTAATGAAAACTTTAAAACTGATTTTACAGTAATATTTCTAAGCATCCCGTTAAAAAAAGATACAGTTACTAAAAATGCACTAATACCAGCAATATTAAAAGATGGATGCAGAAAATATATAAATTATCAGTCAATAAGCGAAGAATTAGAAATGTTATATGGGGCATTATTTGATTGTGGGTTAGATAAAACAGGAGACAATTTAGTTTTAAAATTTTATATTGAAAGTATAAATGATAAATACTTACCTGAAAAAAATAATAATCTAGAAAAAGTAATAGATTTATTATTCGAAATAGTATTTAATCCTTTAATTGAAGAAAATAAATTTAATGAAAAATACTTAAAATTAGAGAAAAAGAATTTAGAACTATTAATAAATTCAATTAAAGATGAAAAAGATTTATATGCATATGAAAAATGCATAAATATAATGTACAAAGATAGTGGTTATGGAATTAGTAAATACGGTAAAATAGGAGACTTAGAAAAAATAACGTCAGAAAATTTATATGAGCAATATAAAAAAATAATAAGCTCAAGCAAAATAGATATCATAGTTAGTGGAAACTATGAAAAAGAAAGTATAGAACAAAAGATAAAAGAAAATAAATTAATAAAAAGCCTAAATCCACGAAACGATATTTTAAATAAAAATAATTACAAAACAGAAATAAAAGAAATAATACAAAATCCAGAAATCAAAAAAGAAGAAATGGATATAGCACAAGGAAAATTGGTAATAGGATTAGACATACTACCAAATAATTTAGGTGACTTTAGATTTATTGCAATAGTATATAACTCAATATTTGGAAATGGTGTAAATTCAAAATTGTTTCAAATTGTAAGAGAAAAAGAAAGTTTGGCATATACTACTAAATCAGAATATATAGTACAAAAAAATAACATATTTATAAGATGTGGTATAGAATGTGAAAAATATGAAAAAACAGTAGAACTTATCGAAAAATTATTAGAAGACATGGAAAAAGGAGACTTCACAGAAGAGGATATAAGAAAGTCAAAAGAATATATTCTTTCAGGAATAGATTCTATAAATGAAGAACAAGATTCACAAATTCTTTTTAAATTTGGACAAGAACTATCAAAATTACCATTAAGTTTAGAAGAATATAAAGAAAATATTAAAAAAGTGACTAAAAATCAGGTAATAGAATTTGCCAAAAAAATACAAATAAATACAATATATTTTTTAAAAAGCGGAGGAAAAAATGCAGATAATTGAAAATAAGTTAATAAAAGAAAAAATATATATCGAGAAATTAAAATCTGGATTTACAATTATGTGCATACCAAAAACAAACACTAGAAAAAAATATGCAATATGCGCTGTTGGATATGGCTCAAATGATAATAAATTTATAAAATCAGATGAAGATAAAGAAACTATTATTCCAGATGGAGTAGCACATTTTTTAGAACATAAATTATTTGAACAAGAAAATGGGACAAACAGTTTAGACACATTATCAGCTTTAGGAGTAGAAGCAAATGCATATACAACAAATGACCATACTGCATATCTTTTTGAATGTACTAATAATTTTGAAGAAGCATTGGCAGAATTACTAAAATATGTGCAAAACCCATATTTTACAAATGAAAATGTTGAAAAAGAAAAAGGAATTATTACTCAAGAAATAAATATGTATAATGATGAACCAGATTGGAAAGTATATATAAACTGCATGAAAGCACTATACAAAATAAATCCAATAAGAATAGATGTAGCCGGAAGTGTAGAAAGCATAAAAAAAATAACCAAAGATATATTATATGAATGCTATAATAATTTTTACGTTCCAGAAAATATGATATTGACTCTAGTAGGAGATTTTAATCCAGAACAAACAATAGAAAAAATCAAAACCAAAATTACAATAAAAAGCAAATTAAAAGCACAAGTCATAGAAGAACAAGAAGAATTTAAAATAAATAAAAAAGAAATATCCGAAAAAATGGATATATCTACATCTATTTTTTCAATTGCATATAAAGTAAATCCTATAGAAAAAGAAAAAGTAAAAAGAAGCTTGGCAATAGAAATATTATTAGAAATTCTATTTGGCGAAAGTTCAAAATGTTATAAAGAACTTTATGAACGAGGTTTAATTTATGAAAACTTATCAACATCATTTGAATGGGGAAGAAATTATGCACATGTTTTAATTCAAGGAAAAAGTGAAAATATAAAAGAAGTAGAAAAATTATTAAAACAAACAATAAAAGATTCAGAAAAACAAGGTATAGAAGAAAAAAATTTTGAAAGAGCAAAAAGAAAACTATATGGGATGTATGTAAGAGAATTTAACAATGTAGATCAAGAGGCAATAATGTTTACATCAAACTACTTTAAAAAAGTAAATCCTTTTGAATATATCGAAAATTATAAAATTATTTCAAAAGAATACTTAGAAAAAGTGCAAAAAGAAGTGTTTAAAGAGGAAAATTACGTCATATCATGTATAAAACCGAAAGAAAGTGACGAATAACGCAAAATTTGTCGCACGAAAGTTTGTCAAATACTCTGAAAAAGCGTTGACTGCACTGTAAAAATATGGTATTTTAAGGAAAATAAGGGAATAGTTTTGTAGAATAAAAGGAGTGATTTTACTTGATAAACGAAAAAATTTGTAAACTTAGAGAAAAATTAAATAAAAGTATACAAAATGGTGAAAACTATGAAATAATATATGCAATAAGTGTAGAATTAGACGATTTAATAACAGAATACTATAAAGATATAGAATAAAATAAGGGGAAATATGTCACAAACATATTTCTTTTTATATTCAAATTTAGTATACTTGTAAAAAAAGAAAAGGAGAAAATATGTCAGAATTAGATGGAATATATGTCTTAAAACATAATAGTATCAAAATAGTAAAAGAAAAAATAATTTATATTGATCCATTTCAAATTGATATACCTATTCATGATGCTGACTTAATATTATGTACGCATTCGCACTATGATCATTTTTCACCAACAGATATTAAAGCTGTAGCAAATGAAAAAACAGCAATAATTACAACAGAAGATTGCAAATCAGAAGTAGAAAAAATTGGATTTATAGAAGAAAACATTTACTATGCAAAACCATATGAAGAATTTGAATATGAAGATATAAAAATATCAACAGTGCCAGCATATAATAAACACAAAGACTTTCATCCCAAAAGCAAAAATTGGGTAGGTTATATTCTAGATATAGATGGAGTTAAATACTATATAGCTGGGGATACGGATGACACCAAAGAAGCAAGAAAAGTTGAATGTACTGTAGCATTTTTACCAGTAGGCGGTACATATACAATGAATTATATAGAAGCAGCAAACTTAGCAACAAAAATTTGGCCTAAATACGTGATTCCAACACACTACGGCTCAATTGTAGGAAATCCAGAAGATGGATATTTATTTAAAGAACTAATAGATGAAGAAGATATTAAATGCGAAATTTATATGTAAAAAGAATGTTTTAAAAACATTCTTTTTTTAATATAACAAAAAAAGCCAAAAACCAATATTATATAAAGAGGTGATTTTATTGGCTAAAATTTTAATATATAATAATCAAACAAACAGAATGGAAACATACTATAGAGGAGAAAATGAGGCGATGCCATATAATAATGGAACATTGAAAGTAAAAGAATTCAGAGGATCTAGTCAAAGCAATCTTCTTTGGACAGATAGAAGAACAATGCAAAGTTGGAATAATTTTAGAACGCTATATGGAAGGCCAATATATGTGGGATTTGTCTTTAAAAGATGTTGGGAAGGAGGTCATGGAATATTAAGCCAACATTATGCAGGAGTGGCTTTTGATGTAGGACAAAACTTAAATGAATCTTCTAGAAACTATATGAGAACATTAGCAAAAAATTCAGGGTATTGGAGATATGTAGAGCCAGCAAATCTAACACCAAGATGGGTACATTTTGATAACAGATGGATTGCAAGCGGTTATCCACTAACACTTTTCGGTAGCAGAGGAATATACGTTTTAATAGCACAAGATGCACTAAATACATTAGGCTTACAAACCGGTGGATTAGATGGAATTTTTGGAAACAGAACGCAAAGCGCAACGATAACATATCAAGGCAATAACGGACTAAATCAAGATGGAAAAATAGGACCGATAACATGGAATAGCTTAATGTCTGAAGTAGTGGGAAAAGGTGCAACAGGTACCACAATTTTAGAATAAAACATATTTGAATAATTATGAAAAGTTGATTATACAAGTAAATTTAACATCTATTAAAATTGAAAAAACTAACAAAAATAAAGACAAAAAATCACCCCATTTCTGCAGTTAGCAGCATATGGGGTGGTCTCATTCGCCACGTCGCGTACGCGACACCTCCGATATTTGGCGATGAGTCTGTGTCTGGTTACAGGATTCTGATAAGAACCTGCTGCCATGTTCTGAGACGCGGGCCACCCGTACGAGCAGCGTCACGGCGAACATACTGCAACATAGGTCTCTTGATCAAAACTGTGATGACAACCGCCAAGGCAATTGCACCAAGAATTTCGATCATAGCTTCGTAAGGTGCGAGAACCTCGATAGCAACAGAACCGAGCAAGCAGAGAAAGCAGGGCATCCAAGCCCATCTAGACCGAGATCCGCCAAAAAGTGCCAAAGCACCAAAGGCAAGACAGCCCAGAACCATGAGAGATATAAATCCCTCTGCTGCCAGAAACAGTGCGCCAAACAGATTGGCGAGGATGTAATAACATCCCAAAAAAGCGAAAATTGCAATAACCATGAAGCTCCTCCTTTTCGTTTTTTTTCTTATGGATTGCTCTGTTTATTATAGCACAACTTTACATAAAATGCAATACTTCAAAGAAAGAAAAAATAAGGTTGAGTAAAGAAATAAAATATGATAATATTTAAACATGAAAAACAAAATAAGAGAAAAAATATTTAGTCTAGCAGACGAAAAATATAAAGAATTTCATACAAGTCTTTGCCCTAATACTGACAATATTATAGGAGTAAGAGTGCCTATATTAAGAAAGTATGCAAAAGAACTAATAAAAGAAGGATTTGAAGAAAACTTTTTAAAAATAGAAAATCAATATTATGAAGAAATAATGCTAAAAGGAATGATGATAGGTCTTAAAAAAATGGAAATAACCACAAAGTTAAATTACATTGAAAATTTTATTCCACTAATAGATAATTGGGCAATATGTGATACTTTCGTAGCAGGGTTAAAAATAAAAGAAAAAGAAGAATTTTATAATTTTATACAAAAATATTTAGATAATAGTAAATCAGAATTTGAAATAAGATTTGGATTAGTATCATTATTAGATTATTTCATTGAAAAAGAGTATATTATAAAAATATTTCAAATCACTGAAAAAATAAAAAAAGAAGAATACTATGTAGAAATGGCAATGGCATGGCTTATTTCAATATGCTATATAAAGTTTCCAAAAGAAACATTAAAATATTTAAAATCAAATATATTAAGCAATTTTGTATACAACAAATCAATTCAGAAAATAATAGAATCGACAAGAATAGATAATAAAGAAAAAGAAAAATTAAGAAAGATGAAGAGGAAATAAAATGTTAAAAATAGGATGTCATTTATCAATATCAAAAGGATTTTATCAAATGGGAAAAGATGCTGTAAGTATAGATGCAAACACTGTACAATTTTTTACTAGAAATCCAAGAGGCGGAGCTGCAAAACCAATTGACGAAGAAGATATAAAAAAATTCAAACAATTAGCTAAAGAAAATGGAATAGAAAGCTTTTTGGCACATGCACCATACACCTTAAATGCAGCAGCTGAAAAGCCAGAAATAAGAGAATTTGCTAAAGAAACAATGGAAGATGATTTAAAAAGATTAGAATATCTTCCAGGAGCTTTATATAATTTTCATCCAGGAAGTCATGTTGGACAAGGTGCTGAAAAAGGAATCGAATATATAGTAGAAATGCTAAATGAAATATTAAAGCCAAATCAAACGACAACAGTATTGTTAGAAACAATGGCAGGAAAAGGTTCAGAAATAGGAAGAAGTTTTGAAGAATTAAAAACGATTATAGATAAAGTAAAATTACAAGAAAAGTTAGGAGTATGTCTTGATACATGTCATATATTTGATGGAGGATACGATATTGTAAATAACCTAGATCATGTAATAGAAGAATTTGACCAAATAATAGGACTAGATAAACTATATGCAATTCATTTAAACGATAGTTTAAATCTTTGTGGTTCACACAAAGATAGACATGCAAAAATAGGAGAAGGGAATATTGGATTAGAAGCACTAGTAAAAGTAATAAATCATCCTAAATTAAAACACTTGCCATTCTTTTTAGAAACACCAAATGAACTAGAAGGATATGGAAAAGAAATAAAATTATTAAGAGAAAATTATAAAGAATAAAAAATATCCACTCATTTTATGAGTGGATATTTTTATTCCGTTTCCTCAGTTTGAGAATTATTTTTATTTGCAGTAGAAGAATTGCCATCTAAAGCTGTAAAGAATGTTTGAATATTATAAGTTTTACCATCACTAGTTAATAATATTGTACCAACTTCATCGGTTCTATAAATTTTAGCACCAGATTTTGTAAGCGTATCTAAAATAGACTGAGCTGGATGAGAATAAGTATTATTAGCCCCAACAGAAATGATAGCAGTTTCTGGTTTTACGCTATTAATAAATTTTTCTGTAGAACTTGTATCAGAACCATGATGTCCAACTTTCAAAACATCCACTTTAGGCCAAGAAATTTTTTCTTCTATTTCTTTTTCAGCATCTCCCATAAATAAAAATGTCTTTTCCCCGTAAGCTAAGTGAATAACAATAGAATTCAAATTCAAATTTGATTGTTCCTCATTTTCGACAGACATTATTGTACAAACACCATCACCTAAACCAAAAGTACTACCAATTTCACAACGAGTTATAGAAAGACCTTTTGCAGAAATTGCTTCTAAAACAGATTGAAAGGTAGATGTAGTAGTTGTTGCATCTGGCATATAAATTTTTCCAATTTCAAAATTGTTGATAATATCATCCAAACCACCAATATGATCTTCATGAGGGTGAGTTCCAACCAAGTAATCTATTTTGGTAATGCCAAGACCTTGAATATATCCAACAAGAAGTGGACCATCTTCGTTATTACCAGCATCAATAAGCATTGTTTGTTCATCAGCAATAACTAAGATAGAATCAGCTTGACCTACATCAAAATAATATATTTGCAATTTTGAATCAGCAGATACAACTGTGTTTACTACTGTATTTACGGAGATTACATTAGTAGTTTCGGTAGAAATATTTAAATTTTCTTCAATTAAATTATTAACTTCATCAGGAAATTGATTACTAATAATTGCACCAATTATTAAAATAACTCCAAGAAGTAATGTAATACCGAAACTTTTAAGCTGAGGATGCTCTTTCTTTTTAGTATTACCCATATAAACCTCCTTATAATTGCATATAAATTATAAATATATATATATGAAAAATCAAGAAGAAAGCAAAAAATATAAAATAATTTTTTACTAATATTACAATTGTGTTAAAAAAATAAATAAGACAAAAAAATACTTGCAAATAATAATTTTATATATTAAAATTTAAACAAAGGTGGAGAAAAGTGGTAGAAAGTGGTGAACCACCAGAAAGGATGTGGAACATGCTAATTGGCGAATTTGAGCATTCGTTAGATGCCAAAGGAAGGTTAATAATGCCAGCTAAGCTAAAAAGTTCAATAGGTGAAAACTTCATTGTAACTAAAGGATTAGATGGTTGCTTGTTCGCGTTTTCTTTAGATGAATGGAAAAACTTCGAAGAAAAATTAAAATCACTTCCACTTTCAAATAGAAATTCCAGAGAATTTACTAGATTTTTCTTATCAGGAGCAACTGAATGTGAGATAGACAAACAAGGAAGATTCTTGATTCCTAATAATTTAAGAGAATCAGCCAATTTTAAAAAAGAGGTAGTAATTATAGGAGTAGGAACTAGAATTGAAATTTGGGATAAAGAAAAATGGACAACTTATAATAGCGAAGAAAATATATCAGTTGAAGATATTGCAGAAAATATGACAATGTTAGGTATATAACTTGAAAAAGTTTATATAAAACACAAAAGATAAAATAAAAAAAGAACAAAAGATAAAAAGAAAAAATACCAAAGAAAAAGGGCAGCTTTAGCTGCCATAAGAAAAATTAAATTACAAAAGAATTTTAAAGTTTACAAAAGACTCTTTAAGATTCAAAAGATTTAAAAATACAAAAGAAAAAAGAACAAAAGAAAAAATTCTTCTGAGGTCGATACATGACCTCAGAAGAAATAAGAATATACTTAAAAGAATAAACAGTTGGTATAAAAATGTGTACCAACTTTTTAGCAATTATAATAAAGAGGTTCTAATGGATTTTGTTCACAAATCAGTACTACTAAATGAATGCATAGAAGGCTTAAACATAAAAAAAGATGGAATATATGTAGATGGAACATTAGGAGGAGCAGGTCATAGTAGTCAAATAATAAAAAGATTATCAAAAAATGGAAAGTTAATAGGAATAGATAAAGATACAGATGCACTAAAAGCAGCTAAAGAAAAATTAAAAGATTATCAAAATGTTCTATATTATCACGGAAATCATGATAATATAAAAGAAATATTAGATGAACTAGATATTGAAAAAGTTGATGGAATATTATTAGATTTAGGCGTTTCATCATATCAGTTAGATGAAAGAAACAGAGGATTTAGCTATTTAGGAGAAAATGTTTTAGACATGAGAATGGATAAAACACAAAAATTAGATGCGAAATTTGTAGTAAATAATTATAAAGAAGAAGAATTAGCAAAAATAATATATGAATATGGTGAAGAAAAATTTTCTAGGCAGATAGCCAAAAATATTTGTATAGAAAGACAAAAAGAAGAAATTATAACAACTAAAAAACTAGTTGAAATAATAGAAAAATCGATTCCGTCCAAATTTAAAAATAAAGATTCTCATCCAGCCAAAAGAACTTTCCAAGCGATAAGAATAGAAGTAAATAACGAAATAAAACCATTATATCAAACAGTTATAGATTCAATCGACTGCTTAAAACCAGGAGGAAGAATTTGTATTATAACATTTCACTCTCTAGAAGATAGAGCGGTAAAAAATGCATATACAGATGCAGAAGGAAAATGTATATGTCCACCAGGTTTGCCATATTGTGCATGTGGAGCGATAAAAAAAGGTAAGAATTTAACTAAAAAACCAATATTACCAACAGAAGAAGAAATGAACAAAAACTCAAGAAGTAAAAGTGCAAAATTGAGAATTTTTGAAAAAATATAAAAGGAGGTGCATTTGATTTGTCTATGCAGAGATCTAACAAATATCAATATGAAACAAGCCCGCGCAAATTAGAACCAGAGTATAGAATTAGAAATAAAAAATACCCAAAAAAATCAACTGCACCAAAATTGAAAACTAACCCTAAAAAAGCTCAAACAATAACATCTACAAAAACTCAAAATAGAATAAAAATAGGAGTAGCAGTAGGATTAGTCTTTGCATCAATACTAACAATAAGCTTCAGAAATTCACAAATAGATGAAGCATTTAACAAAAATGAAGAAATGAAACAAGCATATTTATCAGTAGAAAAAGAAAATGAGCAAATGAAAGTAGACATAGAAAATAGCTTGAACCTTAATAATGTAGAACAACAAGCAAAAGAACTATTAGGAATGCAAAAATTATCTACTAAGCAAACAGTTTATATTAGCTTACCTAAAAAAGATTATATTCAACCAGCAACAGAAAGTGTAGTAATCGAGGAGGACGAAGGGCTAATAAACAAGGTTATAAATAAAATAAAGGATATATTTTAGAAAACTAACAAATTAATTTAATAAATAATTTAAAATCTCATGAATATTTTTTATAAAAGGAGAATGTTCATGGGATTTTTAAATATCAAAAAAAGATTAAGAATAATGTTTTTTATAGAAATAACAATATTTACATTGTTAATAATAAGAATAGGATGGATACAATTAATAAAAGGAACAGAATATAAAAATTTAGCAAATAAGCAACAATATCTAGACAGAGAAATTTCAGCCAAGAGAGGAATTATATATGACCGAAACGGTGAGATTTTAGCTATGAGTGCATCAACTGAAATGGTAACTGTAAATCCAAGTAATATTCCAAAAGATAAAAAAGAAATGGTAGCAAAAAAAATATCAGAAGTACTAGAGTTAGACTATGAAAACGTATTAAAAAAAGTAAATAGAAACAGTTCAATAGAAATCATAAGTAAAAAAATAGAAAAAGAAAAAAGTAATGAAATAAGAAAATGGTTAATAGAAAATAATATTGATACAGGCATAAATATTGATGAAGACACAAAAAGATATTATCCTAATAGTACATTAGCATCTCAGATTATTGGATTTTGCGGAAGTGATAACCAAGGACTAAATGGATTAGAAGCAAAATATGATGAAATTTTGCAAGGAACAAAAGGTAGTATAGGACAAAAAACGGATGCAAAAGGAAAAAATATAGAAAACGAAAATGAAAATTATGAAGAAGCAAAAGAAGGAAAAAGTATTGAACTAACAATAGATAAAAACATTCAATCAATTGCAGAAAAATATTTAGAAGAAGCATGTATTGACAATGAGTGTACAGACGGTGGAAATATAATTATAATGAATCCGAAAAATGGTGACATTTTATGTATGGCGACATATCCAAACTATAATTTAAATGAACCATTTAAAATAAATAATAGTGAATTAGAAGGTGTATGGGAAGAATTGTCACCAGAAGAAAGAAATAATAATCTACAAACAATGTGGAGAAATAAAGCAATAGCAGATACATACGAACCAGGATCAACATTTAAATTAGTCACAGCTTCAGCAGCGCTAGAAGAAAAAATGACAGATACAGATAACCAAGGTGAGTTTTCGTGTACAGGAGGAATTGAAATTGCAGGAGTAAGAATAAAATGTTGGAGATATTATAGACCACATGGAAGTCAAAGCTTAAGAGAAGCCTTAATGAACTCATGTAACCCTGTATTTATTGGAATAGGACAAAAAATAGGTGCAGAAAAATATTATCAATATTTAGAAAAATTTGGATTTTTGAAAAAAACAGGAATAGACATACCAGGAGAAGCATCAAGCATATTTTTAGCACAAGAGAAGGTAGGACCAGTAGAACTAGCAACGATAAGTTTTGGACAACGATTTGAAGTAACACCGATTCAAATGGTAACTATGCTATCTACTATAGCAAATAAGGGAAAATATGTTACTCCGAGATTAGTTAAAGAAATAATAGATCCAGAAACAGGAGCAAGAGAAGAAATTAATCCTCAATATGGAGAACAAGTGATTTCTGAAGAGACTGCCAATAAAGTGCTAAATATGATGGAATCAGTTGTATCAGAAGGAACAGGAAAAGGTTCAAAAGTAGAAGGTTATAGAATAGGTGGAAAAACAGGAACATCAGAAGATGGAGTAAACACTGGAAAATATGTTGCATCATTTATTGGAGTAGCACCTATAGAAGACCCAGAAGTAGTAATATTAGTAACATTATACAATCCAACAGGAGAAGGAGGACATCAAGGAGGAGGTGTAGCTTCACCAGTTTCAGGAAAAATATTATCAGAAGTTTTACCATATCTAGAATTACAGAAAGAAACAGAAGAGTTACTAGACGTAAAGGTACCAAATCTAATTGGATTAACAATAACAGAAGCAGAAGAAATATTAAAAGAAAACAATTTAGAAATAAAATATGACGAGGGAACAGAAAAAACACAAATAATAACAAAACAAATACCAGAAAAAGATGTAATAGTAAAAGAAAGTACTCAAATAATAGTTCATACGAATTAATACAAATAAAACTTTATAAAAAACAAAAAGAAAGTAGCCTCAATCAATTAATAAATAAAGATAGGGGCTACAATGCGTGTTACTTAAACCAATGGTCGAAGAGTGGTTTCAATTCCTCAGGAAGAGAGTCATATTTACCACGAAGTCTTCTGGTAAAGTCTGCTACAAAAAAAGCTATATCTAAACTAGTAACATTATCCAGCTTAGTAAAGTTTTCTATAGCATACAAAAATGCGGAATAGAAGTCATTCGCTCTGCTTATTTCTGCCTCTAAACTGCGAATATTTGTTAAACTAGACTCGTTGTTGCAAGTGTAATTGTAACCAACATAGTCGATAACGACAACTTTCTCTGCAGCAGAGACAAGAACTGGAATAAGAGCGACATCCTCATAGCATCTCAAAGATGTGACAAAAAGTACCTTAGAAAAAATAGTTACTTTAAAGGCAAACAACCAGTAAACAGCATATTTTTTATTAGGCACAGACCACATCTTCATAGCTTCAATACTAGACATAGGAACTCCAATATTGGATTTAAAGTTGTATCTCTCACTATCTTTGCTAGGAGAGTCATTAACTAAATTAGCCTGAATCCTAAGAAGATCAGGGTGCTCATAATCAATGATTGCCTTAGAAAGATTTTTTTAGAGATCAGGGTTAACAGTGTCATCTGAATCAACGAAAATAATATATTCGCCATTTGCAAGTGTAATACTTCTCCTACGAGCGATAGAAACTCCTGCATTAGCAAAATGATATACGTTAATCCAGTTATTGTTAGCAGCATATTCATCTAAGATTTCTGAAGTTCCGTCAGTGGAACCATCATCAATAATGACGATTTCGAAATCTTTAAATGACTGTGCTAAAATGCTGTCAAGACATTTCCGGATAAATGTCTTAGCGTTAAAAACAGGAACAACAAAACTAAAAAGCATACGCTTCACCTCCAAAAAACACGCGAGATTCATAAAAAGAAATCTTAAGTCATAAGTTCCTATGACAAAATAATAACACAGAAACCGCTAAATAGCAATGTAATCATTGAATATAAAGAAAAAATATGATATAAAATACAAAAATAATATAAAACGGAGAAAGTAGCATGAAAAACGAAGAAATTATAAAGAAAATGACATTAGAAGAAAAGGCAACATTATGTGTAGGAGCAGATTACTGGCATAGTGCAAAAGCTACGCAATACAATATTTCTCAAATCACAATGTCTGATGGACCACACGGTTTGAGAGTACAAAAAGAAAAATCAGACAATCTAGGAATAAATAAAAGCGAAATATCTACTTGTTTCCCAGCATTATCCACTATAGGAAACAGTTGGAACAAAGAAAACGCATATAAAATAGGAGAAAGCCTAGGAAAAGAAGCTAGAAAAGAAGATGTAAATATAGTTTTAGGACCAGCAATAAACATTAAAAGAAGTCCACTATGTGGAAGAAACTTCGAATATATATCAGAAGATCCATATTTAACCGGGATATTAGGAAGCGAATATGTAAAAGGATTACAAAGTCAACAAGTAGGAGCCTGTGTAAAACATTTTGCAGTAAATAATCAAGAAAATAGAAGAAGAACAATAAATGCAGTAGTAGATGAAAGAACCCTAAGAGAAATATATTTGAAAGCTTTTCAAATGATAATAGAAAAATCAAAACCATGGTCAATAATGAGTGCTTACAATAAAATAAACGGTAAATACTGCAGTGAGAATGAACATTTATTAAAAGACATCTTAAGAGATGAATGGAATTTTGAAGGAATAGTAATATCAGATTGGGGAGCTGAAAACAATAGAGTAGACGGGCTAAAAGCAACACATGAGATAGAAATGCCAGGAGGAAGAGGAAATGGTATACAAGAAATCATACAAGCAGTAAACACAGGAAAACTAGATGAAAAGGATTTAGATAAAGCAGTAGATAGAATTATTGAAACATCTAAAAAAGGAACAAATACAACAAAATTAGAAAAATATAAACCAGAAGAACACCATAAAATAGCATTAGAAATAGCAGAAGATTCAATAGTTTTGTTAAAAAATGAGCAAAATATATTACCAATAAAAAATGAAAAAATAGCCCTAATAGGAGATATGGCTAAGTTCCCAAGATATCAAGGTGCAGGTAGTTCAAGCATAAACCCTTTCAAAATAGAAAATGCTTATGATAATTTTATAAAAAACAATATAGAGTTCGAATACAGTCAAGGATATGAAAGAATAGAATCAGAAAACGACAAAAATTTAAGAGAAAAGGCAATTGAGGTAGCTAAAAGAAATAAAAAAGTAGTAATATTCGCAGGACTAACAGAAAACTACGAATCAGAAGGCATTGACAGAACTTCGCTAGATTTACCAACCAATCAAAACAAACTAATAGAAGAAATTAGTAAAATAAATAATAATGTAATAGTAGTATTATCAAATGGTTCACCTGTAACAATGCCTTGGATTAATAAAGTAAAAGGCGTCATAACAGGATATATTGGAGGCGAAGCTGGAGGAAAAGCAATAGTAAATTGTTTAATTGGGAAGGTCAATCCAAGTGGAAAATTAGCAGAAAGCTATCCATTAAAATTAGAAGATACACCATGTTTCAAAAATTTTCCAGGAACAGAATTAACAGTAGAATATAAAGAATCAATTTATGTAGGATATAGATACTATAATAAACAAAAAACAAAACTACTATTTCCATTTGGATTTGGACTAAGCTACACGGAGTTTGAATATTCAGATTTGAAAATAGACGAAAAAGAAAAAGAAATAGAAGTTAGATTTAAAATAAAAAATATTGGAAAAGCAAAAGGTAAGGAAATTTCACAAATTTATATAAGCCAAGAAAATCCAAAAATTTTCAAGCCAATAAGAGAATTAAAACAATTTGAAAAAACTGAATTAGAAATAGGAGAAGAAAAAGAAGTAAAAGTACAACTTGATAAATCAAGCTTTGAATATTTTAATCCTGAAACAAAAAAATGGGAAGTTGAGGAAGGAATATATGAAATCCAAATAGGAAAATCAAGTGAAGATATAATTTTAAAATCAAAAATAAAAATTAATTCTGAAGATGCTACAATAAGCAAAAAGTATCCGGAAAAATATTACACGGGAGAAATACAAAATATTACTGATAAAGAATTTGAAGAAATTCTTGAAAATAAAATTCCAGAAAAACATTTGAAATTAGAACATATTACCGATGAAAACACATTAGAGCAAATAAAAGAAACTAAAATAGGAAAAATAATTTATGAAGAACAGATAAAAAAGATGAATAGACTATTACAAGAACAAAATGTAAATAAAGCTACAAAAGTTATGATGGATCTTCAAAAACCTCTAAAAAAATTTTACGAAAAGAAAAGTAGCAAAATAAGTAAAGAGATGGTGGAGGAATTATTAAAAATCGCAAAAGAAAATAAAGAACCAGAAAATTGTACCTTTTTACAAGAATATTTAAAATAACTTAATTCATAAGAAAAGAGGAAAAAAATGATAAAAGCTGTATTTATAGATATAGATGAGACTTTAACAAATAGTCAAAGAGAAATAACACGGAGAAACATTAGATGCAATAAAAAAATGCATAACTAATAATATAAAAATAATTTTAACATCAGGACGATCTCGAAAAGAAGCTATTGATTATCAAAAAGAGATTGGAGCTAGCCCATATATAATTTCCTCTAATGGAGCTTCATGTTATGATTTGGATAAAAAAGAAGAAATATACAATGAAGTTTTAAGAAAAGAAACAATAACAAAATTATTAAAATATTCAAATGACAATAAATATAAAATAAAACTAAATTATAAAGACAAATTAGTATTAAATACAGCTTTTTACCCAGAGGAAAAAGATAAAGAATTACCAATCAATGAATTAGAAAAAATAATAGAAAATGAAGAAATAGTACAATGTGTAATTTCCAATAGAGATATTAATAAAATGCATGATTTCAAAAGATATTTATATAAACAATGTAAAGAAGTAAAAATAGAAAACGAATCCAAAAAACTAAAAAATCCAAATGCAAAACCAAGTAAAAATTACTATTGTGACATAACATCAAAAAAAGTATCAAAAGGAAATGCTGTAAAAAGAATTTGTGAATATTTAAAAATAAAACCAGAAGAAATTATTACAATAGGGGATGGAGAAAATGATATTTCAATGTTTGAAATAACACCAAACTCTATCGCCATGGGAAATAGTTCAAAACAAGTAAAAGAAAAAGCAAAATATGAAACAAAATCCAATGATGAAAATGGAGTAGCAAAAGTTTTAAATAGAATACTAGGAGGAAAATAAAATGACCAAAAGAATAGACTTACATATTCATACAGTAGTTTCAGATGGTACACTAACCCCTAAAGAAGTAATAGATGAAGCATATAAAAACAATATATCTGTAATTGCAATAGCAGATCATGATACAGTAGATGCATATAATAATGAATTATTCGAATATGCAAAAAATAAAAAAATAAAGTTAATCACTGCTGTAGAAATTTCTACTAAAACGAAAAAAGCAGGGATACACGTATTAGGCTATAATATAGATTTAAATAATGAAGAACTTAAAGAAAAACTAAAAAAAATTAGAAACACAAGACATGAATATTTGCATGATGTTGCTAAAAAATTAGAAGAACTAAAATATCATATAAATGTGGCAGAATTGGACAAAATAGAAGCTGTCACAAAAGCTCATATAGCTCTAAACACAATAGAAAATCCAGTTAATAAAGAAAAATTACTATTAGAATTTGGACATATTCCAACTAAAGGAGAATTTATAGAAAATATTATGAATGAAAATTGTCCAGCATATGTACAAAGAAAAACTGTAAGTCCAAAAGAAGCTGCTCAAATAATAAGAAATGCAAAAGGAAAAGTCGTTTTAGCACATCCAATAGCATATATACATGAAGATAATTTTACTGAAGAAGATATTTTAGATATTATTAAAGAATTGAAGCCAGACGGATTGGAAGCAAATTATTTATACATAGACAGAAATAATAAAAGAATTGACGAAACTAAAAAGTGGAATGAATTTGCAAAAAGAAATAATTTATTTGTAACAGCTGGTTCAGATTTTCATATAAAAGATGGAATAAAAACAGAAATTGGTTTTGTAAACACAGACTTTATTTTACCAGAAAATGTCATAAATGAGATTATTATGAATTTAGAAAAATAATATTATCATAAAAATTTCAATTTAAGAATCAGTATTATTGAATAAGAAAAAAAATTATGATAACATATAATAACATAAAAAAATCATAGAAAAGGAATAAATAATCATGAAAAAAATAACAGATACAATAAGCTATGTAGGGGTAAACGACAGAACAATAGATTTATTCGAAAGTCAATATATAGTACCAAATGGAGTATCATATAATTCATATATAATACATGATGAAAAAACAACAATCATGGATACAGTAGACAAAAGAGCTACAGAAGAATGGCTAGAAAAGGTTGAAAAAGATTTAAAAGGTGAAAAACCAACCTATTTAGTAGTATCTCATTTAGAACCAGATCATTCTGCTAATATTGAAAAAATAACAGATAAATATCCAGAGATGAAAATAATTTTAAGCCAAAAAGCAGCAAGTATGTTACCACAATTCATACAAAAAGATATGCAAGAAAAATTAATTATTGTAAAAGAAACAGAGAAAATAAGCTTAGGAAAACACATATTACAATTTTTTATGGCACCGATGGTACATTGGCCAGAAGTAATGGTAACATATGAAAAAACAGAAAAAATATTATTTTCAGCAGATGGTTTTGGAAAATTTGGAACATTAGATACAGATGAACCTTGGGACTGTGAAGCAAGAAGATATTACTTTAATATAGTAGGAAAATATGGTGCTCAAGTGCAAATATTATTAAAAAAAGCATCAACACTTGACATTAAAACAATTTGTCCATTACACGGACCAATACTAACAGAAAATTTAGAACATTATATAAATAAATATGATTTATGGAGTAGCTATGAACCAGAAGATGACGGAGTATTAATAGCATATAATTCAATACATGGAAACACAAAAGAAGCGGTAATTGAATTAGAAAAGATATTAAAAGAAAATGGAGCAAAAAAAGTTGTAATAAGTGATTTATCAAGAGCTGACATGGCTGAAACAATAGAAGATGCTTTTAGATATGATAAACTAGTAATAGTTTCACCAACTTATGATGCTGGATTATTCCCAACAACAGAAAAATTTTTAAGACACTTAAAACATAAAAATTATCAAAATAGAAAAATAGCATTAATCGAAAATGGATCTTGGGCACCAATGGCAGCAAAATGCATGAAAGAGATAATTAGTGAATTAAAAAATATTACACTAATAGAAAACATAGTGACCATAAAAACTAAAATGACAGAAAAAAACAAAGAAGAAATGAACCAATTAGCAAAATCATTATTAAAATGATTGTTAATAAATATATATTAATGTATGGAGGTGAAAATATGAAATACGAATGCATTGCTTGTGGATATATTTACGATGAAAATGTAGAAGGTGTAAAATTTGAAGATTTACCAGCAGATTGGGTTTGCCCTCTATGTGGAGTAGGAAAAGACATGTTCAGAAAAGTTGAAGAATAATATAAAAATATCAAAATAATAACATATTCAAAAAAGAATATGTTATTATTTTTTTCTATTGACTTCAATAGTGATATTTGATATAGAAAAAGAAATTAATTAAGGAGGAAATTATGAAGAATTTAATCGACATAAAAGACCTATCAATAGAAGAAATTGAAGAACTAATAAAAGTAGCCAAAGATATAATGCAAAATCCTGAAAAATATTCAGAAAAATGCAAATATAAAAAATTGGCTACTTTATTTTTTGAACCAAGCACGCGAACAAGACTAAGCTTTGAGGCAGCAATGATGGAATTAGGAGGAAATGTAATAGGGTTTTCAGATGCACAATCTAGCTCGACATCAAAAGGAGAAAGTGTATCAGATACAATTCAAGTTGTTGGTTGTTATAGTGATATTATAGCGATGAGACATCCAAAAGAAGGAGCACCTCTAGTAGCTGCAATGAAATCAACAGTACCAATAATAAACGCAGGCGATGGAGGTCATAATCATCCAACACAAACATTAACAGATTTACTTACAATAGCATGTGAAAAAAACAGGCTAGATAACCTTACAATTGGAGTATGTGGAGATTTAAAATTTGGTAGAACCGTACATTCACTAATAACAGCCATGTCAAGATACAAAAATATAAAATTTGTATTAATATCACCAGAAGAACTAAAAATACCAGAATACATAAAAGAAGAAATATTAGAAAAAAACAATATAGAATATATTGAAACAAATGATATTGAAGAGAAAATGGAAAATTTAGATATTTTATATATGACAAGAGTACAAAAAGAAAGATTTTTTAATGAAGAAGACTATTTAAGATTAAAAGATTATTATATCTTAAATATAAATAAATTAGAAAAAGCTAAAAAAGACTTATGTATAATGCATCCATTGCCAAGAGTAAATGAAATAGCAACAGAAGTAGACGAAGACGACAGAGCATGCTATTTTAAACAAGCAAAATATGGAAAATATATAAGAATGGCATTAATATTAAAATTATTAAAAATTTCTTGAATATATTCGGAAAGAAAGGAATAAAAATGAATATAGATAGTATAAAAAACGGAATTGTAATAGACCATATACAAGCAAAAAAAGGGTTAGAAATTTATAATGCACTAAATTTAGGAGAATTAGACTGTTCTGTTGCAATAATAACTAATGCAAGAAGCGAAAAAATGGGGAAAAAAGATATAATAAAAATAGATAAAAACATTGATTTGAATTTAGATATTTTAGGATATTTAGATAGCAACATTACAATAAATATAATAAAAGATGATAAAAGAATAGAAAAATATCATGTAAAATTACCAAAACAAATAACTAACATAATAAAATGCCAAAATCCAAGATGTATAACATCAATAGAAAGAAAATTAGACCAAATATTTATATTATCAGACGAAAAAAAGAAAAAATACAGATGTAAATATTGTGAGACATTAAAAGAAGATTAAAATAAAAGTAGAAAAAACATACAGAAAAAAGAAGTAATTAAAAATTACTTCTTTTTAAATATAATTATAAAAATAAAAAATATTATTAATTATAGTAAAAACTAATTAAAATTAATACTATACAAAAAAATTTTTTAAGTATATAATAAAAAGAGATTTTAGAAATAGGAGAGATCGAAAGTGAAATTAAGTGATATTTTAAATGGTATTAGCGACTTAAAAGCTAAAGGAAATGTAAATATTGATATATCAAGCATTGCTTGTGATTCAAGAAAAGTTACGCCAGAAAGTTTATTTGTCGCTGTAACAGGTTATGATCAAGATGGTCATGATTATATTGAAGAAGCAATACAAAAACGGAGCATCAGCAATTTTACTAGAGAACGTAAATAAAATAAGAGATATTAAATTGCCAGAAGATGTTACATTTATAGTAACATCTAATACAAGATATGCTTTGGCAATAGCTGCTTGTAACTTTTATAAAAATCCATCAAGAAGATTTAAATTAATAGGAGTTACAGGAACAAAAGGAAAAACAACTACAACATATATGATAAAAACTCTATTAGAAGCGCAAGGAAAAAAAGTAGGGTTAATAGGAACAATTGAAAATTACATAGGAGAAGAAAGTTTAGGTGAAAGTGATAGAACTACACCTGAAAGTTTAGAATTACAAAAAATGTTTGCACAAATGGTAGAAGAAAAAGTGGAATATGTTGTAATGGAAGTCTCATCACAAGCATTAAAATTAAATAGAGTAACAGGATGCAATTTTGATGTTGGAGTATTTACAAATTTTTCTAAAGAACACATAAGCCAAAAAGAACATAGTGACATGGAAGAGTATTTCAATTCCAAAATGAAATTATTTGAAATGTGTAAAATGGGATTTATAAATATAGATGACTTTAGAGGAGCAAGAGTAAAAAAAGAAGCTAAATGCCCAGTAAAGACATATGGAATTGACAATGGATGTGATTTGCTTGCAAAAGACATAACAATTACAAACATAGGAGTAGATTTTAAAGCAAAATTAACAGACAAAAATGAAAGAATAAAAGTAGATATACCAGGAAGATTTAGTGTATATAATTCATTAGCTGCAATATCAGTAGCCTTATATTATGGATGTTCACCAGAAATAATAAAAACAGCATTAGAAACAATAAAAATTCCAGGAAGAAGTGAATTAGTTCCAAACAAAAAAGAATTAAGTATAATGATTGATTATGCTCACTCACCAGAAAGTTTAGAAAACATATTACAAGCAGTAAAAACATATACTAAAGGAAGAGTAATAGTTGTTTTTGGATGCGGAGGAGACAGAGACTCAAGCAAAAGACCAATTATGGGTGAAATAGCAGGTAGAATAGCAGATTACAGCATAGTAACTTCAGATAATCCAAGAACAGAAGATCCAGAATCAATTATAAAAGATATTGAAGCCGGAATATCAAAAACAAAAGGAAAATATGAAATAATCGTAGATAGAAAACAAGCTATTGAAAGAGCAATAACAATGGCAAATAAAAAAGATATAGTAATATTAGCCGGAAAAGGTCACGAACCTTATCAAGAAATAAATAAAGTAAAATATCCTTTTGATGAGAGAATAATAGTAAAAGACATAATAAACAATATGAAATAAGGAGAGAAAACAAAGTGGAATTTCAACTAAAGATATTACTAGTATCATTCTTTGCAACAATTGTACTAGGAATATTTACAATACCAATTTTGCAAAGATTAAAAGTAGGACAATCGGAAAGAGAAGATGGTCCAAAATCACATCTTAAAAAAAGTGGAACGCCAACAATGGGTGGAATAATAATGGCGATATCAATCATAGGAGCATCAATTGTAGCATTTATCCACTACATAGGAAAAGAACCAGAGGTAGGAAAAAAGTTAATACCACTAATTATGGCAACAATAGGATTTGGAATAATAGGCTTCATAGATGACTATAAAAAAGTAGTACTAAGAAACACAGATGGTTTAAAACCCAAAGCAAAAATGTTAGGGCTACTAATAATATCGGTAATGTTTGTGTTTTACATAGAAAAAATATTAGGATTAGGAACAAGTATATTAATTCCATTTTTTAAAACTACAATTACATTGCCTGCAATAATCTACGTACCATTTACTATATTTGTAATATTAGCAACAACAAATGCGATAAACTTAACAGATGGAGTAGATGGATTAGCAACATGTGTTACACTAACGATTGTAACAACAATAACAGTAATTGCAATAATATTGGACGTAAAAGAAGTAGTAATATTAGGAAGTATAGTTTGTGGAACATGCTTAGGATTCTTAATATTTAACTTAAATAAAGCAAAAGTATTTATGGGAGATACAGGTTCACTTTTATTAGGAGGAGTAGTAGCATGTAGCACAATATATCTAAAAATGCCACTACTAATACTAATAATTGCAGCTGTACCAGTAATAGAGACTTTATCAGTAATAATTCAAGTAGCTTACTTTAAGAAAACTAAAAAAAGGTTTTTCAAAATGACTCCAATTCACCATCATTTTGAACTATGTGGATGGAGAGAAAACAAAATTGTCACAGTATTCAGTATAACAACAATTTTGTTATGTGTAATAGGATTATTTTCCGTTATATAAAAAGGAGAGAAAATGGCGAAAAAGAAAAAGAAAAGTTCACTAACTTTAAAAGGCCAATTTGATTTTACATTAGCAATAACCGTAGCAATATTATTAGGGCTAGGGTTAGTTACACTACTATCAGCCAGCTCGCCGACAGCATTATCAAAAACAGGAAATAGCTATGAATATTTCTGGAGCCAAGCAAAATTTGCTGCAATAGGAATAGTTGTTGCAATAATATTTTTTAAAATGGACTATAAAATATTACAGAAAAATTATAAAGTAATATTTGCATTATGTTTTGCAAGTTTATTTGCAGTATTTGTATTAGGGGCTGCTTCACACGGAGCAAAAAGATGGCTAGATCTTGGAATAATATCATTCCAGCCATCAGAGCTTATGAAAGTAGGAGCTATAATATTTTATTCAGCATGGCTAACTAAAAATAAAGAAAAATTAAAAACATTCAAATATGGATTTTTAAAGCCAATACTTATGATTGCACCAGTAGCAATAATAATATTATTTGGTCAAAATCACTTTAGTGCAACATTAGTAATATTAGCACTAGTAGCAATATTAATGATTCTTGCAGGCTGTAAAATAAGATATTTTATATTTATAGGAGTACCATTAGCAACAGCCGGTATAGCAGCATTATTTCTAGCAGGCCAAGGATTCAGAATGCAAAGACTTATAACATTTTGGGATCCATGGCAAGATGCATTAGGTGATGGATGGCAAATAATCCAAAGTTTATATGCAATTGGTTCAGGAGGTTTGTTTGGAGTAGGATTAGGTGATAGTAAACAAAAATACTTATATATATCAGAGCCACATAATGACTTTATATTTGCAGTATTAGCAGAAGAATTAGGTTTTATAGGATGTGCAGTAGTGATAATACTATTTGCAATATTAATATGGAGAGGAATTACAATTGCAATGAAAGCACCAGACATGTTTGGTAGTCTTTTAGCAGCAGGGCTAACATCAATGATTGCAATTCAAGTATTAATAAATATAGCAGTTGTTACAGCATCAATGCCTGTAACCGGAATGGCATTACCATTCTTTAGTTATGGAGGAACAGCATTAATTATAGAAATGGCAGCAGTAGGAATATTATTAAGTGTTTCAAAAGCTGGAAATCCATCTGCACAAGGAGGAATAAATTGAAAGTAATAATAGCAGCAGCTGGAACAGGAGGACACATAAATCCTGGAATAGCAATTGCAAACAAAATAAAAGAAAAAGAACCAGATTCAGAAATAATATTTGTTGGAACAGAAAGAGGAATTGAAAATGATTTAGTTCCAAGAGCGGGATACAAACTAAAAACAGTAGAAGCATATGGAATAAGCAAAAAAATTTCAATAGAGACACTAAAAAGAAATATCAAAACATTAAAAGGATTTGGTCAAGCAAAAAAAATAGTAAAAGAATTTAATCCAGATATAGTTATAGGAACAGGTGGATATATTTGTGGAGGAACTTTACTTTCTGCAAGTAAACTTGGAATACCTACGATGATACATGAAAGCAATGCATATCCAGGAAAGGCCACAAAATTTTTAGAAAAAAAATTAACAAAAATTCTATTAGGATTTAAAGATGCTGAAGACTATTTTAATGATAAATCAAAACTAGTAGTAACAGGAAATCCAACTAAAGTAAAAGAACAAAGCTTTTCAAAAGAAGAAAAAGCAAAAATATTATCAGAATTAGGATTAAAAGAGAATTTACCAACAATATTAGTATTTGGAGGAAGTCAAGGGGCAAAAGCCATAAATGATGCAATGATTCCAATGATAAAAGAACATAAAAATAAAAAATATCAAATAATATGGTCAGTAGGTCCAAAACAATACGATATTATAAAAGAAGAATTTGATAAAAATACTATAAATATAGATAAAATAGAAAATACCAAAATTGTTCCTTACATATACAATATGAGTGAAATAATGAATATAGTAGATATTATAGTAGCAAGAAGTGGAGCAATGACAATAACAGAAATCAGTTTAGTAGGAAAGCCATCAATATTTATACCACTTCCAAGCATGTCAGCTAATAGACAAATTGATAATGCAAAAGTATTAGAAAAGTTAGGTGCAGCGAAAATAATATTAAATGAAGAAGTAAACTCAGAAAATTTATCAAATACAATAGACAAACTTTTAGAAAATCCAAAAGAACTAAAACAAATGGGAGTAAAAGCAAAACAAATTGCAACTTATAATGTAGAAGATAAAATTTACGAAGAAATTAAAAAAATCGTTAAGTAGCATATAGCCACCTAACGATTTTTTTGAAAGAATTTATCATCCTTTCGCGAAAATGTGAATTGCATTAATTACGCTAGAAAGTTAATTGATTACAGTTACTATCATTAGTGATTTAATACATCCAAGCCATTATTCTCATCCCTACACTGGTATAAGCAGAGTAACTGAAAGTATATGTACCTGTCGATGCACTATAAAGTGTGTATTTTCTACCTTCTCCATTGCCAGAAGTAGGATCAACATAGATGTTGTTAAGATATGCTACTCCATTGGGTTTTAATACAGAAATATAAGCCCAAGAGTCATTAGATGATGATTCCACTTTCATTGTCAAACCTACTGTTCCAGAGTGCTGATTATTTACCGTAAAGCTACCAGACGTACTGGAACTTACCCAAGCATTACCATAGTTAGAGTTACGCAAAGAAGTCTGAAGATCGTCGTCAGTGAGTGGAGCAGAGACAATCGTAATCTCGTCGTCCTGATACACAATTTCAGCATCTGGTGGAATATTGAAGGTGTCATCAGCTGCAAAAGCCACTGTGGACATTGCAAAAATCATTGCCAAAGAAGTTACAATAGATACAAATTTTTTAAGCATAAATACTCCTTTTCTAGCAACTCACATCTTCTATACCAAAGCCTAAGCTTGGTACCACTTTAATGCTTATCAAGATTAACATGATTTTTTTTAAAAGTCAAAAAAATACCGTTCATCATGGAAAAAGACCTTATATCCATTAAAAAGAAAAAAAAATAGTATATGATAAAATAAAAATGGGGTAAAAATGAGATATAGAATATTTACAAAACAAAATCCAAAAATAAAAGATAAATTTAATATAATAATTGAATATAAAGAAAAAGATGATGAATATAACAAACTCATAAAATATATAGAAAATTATAAACAAAATACAAGAATAGTAGTAAAGAAAGATTATGATGAAATAATTATTAATAAAGAAGATATTATATATTATTTCAGTGATAAAAAAAACAATTATTGTAAAACTAAAGATGATACTTATAAAATAAAAGGAAAATTGTATGAAATAGAAAAACAAGACTCAGAATGCTTAAGGATATCTAAAAGTTGTATAATTAACATTCATAAAATTAAAAAGTTTGATATGAGTATAAGCGGGAAAATATTAATAGTTATGGAAAATGATGCAAAATTAGAAGTATCTAGAAGAAAAGTAGCAGATATAAAAGAATTCTTAGACGAAAGGAGCATTTAGGATGGAAAAATTGCAAAAAATAATATTAATTCTAATTGGATACATAATTTTTGCACTAATAATTGTTGGAATAGAAGCAATTGTGGCAATTCAGCTAAAAGCTAATATTACAGCTATGTATATAAAAATGAATATAGTATACACATTGCTTATTTATAGCATATTAAATACAATTTTCTGGGGAATAAATTATATTTCAAATTATAAAACAGTAAAAAAACTAAATAATGCACTAAAAAATATACAAAAGAAAGGAGAAAAAAATGAAAAATAAGAAAATAATAATTATTTTTATACTAATTGTAATAATAGTAGCATTTTTAACAGGGGTATACATAGTAAAAAATTCATATATGTATGAAGATGAAGAAATAACAGATGGAAAGAAAGATTTAATAAATCATTTAGAAAGTATAGAAGATACTGACGAAAAAGAAAAACAAGTAAAATTTAGTGTAGAACAAAATATAATAACAAAAGAAGAAGCAAATAAAATATTAGGTAAATAGAACTCAATTAAAAATCGTTAGATAACATTATTTATTGTCATTTAACGATTTTTAAGTTTGTGTGAGAAATTTAATTGGATTTTAAAGGACAACAAATTAGTAATTAAATAGAATCATTAATTATATATAATTCACACACTATTACTATAACACGAATTATAGCACCAATTAAACTATACATACTATAGCAAAACGAATAGTAAAAGTCAAAGCAATTGCCGATCATCGTAAAAAAAGACCTTATATATATAAAAAATTGTAAAATAAAGGAAATATGTTATTATAAAAATATAAAAAGAGTATAAATAAAAAAGTTATCTCAATCATTAATACAGCGATTTATACTACAGTCAATTTTTAAACAGAAAGCTAAATATAAACCACGAAAGAAAGGAGGAATTTAATATGAACAATAAGAGAAGAATTATTATATCAATAATTATAGTAGCAATCATTTTGGGAGGAATAGGATACTATTCGTATTACAAAGAAAAATCATCACATTTATTTACAGCAGATGGAAAAGAAGTAGATGGAAAACAAGAATTAATAGACCATTTAAAAAGCATAGAAAATCCAAACGAAAAAGAAAAACAAGTTTTATATAGTGTAGAATCAAAAATAATAACTCCAGGAGAAGCTGAGGAAATATTAGGGAAAAGTTACTTATGGAAAGATGAGGTAAAAGTAGAGGACGGACACAATGATTTAATAGAACATTTAAAATCAATAGAAGATTCAGACGAAAAAGAAAAACAAGTAAAATTTAGTGTAGAACAAAATATAATAACCCAAGAAGAAGCAGAGAAAATATTAGAAAAATAAAGATAGGCTCTAAAATATGAAACAGAAAACCAGAAAATCCAGCTCGATAAGAGTTGGATTTTTTTGCTTTTATATGAACAATTTCTACAATCCGAACATTTATAAACTATAAATTTTTGCTCAAAAATAATGTTATTAAGGTTCTATTTATTTTAGAATAATATAAATGTTATAAATATAAGAAGATAACAATAAGATATCTGTTAAATAAATATAGTAGAAAATATAACTTGCAAAATAAAAGAAAATAATTTACAATACAAAAAGATTATATAAAGGAGGTCAAAAAAAGAAATGACCGATAAATTAATAATAGTTGAGTCTCCTGCTAAAGCTAATACAATAAAAAAATTCCTAGGAGGAAATACGAAAGTAGTAGCTTCGATGGGACATATAAGAGACTTACCAAAATCTAAACTAGCAATAGATACAGAACATGACTTTGAGCCAGAATATATAAATATAAGAGGAAAAGCAAGTCTAATTAATTCACTAAAAAAAGATGCTAAAAATGCTAAAACTGTATATCTTGCTACCGACCCTGACCGTGAAGGAGAAGCAATAGCATGGCATCTAGCCTATATATTAGGCATACCAGAAGACTCAGTATGCAGAATAACTTTTAATGAAATAACAAAAGAAGCAGTAAAAGATGCAGTAAAAAAACCAAGAAAAATAGATTTAAATCTAACAAATGCACAACAAGCAAGACGTGTACTAGACAGAATAGTTGGATATAAAATAAGTCCAGTACTTTGGAAAAAAGTAAAAAGAGGATTATCAGCAGGAAGAGTACAATCAGTAGCTGTGAGACTAATATGTGAAAGAGAAGAAGAAATTGAAAATTTTAAACCAGAAGAGTATTGGAATATAACAGCATTTTTATCAGAATCAAAAACTAAAAAACAATTTGAGTCAAAACTAATAGGAAAAAATAAAGAAAAGATAGAATTACATTCTAAAGAAGAAGTAGATAAAGTTTTAGAAGAATTAGAAAAAGCAAAATTCATAGTAGAAGATGTAACAATTGGAGAAAAGAAAAGAAATCCTGCACCACCATTTACTACTAGTACAATGCAACAAGAAGCTTCTAGAAAATTAGGTTTTGCAATTAGAAAAACAATGTCAGTAGCACAACGGACTATATGAAGGTGTAAAAATTCCCGAAAGAGGAACAACAGGTTTAATAACATATATGAGAACAGACTCTACTAGAATTTCAGATGAAGCTAGAAATATGGCAAAAAATGTTATAGAGAAAAACTTTGGAACAGAATACTACGAAAATAGATTCTACAAAGTAAAAAATGATTCTCAAGATGCACACGAAGCAATAAGACCAACATATCCAGATTTATCTCCAGAACAAATAAAAGAGTATTTAACACCAGATCAATATAAATTGTATAGACTAATATACAATAGATTTATAGCTAGCCAAATGGCATCAGCAATATATGACACAATAACAATAGATATAAATGCAAATGAATACAATTTTAGAACAAGTGGGCAATCAATAAAATTTAAAGGATTCATGACATTATATGTAGAAGACACAGATGATGAAAAAGAATCAGAAGAATTAGGAATTGCTAACATACCATATCTAAACAAAAAAGATGAATTAAAAAAAGATGAAATTCAAACAAAACAAAGCTTTTCAGAACCACCACCAAGATATACAGAAGCGAGTCTAGTAAAAACATTAGAAGAAAAGGGAATAGGAAGACCTAGTACATATGCTCCTACAATAACGACAATATTAACTAGAAATTACATTGAGAAAGTTCAAAAAACAATATACCCTACAGAATTAGGAAAAATTGTTAATAAGTTGTTGATAGAAAATTTTGAAAATGTAATAAACGTAGAATTCACTGCAGAAATGGAAAAACAATTTGATGAAATTGCAGAAGGAAATAAAAAATGGAAAGAAACGATTAGAGAATTCTATGGACCATTCGAAGAAGTTGTAGAAAAAGTGGAAAAAGAATTAGAACATGTCCAATTAGTATATGAAGAAACTGACATAAAGTGTGAAAAATGTGGAAGAAACATGGTTATAAAAATAGGAAAATATGGAAAATTTTTAGCTTGCCCAGGATATCCAGAATGCGTTAATGCCAAACCACTTATAGAAGAAATAGATGTACCTTGCCCAAAGTGTGGTGCAAAAGTACAAATAAGAAAAACTAAAAAAAGAAGAATTTACTATATATGTGAAAATAATCCTACATCTTGTGACTACATTTCATGGAAAAAACCAAAACTAGGAGAAATGATAGAAGAAAGTGATGAAGAATTAGAAAAAGAAGTTAAGAAAAAGAAAAGCACAACCAAAAGAAAATCAGATACAGCAAAGAAAAAAACAACAAGGAAAACTACAAAAAATAAAAAATAGGAAAAATAAGAACGTATATTAATATTGAATAAATTATTTTTAGAAGAGAAAAATAGAAAAGTAAGAACAATCTAAAAATAAGAAGGTAAATAAAATTGTAGATAGCAAAAATGTAAAAACGAAAAAGATAAAACAGCAAAAATAATATAATACACTAAAAATATATAGTAAGAATAATAAAAAGCAAAAGAGAAAAAATATATAAAAAACTCTTTTGCTTTTTTAGAATATTTAAAAAACTAAATCAAATACAATATAAGAAAGCTAAAAAAAGAAAAAACTCTCAAAAAATCTATTAGTAACTATATAAAACAAACAGACAAGAACAGATGATATAACTTTCTTGATATAAAAGTAAATAAAAGCATAATATTTAAAATAAAAAAACGTAAAAAGTATAAAGAAAATAAGTAGTAAAATGAACGACGAAAATCGACAATAAAAAATTTTTAAAAAATATTTAAAAAAGATGTTGACAACATCAAAAAACGGTGCTAAAATACAGAACAGTCACGACAGAAAAATACAAAATTCGACATCAAAAAAGAACTTTAAAAAAGTTTTAAAAAAACTAAAAAAAGTTGAAAAAAGAT
>JAGBEP010000012.1 GCA_017936925.1 Clostridia bacterium | reverse complement strand
ATTTTTATAAATTTTTGTTTTTCTTCCAATGTATATTTGGAAAACGTTTGACCTTTTTTAGCCATAAAAAATACACCTCCGTTTAGATTTTAACACAATAGTCTTTTTTATTGTGTCTACTAAACGGGGTGCATTTCATTTTATCAGCTTTTATTTTTTATTATTTCCATTCTCCACAAGAGTCAGAGCCTTTTGTTGTTGAATATCCTTTTTTCTTGCATTTTCCCCATCCGTCTCCGTCTGCGCTCCAGTTATCACAATTATCACAATATCTTCCCATATTTGCGACCTCCTTTAATTTAATACAAAATAATTATATCAGATTATGTTAAATAAGTCAAACCACTTGAATTATTCATAATCTACAACATCTATCCACTTTGATAAAAATTCTATTTCTTCATTGTTTGCTTTAGACATTTGAGAAGCTGCAACTATTGGAATCCATCTTTGGATATTAGAAATTTCTATTCCTGATTTTTCTGAGAATAGTTTCATATATTTGTTAGCTAGTTCTTCTTTTTCATCCATAGAAAATAGTAAAAATGTTTTTGCGCAATCTGCTGATGCGTTTCCTTGAGTAACATGAGCCCAGTCAATAATAGCATATGAACCATCTTCTTTAATAATTACGTTGCTTGGGTTATAATCACCATGACATAATTTACTATGGTTTTCCATTCCATCTAATCTTTGAAGTAATTCATATTTTACATTTTCATTGATATTTTGTACTGCATTAATTTTTCTATTATATTTTTCTTTTATTCTGTTTAATAGTGGAACTGTATGTCCTAAAATTTCTAATTGAATATCAACAAATTTGTTTAGATATTCATCTTCTTTTTCTGGATTGCTTTCCATTAATTTATCTAATGGTGTTCCTTCAATATGTTCAGAGACTAGTGCCCATCTGTTATTTTCAAGCTTACTCACTTCAATAAGTTTTGGGATGCTTAAATCAGTTCCTTCTTCTACTCTAGCTTGATTTAAAGCTTCGTTAAGAATGTCTGCCTTTGAATAATTTTCAACAAATAGTTTAATTGTTTTATCTCCGTCTTTATAAACTGTTTTTGTTTTTCTTTCCATGATTGGATTATTTAAATTCAAATTCATTATTCTTCACCTCCATAATATGCTTTTAGATACATATCTTTAATTTCGCTCATAAGTGGTAATCTTGGATTAGCACCTGTACATTGGTCGTCAAACGCTTGTTCTGTCATCTCATCTAGTCTATCTAAGAAGTCTTTTTCATCTACTCCGTAATCTTTTATTGTTTTCTTTATGCCGATTTTTTCTTTTAATTCTTCAATTGCATTGATTAGATTATCTAAGCTTTCTTGATCATCTTTTCCTTTTAGTCCAAGGCTCTCAGCTACTTCAGCATATCTTCTTAATGTATGTGGGTGATCATATTGTGGGAAAGTACCCATTTTAGTAGGAACTTCTGATGCATTAAATCTTAGTACGTGATTAATCATTAAAGCATTAGCAACACCGTGTGGTAAATGATGAAATGCTCCTAGTTTATGAGCCATTGAATGACATACTCCCAAAAATGCATTAGCAAATGCCATACCAGCCATTGTTGCTGCATTAGCCATTTTTTCTCTAGCTTCTGGGTCATTAGCTCCATTTTCGTATGCTCTTGGTAAATATTCAAATATATTTTTCAATGATTCTTTGGCTAAGCCATCTGTATATTCTGTAGCCATCATTGAAGCATAAGCTTCTAATGCATGTGTAACCGCATCAATACCAGAAGCTGACGTTAATCCTTTTGGTGCGTTCATCATCATATTACTATCGACAATAGCCATTTTTGGCATTAGTTCATAATCAGCTAATGGATACTTTGTTCCTGTTTTTTCATCTGTGATAACAGCAAATGGTGTAACTTCTGAACCAGTACCTGCAGATGTTGGAACAGCTATAAAATAAGCTTTTTCTCCCATTTTAGGGAATGTATAAACTCTTTTTCTAATGTCCATAAATCTCATTGCCATGTCCATAAAGTCTACCTCTGGATGTTCATACATAACCCACATGATTTTTCCAGCATCCATGGCAGAACCACCACCAACAGCAATTATTGCATCAGGCTTAAATTCATTCATTGCTTTTGTTCCTTCTATTGCGCAGGCAAGTGTAGGATCTGGAGCAACATTTGAGAATGTTGTATGTGCAATTCCCATTTCATCTAATTTATCAGTAATACATTTTGTGTAACCATTTTCAAATAAGAAAGTATCAGTTACTATAAATACTTTTTTCTTATTCATTACATATTTTAATTCTTCTAAGGCTACAGGTAAGCAACCTCTTTTTACATATACCTTTTCAGGTGCTCTAAACCAAAGCATATTTTCTCTCCTTTCAGCAACTGTTTTAATATTTAATAAGTGTTTAATACCAACGTTTTCTGATACTGAGTTACCACCCCATGAACCACAACCAAGTGTTAGTGATGGTGTTAGTTTAAAGTTATAAAGGTCTCCTATACCGCCTTGAGAAGATGGAGTATTTATTAAAACTCTACATGTTTTCATTGAGCTATAGAATTTTTCTATTTTTTCATTTTCAGTAATTGTGTTAATGTATAGTGATGAAGTATGTCCAAGTCCACCATCGTCAATTAATTTGGTAGCTTTTTCAATTGCTTCGTCAAAATTTTTAGCTTTATACATAGCTAAAACTGGAGAAAGCTTTTCGTGAGCAAATTCTTCTGATATATCAACACTTTCAACTTCGCCAATCAATATTTTTGTTTCTTCTGGAACTTCAACTCCGGCTAAAGATGCTATAGTGTGAGCTTTTTGTCCAACTATTTTAGCATTTAGTGCTCCATTTATAATTATCGTTTTTCTTACTTTTTCAGTTTCTTCGGGATTTAAGAAATAGCACCCTCTTTTTTGAAATTCAGCTTTTACGTCTTTATATACTGTATCTAAGACAATTACTGATTGTTCTGATGCACAAATCATACCGTTGTCGAACGTTTTTGAGTGTATTATGGAGTTAACTGCTAAGACTATATTGGCAGTTTCATCTATTATAGCTGGTGTATTTCCAGCACCAACTCCTAATGCAGGTTTCCCACTAGAATATGCTGATTTAACCATTCCTGGACCACCAGTAGCTAATATTGTGTCTGCTGACTTCATTAAAGTATTAGTAAGTTCTAATGATGGAACATCAATCCAGCTAATTATACCTTCTGGAGCCCCAGCCTTAACTGCTGCTTCTAATACTATTTTTGCAGCTTCAATAGTTGATTTTTTGGCTCTAGGGTGTGGACTTATAATAATACCATTTCTAGTTTTTAAAGAAATTAATGTTTTGAATATTGCTGTTGATGTAGGATTTGTTGTAGGAATAACAGCAGCTATTAAACCTATTGGTTCAGCAACTTTTCTGATTCCATATGATGAATCATATTCGATAACTCCGCAAGTTTTTTCATTTTTGTATTTGTTATAGATATATTCTGAAGCATAGTGATTTTTAATAACTTTATCTTCAATAATACCCATTCCAGTTTCTTCAACTGCCATTTTTGCAAGAGGTATTCTTGCTTGGTTTGCAGCTATAGCAGCAGCTAAAAATATTTTGTCGACTTGTTCTTGAGTATACTTAGCAAATTCTGCTTGAGCTTTTTTTACAGTTTTGATTGACTCTTCAAGAGCTTCAATACTGTCTATAATTTTGTACTCTTTTCCCATACAGCTTTCTCTCCTTTGTTATATTTTGAATCCAGAATAATTAATATATTCTATATATCTTAATTTATCGAAGCAATAATATCACTTAATATTCCTTTTTTCAATATATTTTATGGTAAAAGTTTCTGCAAAATACTTCTATTTTCTACAATTGCTAATTCTTGAAAAATCAACATTTTATTGATATACTGTATTGTATGGAAGAAAGATATATGAGATATAAACACTTAAATGAATATTTAAAAGAAATGTTTGGAGAACGAACTTTAAAAATCTGTATTGATGCTGGTTTTACTTGTCCTAACAGGGATGGCACATGTGGATATGGTGGTTGCATATTTTGTAGTGAGAAAGGTTCTGGTGATCATTTAAAACCGCTTCCTATAAATCTTCAAATAGAAAATTATTTTAATAGTTACCGCTCTAAAAGAGCTAATAAGTTTATTTCGTATTTTCAAAATTTCACAAATACTTATGCTGCACTTGATGAATTAAAAGATAAATATGATTCTGCTCTAAGTAATTCTAAAATTGTAGGGTTAGAAATTGCTACTCGTCCTGATTGTATAAATGAAGATGTTGCAAAATTAATTAGTTCTTACGCTAAAAATTATTATGTTTGTGTTGAACTTGGTCTTCAAACTTCATCTGATATTACTGCTAAAGAAATAAATCGTGGTTATACCTCTTCTATCTTTACAAAAGCTATTAATATCTTGAGAAAGTATCAAATTAATGTAGTTACTCATATAATGGTTGGCCTTCCAAATGAAGATTTTCAATCTGTAAAAGATACTATAGAATTTCTAAATTCTCATGATATTCAAGGAATAAAAATTCATTCAACATATGTTGTAAAAAATACTAAATTAGATGCTCTTTATCAAAAAGGGTTATATGAACCTATAACATATGATTTTTATATGAATTGTTTAGAATATATTATTACGCATATTTCCCCTAATGTAATTGTTCATAGGGTTTCTGGTGATCCTCCTAAAGAATTATTGGTTGCTCCAGAATGGACATTACATAAGAAAAAAGTTTTAAATGGTTTAGACAAAATTATGAAAGAGAAAGATTTATATCAAGGAATGTATTATAACAAGTAGACGGAATATATTTTATACTTCGTCTATTTTAATTATAGAGATATTTCTTATTTTTGTATGATTATTATGGGGTATATTTTTAATTGACAATCTATCTCTATAATGATATAGTATTGAATACTAGATTATATAGTCTTAAAAATCGGAGGTGTTTAGATGAAAAGAACTAAATTAGATGATAGAGTATTGCCTAGCTATACTAAAGGCGAAGAAATTTTTAATATGGTAACTCATATTTGTGGTAGCGTTTTAGGAATTGTAGCAATAGTTTTATTTTCTATATTTGGAGCAAAACAGCATAATGTATATGGAATAGTAAGTGGTATAATTTTTGGAACTTCGATGATTATACTTTATACAATGTCAAGTATATATCATGGACTAAGTCCTAAGTTAAAAGCAAAAAAAGTCTTTCAAATTTTTGATCATTGTGCAATCTTTTTATTAATTGCTGGATCTTATACTCCTTTTTGTTTGTGTACATTGAGAGAATATGAGCCTGCAATTGGATGGACAATATTTGGAATTATTTGGGCAACAGCAATAATTGGAATAATATTAAATTCACTTGATATAAAAAAATATAAAGTATTATCTATGATTTGTTATTTATTGATGGGATGGTGTATTATAGTCAAAGTAAATATCTTACCTGCATTACTTACAAATTTAGGATTCACCTTTTTAGTAGCTGGAGGTATAGTTTATAGTATAGGAGCAATTCTATATGGTTTAGGAAAGAAAAGAAAATATGTGCATTCAATATTTCATATTTTTATTTTCCTAGGAAGTTTACTTCACTTTTTCTGTGTATTATTCTTTGTAATATAAAAAAGACACACTTTATTAGTTTTAATTTATTAGAACAAAATAAAGTGTGTTTTATTTTTATATATCATTTTTGGCTCTATGTATAGATTTTTCAGTTTCAAATCCTTCAGGATATCTTGATTTTAACTTATTTATATTTCCTCGAAATATATCTTCTAATTTTACATCTAGAGCATATGCAGTTTCTGCTAAATACCAAGCAACATCTCCTAATTCTCTTACTATATGTTCTTTATCTAGTTCGTGTCCATGTGCTAAATGTTTTTTGACTATATCTATTACTTCTCCTGATTCCCCGCATAATCCCATTACTCCATTTAGTAATATATCTTTTTGGCTTAAGTCTTTATTTAGTGTGCGCATAGCTAAATCTTGATATTCATTTATTTCCATATTATTTTTCTCCTATATTTAATATTTTTATTAGTATATAAAAAATAAACGAAAGATTCAATATGTATCCTTCGTTTATTTATATTTTAGCTAGCCATATGTATTAAATAGTTATATTTAGCACTATGTCTTAGCTCATCAGTCATTATTGACATTATTAAAGTATAGCTATCCCCACTAGGCATTGTTCCTAAAATTCTACGATATTTAATAACAGCATCTAGTTCACCAAATAATGCTTTTTCTAACATTTCTTTATATGTGTTTTGGTTGTGATTTTCATTACATTCATTATTATTAGTATTATTGTTAGGATTGTTGTTTAGATTCATTCTTTGTTCTGATGGAAACATTTGACCTGTAAAATTAAAATAAAGTTCTCTTAATATTTTGTTGTGTTTTCTTTCATCATCTCTTATAGATGTTATTATGTTTTTTGCGTTTTCTGTTGGTGCCATTGCAATCAACGAATCATAAAATAGTTCATCTTCTCTTTCATCGCCTATTGACTTTCTGATGGATTCGATTGCTTGACTTAGAGTAATGATTTCTTCGTTAGAATTAGATTGTGGCATCATATTTCTATAATCAAATGCAGCTCCTCCTCCCATTCCTCCGAACATTCCACTAAATTGGTCGTTTAAACCATAGTACTGGTTATATGAATTATAATCAGGAAACATCACACATATCCTCCTTTTGGACTATAATATGCAGTCTAGGATAAAAATGTTACTAGGTATCAATGATAAATTCTACTTTACGAAAATATGTTTGCTTTTAAGAATACTAATATTTTATTTCTTCAATATTACTTTTTTTATAATACTTATTAATTCATCAGTGTTTTTATATTCGTAGAAATTATTAGTTATGACTTTTAAAGATGAAGAAAATTTGCTACTTTTTTTATATATACATATTATTGGGATATTCTCGTCATAAGCCCATCCAAGTTCAATTCCTAATCCTGTTGACGGATAGCTTATTTCTGCAATAAATAAATCTAAGCTAGCATAAAACTCTCTTGAATTATTTCCTTCATATCCTTTTTCATGTGGTAAAATAATATTTTCTTTTGATATCACGTTATCATTTCTAATGTATTCATATAATTCTTTTTCATAATCAAATTCTCTTGAATGTCCAAAATAAATTTTCATAATATATTTTTCTCCCATCTATATGAGCTAGGTTTCGTTCTTTTTGATTTTTTGTTAAGTTTACATTTTCATCTAGTATATCTAGATATTCCATATACAGCTTCCAGAATAATTTACACTTTTAAAATTATCACTAATGTAACAATATATCAAGGTACCTTGCTTTTGGTTATTATCTCATAGTTTTTCTTATTTTGATTTTATTTAAGTAAATTAATTAGTTTTTTACATATTTAGTACCTGTTTTATCCAAACTTATTTTATTCTTAGAAATCTATTTTTCCCGAATTGTAAAACTTTTTCTCCTTTAATTTCTATTTCTTCTGTAATGTTGTTTTTTGTTTTAGAATCAATCTTAACCCCATTTCCTGTTATCATCCTTTTTGCTTCGCTTCTAGAAGCTGCAAATCCTACTAAGACAAGCAAATCACAAATGTTTATTTTTTTGCAGTTAACTTTAAATGATGGAATATTATTTGGAATACTACCACTTGCAATTTCTAGATATCTATTTTTTAAATTTTCAAATTCTTCTACATTGTCATACATTTTAATTAGCTCTTTTGCAAATTCAAAATGAGCTTCTCTGATATCTAAATCCATAATTTCGTCAATTTTGCTATTTGGCAAATCAGTAGCTAGTTCAAAATATTCTCTTAATACATTATCAGGAATTTTCATACTCTTTTCTAGCTTTTCGAAAGGTGAATCGTTTAATCCTATATAATTGTCTAATGATTTGCTCATTTTTTCTTTTCCGTCTAAGCCTACAAGAAGCGGAAAAGTCATTACTAGCTGTGGAGTTTGATTATAGTCTTTTTGAAGTTCTCTTCCAACAAGTAAGTTAAATGTTTGGTCAGTTCCTCCAATTTCGATATCTGCATTTAGCGCAATAGAGTCATAACCTTGCATTAATGGATATAATAATTCGTGCATAGATAGTGGTAGATTGTTTTCATATCTATTTTTAAAATCATCTCTTTCCATTATTCTAGCAACAGTATATTTAGATGTAAGTTTTATAACTTCTTCAAAGCTTAGCTTAGAGAGCCACTCTGAATTAAATGCTATACGAGTTTTTTCTTTATCTAAAATCTTGGTGGCTTGTTTAAAATATGTTTCTGCAGATTTTCTAGTTTCTTCCCATGTTAAAGCTGGTCTGGTTTTGCTTTTTCCTGATGGATCTCCAATCATTGCAGTAAAATCTCCAATAACAAAAACAACTTCATGTCCCATATCTTGAAATGATTTTAATACTCTTAATACAACACTGTGTCCTATATGCAAATCTGGTCTTGAAGGATCTGCACCTAGTTTTATTATTAATTTTTTTCCACTATTTAATTTTTTCTCTAAATCTTCTTCTGAAAATATTTGAACAGCTTTTCGTTTAATATTTTCTAATTCATTCATATTCTAATCTCCTTTACCTTTAATTAAATTTTCTTTTAAATATGAATTACTATAGAATAACCCTTGGTTAACTTTTTCTATATTAAGCCTTTGGGTCATAGCCTCACCTCCTTAGCTAAACGTTTTTTATTATAAAGTTTAACGATTCTAAAATATAAAAAGACCGACTCTTCCTTAAAGGACGAATCAGTCTTCGTGGTACCACCTTTATTTATAATTTTAATAATTACCTCATTAATAGCTTTTCGAAGCTACTCGCTAACTACTATAAGAATTGTAATTCAAATATCACATGTTAATAATTTTCACCAACCATTATTTCTCTTTAAAACAATTATGAAATTCTACTAGCTTCTTTTTATTACATAGTTAAATTAAATTATGTAAATATTGTAACATTACCTTGACTTCCTGTCAAATACTTACTTTGTATTAAGTGTTTAATTTATGTGTTTGTTGTTTATTTTTGTTGATTTTAGCTTTTAATAAATCACAAATCATATCAGCTGATCCTTCTACTCCAAAAGTATCACTATTTATACAAATATCATAGTTGGAATAATTTTTCCAATCTCTTCCGGTATAATATTTATAATGGTTTGCTCTTTGCTTATCGATTTTCTTAATTTCTTTTTGTGCGTTTTCTTTGTTCATTTTATAAAATTTTGTTGCTCTTTCTATTTTTCCTTTTTCGCTATTATAAATAAATACTTTTGTTGCATTTTTGTTCTCTTTTAATATAAAGTCTGCACATCTTCCTACTATAACGCATGATTCTTCTTGAGCTATTCTTTGGATTAATTCGCTTTCTTTGATGAATATTGTGTCTTTTCCTGAAAGTCCTGTTATTGAATCTTTTTCTAAAGAGTCTAAGGTTTTTCTTTTTTGTTCGTTTTCTTCTATATATTCTTCAGAAAGTCCCGTTTCTTCTGCTAGTCTTTTTATGAAATCTTTGTCATAAAATTTTATCCCTAATTTGTCTGCTACAAGTCTTGCTATGTATCTTCCTCCTGAACCGTATTCTCTTGATACAGTAATTACTGCTTTTTCTAGTAGTATATTATCTGTACTTGTATCATCTATTAATGATTGACTTTGAATATCTGATTTTCCTAGTTTTCTTACTTCCGAAATTATTAGTGTTCCTGCTATTATAAAAGATAGTCCATCTGCAACTGGACCGGAAAATAAAATTCCTTCAATTCCAAAAATATTTCCTAATATTAGCATTGCTGGAACTAGAAATATGATTTGTCTTGATAATGATAATACTGCACTTTTTTGCGCTTTTCCAATTGCTTGGAAGAATATTCCTGATGGAATTTGTATTCCATTACATATAACTAGTAATAGGTATCTTCTAAATGCTAGACATGCAAATTCTATATACTTTTCATTTCCGCTTCCAAATATTGATATAAGTTTGCCTGGTATAGATTGGAATAAAATAAAAGCAACTGTGCTAACAATTATGCTGATTCCTAAAACTCTTTTTAGAGTAGATTTTACTCTTTCTGCATTTCCTGCACCATAGTTATATCCTATTATTGGCTGTGAGCCTACAGCTATTCCTATTATTATGCTATTTAGTATTTGATTTATTTTTAATACTATTCCAAGTACTGTAATTGGAATGTCTGAACCATATTTTGATGCTGTTCCTAATTTATTTAGTAGATTGTTTTCGACAGCCATAACTATAACAAAACTCATTTGAGTGATAAAACTACTTATTCCTAATGATGCTACTTTTAAAACTGCTTTTATATCTATTTTTAAGTCTTTTTTATTTATTTGAATAGATTTGAATTTTTTTACATAACAGATGTTTAGAATAAATGTTAAGATCTGACTAATTGCTGTTGCTATTGCTGCTCCTTTAACTCCCCATTTAAGTATAAATATAAAAATTGGATCTAATATAATATTTAGAATTGCTCCTGATACCATTGATATCATAGAATATTTTGGGCTTCCATCAGCTCTTATTACTGAATTTAAAGTTGTGCCTATCATCATGAATGGTAAACCTATTGCTAATGCGTATCCATATTCTAGTGCATATGGTCTTAGTGAATCTGTACATCCAAATATATTAATAAGTAGCGGTAGACATGTAATTATTGTTACGAAGAATATTACAGAAATTACTATTGATGCAAGTATTCCACTAACTACTCCTCTAGATGCTTCATCTTTTTTCTTTTCGCCTAATTTTAAACTTAAGTATGCTGATGTTCCATCGCCTAACATTAATGCAAAAGCTAAGCAGATTATATTTATTGGGAAAATTATGTTTGTAGCACCATTTCCTAGATATCCAACTCCCCATCCTATAAATATTTGGTCAACCATGTTATAAATTGAATTTACTAGCATTGATATAACACATGGAATAGCAAATTTTCTTAGTAGTTTTCCTATTTTTTCTGTTCCTAAAATATTTTCTTTTTCCATTTTTTTCTCCTCATAAGTATTTTAATAATATAGTTTTTGAATTAAATAAAACAGTACTACTTTTAAATAAGATAGTACTGTTTTATTATTTATATTTTTTCTATCTATTATGATAAAAGCGTATTTTTTATTATAGCAGATTTTGCATATGGTGTCAAACATTTATTTGCTTATGTAGAAATTTCTTTTATTGAATATTATTACTTGCAATTACTTGCAGTTTCTTTGGTTATTTTTTATTATTTCAAACTCATGACTTTTATAGTAATTCCATTATTTTTAATCTTCTTTTTATTTATAGGAAAGCTACTGTTGTTATTTATATAATTACAATTTGATAACTTTTTCCCAAGGTAAGTTTTCTTTTCCAAAATGTCCATAATTTGTAGTTTTTGAAAATATTGGTTTTTGAAGACCTAAATATTCTATGATTCCTTTTGGTGTTAAATCAAATTTTTCTTCTATTATTTTAATAATTTCTTGATTTGTTTTTCTTCCTGTTCCGAAAGTATTTACATAAATTGAAAGTGGCTTTTCTATTCCTATTGCATATGATACTTGAATTTCGCATTTTTCAGCTAGTCCATTTGCAACTATATTTTTTGCAATATGTCTTAACATATATGCTGCTGATCTATCTACTTTGCTAGCATCTTTTCCTGAAAAAGCTCCTCCTCCATGGCGACTATACCCTCCGTATGTATCAACTATTATTTTTCTTCCTGTTAATCCAGTGTCTCCTAAAGGTCCTCCTATTACAAATCTTCCTGTTGGATTTACATATATTTTAGTTTTGCTATCTATCATTTCTGTTGGAATAGTTGGTTTTATTACTTTTTCAATAATAGCTTCTCTTACTTGTTTTAATGTTGCTGTTTTCATGTGTTGAGTAGATACAAGTATTGTTTCTATTCTTTTAGGAATATTTCCTTCATATTCAACTGTTACTTGTGTTTTTCCATCTGGACCTAGAAAAGGTATTTCTCCGCTTTTTCGTACATCTGTTAGTCTTTTTGAAAGTTTATGAGCCATGTTTATTGCAAATGGCATATAATTTTCTGTTTCTGTACAAGCATATCCAAACATTATTCCTTGATCTCCAGCACCGCCTATATCTACTCCCATTGCTATATCTGGACTTTGTTTTGTTATATCAATATGGATATTACATGTTTTGTAATCTATATCATATTCTTCTCCAAAATATCCTATTTCTTTTACTGTATTTCTGACAAGATTTTCTATGCTTAGTTCGGCGTTTGATGTTATTTGCCCTGCTATTGTTATACAATTATTGCTAGCAAATGTTTCAACTGCAACTCTTGAATTCTTATCTTGTTTTATGCATTCATCTAATATTTTATCTGATATTGTATCGCATAGCTTATCTGGATGTCCTTCTGTTACGCTTTCTGATGTAAAATAATATTTTTCTAGTTCGTTCATTTTTTCCTCCTTAAAAATGTGGTTTTAGAAGAATTTCTCTATCTTCTTTTATAATCTTTATTACCATTCGTATTCCTAATAATATAATAATTGTTCCTACACACATTCCAGTTATACCATCTATTTTTACAATTTTTATTGATTTTTCTGCAAACGCATCAAGTAATACCACTTGTGTTAATACAATTGTAGTTAAGGCTTTTGCTATATTTCCTTGACATGCTGCTGCTACTATAGGATCATGTTTTCTTCTGTATTTTTTTACTTCTATTATTGATATTGTAATATTTGTTGCAGATAATAATGCTACTAAGTAAACTAGATAACCACCTAAATTATTATTTGTGTTTCCGCTTTTGAACATTATTAAATTTATTATAAAGTAGGCTATTCCAAGTAACATTAGCAACCATCCGTTGTATAGGTAATTTTTGTATGCAATTCTTCTTCTAAGAGATCTATCTTTTACCTTTTTTATTTTTGCATAATCTCTTACTGACCTATATTTTGAAAATGTTAATATGCCATAAAATACCGCATTCATGAAAAACCATATAGAGGAATATATTATTCCAAAAAACAGTTTGATTAGCCCGACTATAAAAGTATTTAATGTAGCAACTTGTAGCATATACATCTTTCTATCTTTTTTATCTAATTCAAAAAACGTGTGAATTAATTTTTTTGCTTTCATTTGTATCTCCTCACAGATTTTGCATTATTTTATCATATTTTCTTTTAAATTGGAATATGAGAATTATACTTATTTGCAAGTTAACATAATTGATTTTGCTCGATATTTGTGGTATAATGTATTTGTATGCTTTTGCATATGTACATTGAAAATATGAAATAGTGATCCGATTGAAAAATCTCTCGAAATACTCCGCAATTTATTTTTTAAAATTGAGAGGAGTTGTTTTTATGAATAAACATTATTTTCGTTATGAAATAGAAGAATATAAAAACTTAATTGAAGGAGATTTAGAGAAGCTAAAAGATGTCAGACCTAAGTACGTTTCTGGACTTTGTAGCTTTGAAGAATATGTGGCTCTTGAGGAGCAAATACTTGATGCTTACGATGCATTAGAAGTTATGTATCATAGAAGTCTTTTTTACAAAACATTTCAGACCTCTGGCGATTCGCGCCTAGATTATACAACACTGATGAAAGATATGGATGATGATTTCAAATTAGCATTCACTTCTATAAAGCATTTTATTGAAGATAATTTTTCGGATGAAGAAATGTATGAGTTTATTTTCATCATTTTTTCTAGATGCGTTTCTTTACTAAGCGAAAAATAAAAGTATTCCTTTTCATAAGCCACGATTCTTGCGGGATCAGGCTTATTTAGGAATACTTTTTTCTATATAGCAGAGTATTGATAGAGACTATCAATCTCCTGTTTCATTATAACACTTAATTTATAGTGTTTCAAGTGTACAGGCCATGCTGACTTTTCAGTATGGTTTTTTCTTTTATTTTTGATCTTCTGTTTTTTTCTTTTGAGCAATTTGAAATTCCTGTATAACTTCCTTTATTCCTTTTTCTCTTGATAGATATAAATCTATTGCAAATTGTTTTCTGGAAGTTTCTATTTCAATAGGTGATTCTCCTTCATTATTACCAGGGTATATTTCATCTAAAATTTCTTTTAGGTCTTTAACTGTAAATTTCTCAGATTGGATAATTGCTTTTTTAGTTTCTATTGGATATTTTTGCAATAAATACATCAAAACTTCTCTATAGCTTTCTGACTGATTTTCTGTATTTCTTTTTTTAGGAGTAGTTATTGCTATTGTTTTTTCTTTTTCGTTATAATCTTTTACGATTTTTTCATATTCTTCTTCCCCTTCTGTTTCTAGAGGAACATTCTCTTCAAATCCTAATATTGCTGAATTATCAAACATTGGATATAAATCGATTTCTCCTGTAGTTTTGTTTTTTCTTATTAACCAATTTTCTAAAGTTCTATCTGAATTTAGTACTTTTATATCAAATATTATCATATTTATAAAATCTTGTTTAAATTTTAGATATTCTTGATAGGGTCTGTGTTCTGTTTGCATTAATCTAAATATTGCATCAAAGATTGTGTCTATGTCTACTGTTTGACTGATTGGGTATGGCATATTATTTAATTTTTTATGCCTTGTTATCTGACTTTCTGCTGTAATGATTGTGTCATCTTTTGCTAGCTCTATATAACTAATGGCTCCAATGTCATATAAATTTCTTATTCTATGCTGACGAAAAAGTTCGACATCACATGTTTTAAATCCTATTTTTTGTGCTATTAAACATCCTACTAATTCACCTATATGTAAAGTATTACTCCATTTACTTATTTTTAGAAATAGTCCATTATGATTTTTTCTTGATGTTTCATTTTGGGGCTCTTTTCTTCTATATTCGTATATGCCTCTGCTTTCATTATAAATATCAGCTAAAAAATATTCTTTTGAATCTAATGTTCTGCCCTTGTATTTCATGTTTTTAATCTCTTTCTATTCTCTAATAAAGTTTGTAAATGTTATTTCTTCTTTTTCTGGCATTGGTATTCCCATTTTCTTTCCTGCCTCAATGCATTTTAAGTAATATGCCATATTTCTAGCTAGTATTCGCATTGTTTGTAATCCTTCCTCATCTTTTAGAACATCTTCTGGTTTGCTACCATGAACCATGTTCCAGTATCTAGAAGAAATTATTGGCATTTCTGATATTCCAAAGTATTTATTGATTTGATCATATGTTGCTGTTGTTCCAGCTCTTCTTGCTGATATTACTGCAGCTGCTGGCTTATATCTAAATTCATTTCCTGCAGAATAAAAACATCTGTCCATAAAAGATGTTATTGCTCCAGAAGCGGCTGCATAATGAACTGGTGTTCCAAATATAAATCCATCGGCTTTTTTTGCCTTTTTGGTAAACTTATTTACTACATCATCAAATACACATTCTCCTGTTTCTCTGCATTTTTTGCATCCTATACATCCTGCTATTGGTTTTAATCCTATCCAAAATATTTCTGTTTCTATACCCGCTTTTTCTAATGTTTTTGCAACTTCATTTAGTGCTGTATATGTACATCCTTTTTCATGGGGTCCCCCATTTACTAATAATACCTTCATCTTTCCTCCTTATTTTTATATTAATTAATAAAAAGAAAGTATAAACTACTTTCTTTTGTCATTTGATAATTTTTCTTTTTGAGTTTATGTATGAAATTTATATAAGAGTTTTATGATTTAATAAAGTATAATATTCTATTTATAAAAAATGTGTGAATTTATATTAGATATATTTATATGATGCTCCGTATAATGTAATTAATAACTTTTAAGCTTTTATTAAAAAATTCTAAATTGCTCAAATCCGTTTTTTTCTTCAGTTTCTTTTTTCTTTGGCTTAAAGTTTTTATCAATTAAGATTTCTTTATTTAATATTTTAGAAATAGTTGAGATATCTGAGAATGGTATTTGCCATATTGCACCCATCCAATAGGTTTTTCCTTTTTTATCTCTTGTTGTTGGTTTTCCGATTTCTCTAGTTAAATTTTTTATTACATCTACTCGATTTGTATATATTTCTATTTTTTCTTGATCATATGCTATGTTTATAGATGTTTCTTGTTCTTCTAGTAGAGTATCAAAATACTTCATATTTCACCTATTCCTTCAATTTTTATATCTCCTTTATTATTTTTTCTTTTGTATTTTATATTTCTTTAATTTTTAGATTAAATTTATCTTCAAAAACTTTTTTCTTTGTTATATATTCTTTAGTTTTAAATCCTTTGACATCTATTATCTCTTCTGTTCCATCATTGTTAAATACTATAAAATCCGCTTTATATTTAACTCCTGCTGCCAATATAAAAGTAGGTTGCAGGCAGAATCCTTTAATGTCATTGGCTTTTAACCTATTTTTTAATTCACAATAGTATTCTGCTTCTTTTTGACTATCAAAAGTATGTCCATCTATAGAAGTTTTGTTTGATTTATATTTTGATTTCTTTTTTCTTCCATCTGTATAATTTTTATAATCTTCTATACTCCAATGCTCCATTGTTTTTCTCCAAAGTTTTATTTATTTTTAATATATCAAAGATTGATTTCTTTTTCAACTATTACTCTTTTTCTTATATTCTATGTAGTTGAAATTGCTATTTTGACTTCTTTTTTTCATACAATTATATATTTCATTTCTTAATTTTTCCTGTGCTTCTTTTGGCTTTAAATTTTGATCTGAATAAAATGGACCATCTATGTAGGATATTATTTTTAATTTATCGTTGTTTTTTCCATATGTTTGATATGTATTTGTTATTGAGTATGCTGGCTTATTAAACTTTACTGGATATTTAAATGATACTGATTTGAAATTTCTGATATCTGTATAAAATGGCCAAATGTGTGCTTCAGGATATATTGTAATTGAATAATTTTGTTCTATTCTTTTTTTTATTTGCTCTAGAAAGCTCTTAGTTGCTTTTTTGTTACCTGGAACTGGTATTGCTCCTAATAATTCAACTAGCCATCCAGATCCTTTCATAGATATATTTTCAGGATTTACTATTAAAAAATTTCTTTTAGGGAAATTTGCTAAGCTTGGTATGAAAGTATCAGCAAATGCTTGCGTATGATTTGCATATATAAAATATCCTTCATTTTTATGGCTATTCAATTTTTCTTTGCCAATAAATTCTAATTTAAATTTTATTTTTGAGTATATTATTTTTATTGGCATACTTAAGTAGTTTTGGCATAAATATGAACAAAAATCCCATACAGGATTTTTGTTATATTTATAATTTTCATTTATTTCTCTTGGAATAATTTTTGCAGATGAAAACTCATCATTTAATTCATCTTCATAATATATTGTTTTGAGTTTATGATTTTTTATATTCATAATTCTAACCTTTTATATATTAATATTTTGGCATTTTTTCAGGTGGAGTTGTATATTCAAGTGATATTTTATAAAAGTCTTCATATACTTTTTTCCAAACTTTATAATTTTTATCTTTCATTTCTTGAACAGCTTCTTTGTAAGTTAGGTTTTGATTTGGATATATTGGTTCTTCAATGTTTATTATATATTCTTGAACCATAAATCCATCTTCTCCAACTACTTTACTATCTTGCATTGTTATAAAAATTGGTACGATTGGAACATTATTCTTTGTTGCTAACTTAAATGCTCCTGGTTTTAATGGCTTTGGTTTTTTATAGTTCCACCATAAGCTTTGTTCTGGATAGATTAAAATTATATCTCCTCTTTGAAGTATTGTTTCTGTAGCTTTAATAAATTCCTTCATTGTTTTTGTGCTTGAGCTTAGTGGAAGCGTATCGCAGTTTCTAAAAAAGAAACCATATAATCCAGGAAAATTGGTATAATTTCCTTCTCTAATAACTTTATATAATTTTTTATCTTTAACTAAATTAGACTTTCTAAATGCTGCTTCTACTGCAAATGCATCAAATGGATTGAAATGGTTGCAAGTAATTATTGCCCCATCTTTTATTTTATTTAAATTTTCTATTCCTTTGATATCTTTAATTAAAAGCTTTTGTGTTTTTATTATATTTTTTAAAAAGTATTCACCTGTTTTGTTTGCAAATATGTTTTTTACTTTACTAGTAATTTTTTCATTTAAGTAATCTACATTTTCTGATTCTAGAGTAATTGTAGGTGGATCTTTTTCGGCGTCTTTATCAAATAAACCTTCTTTTTCTAGATTTTCTATTTCACTTAATATTCTAACTCTTTCATTTGATAATTCGCTTATCTTTTCAGTTGATTTTAATTTCAGCTTTGTCTTTATCCTATCATCTCCCACGCAATCACTTTCTTTTTGAGCAAGTATTTTTAATTTAGTATAAGCTTCTCTATCTTTGAATTTTTCCTCATCTGAATATGTGTCTTTTATTCTTTGTATGTCATTAAAAAATTCGGTTTTTTGGGCAGTTTCCCAAAAATATTCTTTATATAGTATATCTTCAAAATGCCATGGTTTATACGCTAAATTATAATGAATTAGTTTTAGTTCTTCTCTAGGTACTATATCACCACCTATAGGCATTCTGTTCCAAGTATTATCGAATAATTTTACTCTTCCTTTGCACATTCTATTTAGATAATCTTGGTCTTGTACTACAGCATATTTTGTTGTTTCTAATAGATATAAGAATTTTTCTTGAAATTTGAATTTTCTAAGTTCATCTAGGTTCATAACTAATATACCAGCATTAAAATAATGTCTGTAGTCTGAAACGCCAACTACTTTTTCGACGTATTCTTGAAATATAGGTTCATTTTGAATTACGTCATCTGGTGCTGCAGCAACTAAATTATCTTTTACATTTATATTGTAAAGTTCTGCTATATCAGTTAGTACTGTAATATCACTGTCTAGGTATAGAACCTTGTCAAACTGTGGGTATAGGTCTGGTAAAAATAGTCTAAAATATGTTGTTTTAGTATAATAATCTCTTGTATATAATTTATCTTTGACTTCGTTAATGTAGTATGTTAAATCTACAAATTCTATATTTAAAATATCATTTTCATATTTTTTTATTATTCTTTTGTTTTTATCTGAAATATTTGTGTAAAGTATTTTTATTAGATAATAATTTTCTTTTGACGCGTGAGCTAATATACTTTCTATTGCTACTGCAAGAAATGGTATATAACCATCATCTACAGCAAAAAATATTGGAATAGTATTATTCCCTTTTTTCACTTTTATTCCCTTCCCTAGCATTTTCTTCTCCTATTTCATATTCTTTTTTCCATTTTTTATATTCTTCTAAATCCTTGTCGAAAGCGTGACATTTTAAAATTTTATGTACTTTTTCAATTTGCCATTGCTTTATATTTTCCGTTCTTGGATATGGTAGCCACATTAATCTTTTACAAAAATGGCATATAACGGTATCTTTTTTATTGTATTTTGATTGTTCATTATATATTCTTGGCAAATGTTTTTTCTTTGTTGTACTCCAAAAAATTGCATCTTGATCTGCAAATAACATTTTTTTGTTTTTTATTTTGTTTCTTGCTTTTTCTAATAATTTCGTTTGCTTTATTTTTTTTATATTCATTAATAGCATCCCAGCATTAATGTAATCTGGCCTTATTATCCAACATCCATATTTTTCTTTTACGGCTGCATATTCATAATCAGTTATATCTGTGTTGTACAAGCTAGATAGATCTTTTGCTATCATCATGTCTATATCTAGATACAATAATTTATCTGGAATATTGGGAATTAAATCAGCTAACAATCTTAGCAATGTATAAGGTGTACAATATGCATTTTCGTTAGCAGATCCTCCAAATTCTTTTTTATAGATATTGGTTACATCTACTCTTATTACTTCATTTTGTTTATTCTTGCTTTTTACTACTTTATTTAAAAAATTGGCTTGTTTTTGGGTTATGTCTATATACTTAGAATTTAAATGTGATACATCCATTGTAAATATATAGCATCTTATTGGCTCTTTTGTAGTGTTTGTTATTGATATAAGTTCACTCAGAGCTCCATCAAATACTCCTCTGTTTCCGCAAAGTAATATATTTATCATTTTTACTCCTTTATTTTTTACATTGTTATTATAGATATATTTTTGTTTAGGTTTTTTATTTCAACTGGTCCTGTGCTTGTTTCTGATTCGCCATCTAGCGACCATTTTATTTTTTCTGTTGTTTCGATATTAAGTTTTGATGTTCTTAAATATATTACATTTTCATCTCTTATTTGCATAATTAACTTTGCGTATGTTCCTAGAAGAGCAGCTTTATTTCTAGTTTTCTTTATTAGCAACACTTCAAATTTTCCATCATTAACTTTTACTTCATCTTCCTTAAAAAGTTGAAAACCTCCCATATACTTTGAATTGCTTATACTTCCGTATTCAAAATCATCTTCGATAACTTCATTGTCAGTAGTAATTTTTAAATGATATGATTCGTTTATTTTGAAAAAATCTTCTGTTCCTTTTCTAAGATATGCAAGCCTTCCAAATCTGTTTTTTTCTTTTCTATCTGTATTGCAAGATGTTTGTGCAAAAACTCCAAATGCAGAAACGTAGTTAAAACATTTTCCGTTAAATGAACCTGTATCACACTCTATGTTTTTTGTTTTATCAATATTTTGCGATAACTTGTATTTGTTAGTTGGTACTTTTAATGTTCTTGCAAAATCGTTTGTTGTTCCTAAAGGAATAAATCCTATTCTAACTTTCTTGTTAGATTTTGTTACTCCATTTACAACTTCATTTAAAGTTCCATCTCCTCCTACTGCTACTACTATATCTTTATCATCAATTTCTGATTTTACAATTTCTTCAGCATTTACATTTTTCGTAGTATACTTTGTTATGACTTGATAACCAGAATCTTCAAAATTTTTTTTAATTATTCTTACATCTTTTTTTACTTTTCCTTTTCCAGCAACAGGGTTTGCAACTATTAATATTTTATCGTTCATATTTTATTATCTCACTTTTTAAAGATTTCTATAATCGATATTTTTTACTTTTATATCATATCAGACTTTGGTTATTTTTACAAGTTTTAAACTACAAATATGGCGTATTGTATATTAATTATTCAAAATGAAAAATACTATCATTTAACTACTAAAAATGATAGTATTTTTTGTTTTTATTTTATATTAAACAAATAGCATTGCCATATATAATCCGTATAACATTAAGTATGTAATTCCATTTGATCTTGTCATTTCATCTTTTTTGTCTGTATATGGAAATATTCCTAAAACAATCGTAGATATTATTAGTATTGCTAATTGTAAATTGTATGTTGAATTATAAATAATTGGTCTGATTATTGCTGATGCTCCAATTATTAGCAAAATATTAAATATATTTGATCCAATAATATTTCCTATTGCTATATCTGAATCTCCTTTTATAGCAGCAGTTACGCTTGTTACTAGTTCGGGAAGACTGGTTCCGATTGCTACAATTGTTAAACTAATAATTTTTTCACTAATGTGAAATGCTCTTGCAATTTTTTCTGCATTATTTACTACAAAATCTCCTCCAAATTTTAGAGCAATTATACCAATTATTATCCATATGATATTTATAATTGTGCTTCTTTTGCTTCCTTCTTCTGTTTCTTTCTTTCTAGTTTCTTCATCAATTTCATCAAAATCTTCCCCTTTTTTTGACATTACTATTGTGTAAATTATGAAACATACAAATAATGCTATTAAAATTCCAGCATCAATTCTTGAAATTCCATTTCCTATATTACAAAGTATCATAAAAATAATTGTTATTCCTAAGCACATTGGAATTTCTATAAATTTTGTTTCTTTTTTAAATATTATTGGTTTTATTGTTGCAGATAAACCTAATATTAAAAGCAAATTACATAAATTACTTCCTATAACATTTCCTATTGCTAAGTCTTCATAGCCTTTTATAGCTGATGTTAGGCTAACAAATAATTCGGGCATTGATGTACCAATTGAAACAATTGTAAGACCTATAATTATTTCAGGTATATGAAATTTTTTTGCTATTCCACTTGCTCCTTCTACTAGAAAATCTGCTCCTTTTATCAATAAGGCGAATCCTAGTAATACCAATAAAAAATTAGTTATCATTGTTTTCTCCTTTTTTAAATTATTAGACGTTACTTTAAAAAATAACGTCTAATTGTAAATATTTGTTTTATGCTTGTTTCGTTTTTTTATGCATTCTTTGAAATACTTTTATTAATTCTTTTATTGGAACTATTAAAAATGCTAATCCAAATGCTACCGCTAATTCTTTTAAGCTAATTGAAGTTAGTCCAAATAAATTTGATAATACAGGTATATATATTACTCCTAGGGTTAATAGTGTACATAGTATAAACGAACCTACTAGCCACCAGTTTTTATTTTTCATAGTAAATATTGAACCGTCTTGTGATCTCATACATATTGCATGGAACATTTGTATGAAGTTTGCTGTTAAGAATGCCATTGTCATACCATCTGCTGATTCAAATATTCCATATCTTCCTAACTCTATGTGTTGACCTATGAAGAAGGATGCTAAGATGATAATTGCCATTATTACGCCTTGTGAACCTATTGCAAAGGCTGTTCCTCCTGAGAATACGCTTTCGTTTGATTTGCGGGGTTTTCTCTCCATTAAGTTTCCTTCTGCCTTTTCCATTCCTAATGCTAATCCTGGTGTACTGTCTGTTACCATGTTAATCCATAATAATTGTGGTGGTGTTACAATTGTAATTCCCATTGCAGATGAGATAAATACATATAAAACTTCTGCCATATTTGTTGCAAGTTGGAATTGAAGAACTTTTCTTATATTGTCATAAATTTTTCTTCCTTCTTCTACTGCATTTACTATTGTAGCAAAGTTGTCATCTGCTAAAATCATATCTGATGCACCTTTAGTTACATCTGTTCCTGTTATTCCCATACTGATTCCAATGTCTGCAGCTTTTATAGAAGGAGCATCATTAACTCCATCTCCTGTCATAGCTACTACTAATTCTTGAGATTTTAGTGCTTTTACTATTTTAGTTTTATGTTCTGGTTGTACTCTTGCAAATACTGAGCATTTATTAACTATTTTAATCATTTCTTCATCAGAAAGATTGTTTAGCTTTTCTCCAGTTATGGCTTCTGAAGAATCTTGGATAATTTCTAAATCTTTACCAATTGCTGTAGCTGTATCTATATGATCTCCTGTTATCATTACAGGTCTTACACCAGCTTTTCTACAATTTTTTATTGCATCATACACTTCTGGTCTGCAAGGATCTATCATTCCAACAAAACCAATAAATATTAAATCTTTTTCTAATGTGTCTGGTTCAAAATCTTTTGGTATTTTATCGTATTCTTTATAACATGCTCCTAAAACTCTTAGTGCTTTATCTGCATATTTTTTGTTTTCTTTTTTTATCTTTTCTTTTATTTCATTTGTTATAGGAACTATATTATTATTTTCATCTAAAAAGCTTTTACATCTTTCTAATAATATTTCACAAGCACCTTTTGTATATTGAATTATTTTTCCATTTTTTTCATGTACTGTAGACATCATTTTTCTCATTGAATCAAATGGCGCTTCTCCTATTCTAGGTGCTTCTTTTTCCAATTTATATTTTGGCAAGTCTAATTTATTGGCAAAATTAACTAAAGCAGCTTCTGTTGGCTCCCCTATTGCTTCTTTATCGTTTGGTCCAATTTCAGCATCTGAACATAGTGCCATAGCTTCTGCTAATAGCTTTTCGTTTGAAGTTTCATTTTCAACAACAGTCATCTTGTTTTGAGTTAAAGTTCCTGTTTTATCAGTACAAATTACTTGTGTGCATCCTAATGTTTCAACTGCATTTAGTTTTCTTATTAGTGCTTGTCTTTTTGACATTGAAGTTACACCCATTGAAAGAATTATTGTTACAACTGCAGGTAATCCTTCTGGAATAGCTGCAACTGCAAGTGCAACCGCAATTAAAAATGTGTCTAGTATATGTTCTCCTGTAAAATCTCCTGTTTTTACGATTCCAAATATGAATACAAAAACACTTATTCCAACTACTAGTTTTGTAAGCACTTTTGATATTTCAGCCATTTTCTTTTGAAGTGGCGTTTTTTCTTCTTTTTCAGTTTGAAGAGCTTCAGCAATTTTTCCCATTTCTGTCTCCATACCTGTTGCTACAACTACAGCTTTTCCTCTTCCATAAGCTACAGTGCTTCCACTGTAAAGCATATTTGTTCTATCGCCTAATGGAATGTCCATTGTATTTTCTTTTAGATTTATTAAATCTACTATTTTTGTTACAGGTACTGATTCTCCTGTTAACGCAGCTTCTTCTACTTTCATACTGAAAGCTTCTAATATTCTGCAATCGGCTGGAATAGCATCTCCTGCTTCTAAAACTATTACATCTCCTACAACCAAATCTTCACTTTTTATATTTTGAATTACTCCATCTCTTATTACTTTTGATGTTGCTTTTGTCATCTCCATAAGAGAGTCTATTGCGTTTTCAGCTTTACTTTCTTGAACTAATCCTAAAATTGTATTTACTATTACAACAAATAAAATAATAAATACATCGGTGAAAGAATCTCCACTAATAACAGCAGTAACTGCAGATATTGCTGCAGCAGCTAAAAGCATAATTATCATAGGATCCATCAAAGATTTAAAAAATCTTTTAATGATACCATCTTTTTTGGGTTCTCTTAGCTTATTAGGTCCTTGCTTTTCTAGAACCTCCTTGGCTTGATTTGAAGTTATTCCATTTGGAGTTGAATTTACTGCTTTTAAAACTTCTTCTGTACTTTTCAAATACTCTTTCAATACCTTTTCCTCCTTAATCTTTTTTGCAAACTTTAAGTTCTTAACAAAAAAAGACTTAGTTTGCATTTATTTTTAATGCAAACAAGTCTCATTATTTAAAACATAGACAGATTTTTAAAATCGGGTATGTTGCCTATGTTACACTCTTTGTGCTAATTACTCCCTTATTCATATTTTGGATTATATAATATAATAAAATTTATTACAATATTTTTCTTATAAAAAATAATTTACTATAATTATTTTTAAAATTTAATTATTTTGTTATACATTTCTGTTGCATAATTATCTGTCATTCCTGAAATATAGTATATTATTGCTCTAAAATAATCTTTTGCGTTATTCATATTAAAAACAACTTTATTTTTTAGATTATTCTCTCTTTCTAAATTCCAGTATTTTTTTAACCAGTTTTCAAAATCTGTAACTAATTCTGGGCAAATTTTATTTGCATTTTCTTTATTTTTATATGTAGATTTTAGTGTAGTATATAAATTATTTAATACAAGTTCAAAATATTCTGTTGATTTTAGTAATTTATCTGATAAGTAAATATTTTGATAATTGAATTTTTTTATCTCATTAATCATTTTGAACATTTTGTCTGAAAAACATAATCCTTTTTCTGGATTTGAATTTTGGCAAAGGTCATAAACTAATTCATTTATGATGACAGTATTGTTTATTCTTTTTTTAGAATCATAGTTTAATAACTTATATAATTCTTCTAAGTGTTCATCTAGAATTCCTAATCTTACTGCATCTGCTATATCTCTGCCTAAGTATGAAATTTTGTCTGATATTTTTACTACAACACCTTCCCAAGTATATGGTGCAAATTGATTAGGATATTTGTATTCTGCTAAATCAATTATTTCATCTCTAGGTCGTAATTGATTTTCATCAATTTCACCACAATGTGAGACAATTCCGTCACGTACTGCATAGGTTAGATTCATGTTAGTTTTTTCTCCATTTGGAGTTTCTAGTATTTCAATTTTATCTACCATTTCTAATCCATTTTTTTCATGCCAAAATTTTTCACCTATATCTTCTTCGGAAAATTTGTTTAGAATTTTTTCTCCTTGATGCCCAAAAGGGCTATGTCCTAAGTCATGTGCAGTTGCAATTGCTCTAGTTAACTCTGTATTTAGTCCTAAATATTTTGCTATAGTATAACTTATAGATTCAACATGTGCTACGTGCTCACTGCGTGTACATATATGGTCATTTTCTGGTGAAAAAAAGACTTGTGTTTTATGTTTTAATCTTCTATATGCTGTACTATGAATTATTCTGTTATAATCACGCTCAAATTCTGAACGCAAGTCATTATTTCTCTTATATAATATATCTTCTCTTTTAATTATATTTTGCCATTTTATATTGGATTCATTGGCTGCATAATTTATTAATTCTTTTGACATATGCTCTCCTTTTAAAATTAATTTTATATTTATTATATCTTACCATAATTAAATTATTTGTGTTAATAAAAATTTTATTTTCTATTAATTTCAAAAAAACAATGATAATATTGCTTACTATCGGCTTTTTTTATCTCATTTTTTATTTTGCTCATATTTTCCTTAAGTGGCATATGTTTTTTTAATTTATACTACTTTAATTAATTTTATTTTGATGTTTTTTTATCTACTTCTTCTTGACTTTTATTTTCATCAGTATTTTTTATCGAATCTATAATTGTTATAAACTTAACTTTTCCTTTATTTTGTTCTTCATTTAATTTAGTAAATGTATTGTATTTTTCAGATAATTCTTTTAACTTCTCTGCTCTTATACTTAAATCTTTTACATCTCCTATTATATAATTGCATATTGGATTTATAGCACTTTCATTGAATTTCTTTGTACCTTGTGCCAGTTCTGCTGCTCCTTGTTCTATTGTTTTTGCACCTTCAAGTAATTTACTATCAGCTACATATATTGTTTTTGCGTTAGTTGTTAGTATGCTTAATCCATCTTTCATTTGTTTTGAACCTACTTTTAATTGATTGCTTCCGCTTCTTAAAGTTAATGTTCCATCATATAAAGTATTAGCTCCTAGTGTTAGTTTTTCTGTATTATCATATAAACTTGAAACTCCTTGACTTAGTTCCCCTATATTTCCTATTAATATGTTTATTCCTTGAGTTACTTGGTTAGATTCTGATTCTAATCTATCTAAATTTTCTTTTATTGTTCTTGTTATTTCTGTTGATCTTTTTAATGAAGTTATTGTTTCTTCCAAATGATTATTATCTTTTGTTAAATTTTCAATTGATTCATTATTTATATTAATTTGGTTGTTAATTATTAATTTAAAGTCTTCGGATAATGTTTCATCTTTCAATAACTCTGACATTTTTTGATTTGATTGTTTTAATCGTGCTATATTTTGAGAGTTACTAATGATTTGATTGTTTATTGTATTAATTTTATTTGTATTGTCTTCTACTACTATATTAGAATTTAAATTGCTTATTCCATTTACTATATTTTCTATTCCTTTTTGCAAATCTGTTATTTTTTCTTCAGATGCAGACAATTTATCATTCATTGTTTTTACTCCATAATTTACTTGACTTAGTCCGTCTGAGATTTGCTTACTTCCTGATGTTAATGTTGGAATAGAATTATTTAATGTGTTTATTCCTTCATCTAAATCTTCGTAACTTTTATTTGCCGTATTTATTCCATTTGAAAATTGGTTTATAGCATTATTAAATTCTTCCGATTTTTCTATATATGTTGCTGTTCCTTCTGCTAGCGTATTAGCTCCATCCTCAATTTGCTTGCTAGCAGATTGCAATTTATTTATTTTGTTATATATGTCATTTAGTTTACTAAATATATCTAGATCAGTTTTTTCAATTATTTTTGGTGTTACATAATTAATAATGTTCTTCATTTCAAAGTTCTTAGAATCCATTGTTATTTCTATAGTAGTTGGAATTTCTATGTTACTTTTATTTATGTTTAAATTTTCTTGCATTCCTGGGAAAGTAAGACCTACAATCATTGTTTTTGAACCATCATCGATTATTTTTCCGTTTGTTACTTCTATGTTTTTATTATGTTCGTTGTCTATATATATTCCTGTCGCTACAATAAATGGTGTGTACATTTTTTCTGTTTTATTTTTTATTGTTACCTCATGTTCATCTTTGTTAGTAATTTCAATTGTAATTTTTACTTTCCCTGTTTTTCCAGCTATTTCTTCTGATGAAATTTCTTTTCCATCTAATTCATATCTAACATTTATATCTATTGGCAGTTCTTTTTGAGTTTCTCCTTTATAATATATGTCGTTTTCATTTGCCTCCCACACTATACTTGTTCCGTCTTGTGTGAATTTTTCATCTCCACTTGTATTTTCTATATTCAAAAGATCTGTCATATCTTTTAGAAGTTTTTCATCATCTTCGTTTATGATGTGTGTTGTTACTATTGTTTTGTATTCTTCACCATTGCTTTTTAAATTAGAGTACACTGTTTCATCTTTTGTAAATGCTGTTACAGGTACTGTATATGTAAGCATTGTCCCTAATAAGATTCCTGCTGCTATTTTAGACACTTTATTATTCATAATTTTCATCATTTCCTTTCTATTTGATTTCTTTCATTTTCATTGTTGTTTTACATATTAATTTATCAAAAATCATAAGTAATGCTGGTAGTACCATTATTACTATAATTACGCTTATAATTGCTCCTCTTGACATTAATGTGCAAAGAGATCCAATCATTTCTATTTTTGAATATGCGCCTACTCCGAAGGTAGCTCCGAAAAAACATAGTCCACTTACCATTATAGAACTTATTGATGTTTCTAATGCTTTTCCTATAGATTCTTTTTTCTCTAATCCTTCTTTTCTTAAATCTAAATATTTTGTTGTAATTAATATTGCATAATCTATTGTTGCTCCTAGTTGAATTGTTCCTATTACTATTGAAGCAATAAACGGAAGTGTTGTATTTGTTAGGAAAGACATTCCCATATTTATAAATATTGCAAATTCTATTACGCAAATTAAAATTACTGGTAACGAAATAGAACTTAATACAAAAATCATAATTATGAATATAATTGCTATTGATGTTGTATTTACACTATTAAAGTCGTGATCACTAATTTCAACTAGATCTTTCATTAGTGGTCCTTCTCCTACAAACATTCCTTTTTCATCATATTGTTTTATAATTTTATTTACTTCATTTATTTGTGAGTTTAATTGATCTGATGCTATTTCATATTTTGAACTTACTAATATCATTTGATAATTGTCGCTTATAAATATGTCTTTTATGTCTTCTGATAGCACTTCTTTTGGAAGAAGATTTTCTACTTTTGAATATGAAATTGTAAAATCAATTCCTTCTATTTCTTCAATTTTATCTAGCATTTCATTTATTTTGTAATCTTCCATATTTTTGTCTACTAATATCATTGCTTCTGATGTTAAGCCAAACTTTTCTGCTAATTCATTATTAGCTGTTATACTTGGCAAAGATTTTGGAAGTGATTCATCTAGTTTGTAGTAAGCTTTTGTATTATTATTGGTATAAATTGCTATTGGTAAAATTATGATGAATAATATAATTATTATTTTATAATGTCTAATAACAAAGTTTTTTATAAACGCGAATTTAGGTAATATTTCTTTATGACTTGTTTTTTCTATTAACTTATTGAATTGAAGAATTAGTGCAGGTAATATTGTTACAACACTTATTACTCCAAATAGAACTCCTTTTGCCATTACTATACCAATATCTTTTCCTAAGGTTAGACTCATGCTGCATAATGCTAGGAATCCTGCGATTGTTGTTAAAGAGCTTCCAAGTACTGCTTTAAAAGTTTTTTGTATTGCTAATTCCATTGCTTCGTTTATATTGTTTTTATTTTTAAGTTCTTCTTTATAGCTGTGATATAAAAATATTGCAAAATCCATTGTTACACCAAGTTGTAAAACTGCACTTATGGCTTTTGTTATGTAAGATATTTCTCCTAAAAATATATTTGTTCCCATATTAAATAATATTGCTATACCAATATTGGCTAAAAGTAATATAGGTGTTATAAATGAGTCTAGTGCAATTTCTAGTACTATTAAACATAGTACTACTGCAATTATTACATAGATTGCTATTTCTGAACTTGCTAAGTCTCTAGTATCGATTAAAGTCGCTGTCATTCCGCTTATCTTGCATCTTTGATCTGTTATATTTCTTAATGTTTCTATTGTATCCATCGTTTCGTCAGATGAGATTGCTTCTTTAAATGTGACTAACATTATTGTGCTATTATCTTTATATATTTTGTCTTTTATCTCATCTGGTATCATTTCAATTGGTATATTAGTTCCTACAATGTCAGTAGTGCTAATTACTTTCCCTACGTTGTCTATTTTCTTTATTTCTTTTGATAATTTTTCTATATCTTTACTTTTCATATCATCTAATATGATAATTGAAAAACCACCCATATTAAATTCGTCAGCTAGTATATTTTCGTCTTCGATTGTTTCTATGTCTTCTGGTAAATATACTAATATATCATAATTTATTTTCGTATTCTTTATTCCTATAATTGATGGAATTAGTAATAATAAAGTTATAATTAAAATAATTTTTTTATGTTTGCATATAGTCTTAGCTAATTTTGACATTATCTTCTCCTTTCAATTTTTATTTTTCTAGCTTTTTATTATAAAATTTTTGCTGAATTTTACAACTACATTTTCCTTAAATTTAAAAAATAATCCACATGTGTATAAGTTTTGTATATACATTTGTAGATTTTCTTTACTTTTGTCGAAAAAAGTTATAATATATTTATAGTTATTTAGGAGGGATAAAAATGGGAGATTTAAGAACTAATAGAACATATAAGCTTTTAAAAAATGCTCTTTTAGAATTACTTAGTAAGCAGTCTTTTGATACAATTAAGGTTATTGATATTTGTGATTTGGCTATGATTCATCGAACTACTTTTTATAGTCATTTTTCAGATAAATATGAACTTTTGGATTATGTAATTAAAGATATTGAAAATGAATTATTGGATGGATTTGATGTTACAAAATATTCTTCATCTCGTGAATTCTATAAAGCTTTAGTTATGAATCTTTTAGAATACTTGGGAGCTAATAAATTATTTTTTAAGAACATGCTTAATAATAATTATGGTGCAGGTATTATTACAGTTTTTCATAATTCAGCAATAAAATATATTACTGATTTAATTGAAAAAGATAATAGCTCTGGAAAAATATTTGATATTCCAACAGTTGTTATGTCAGAATTTTATTCTGGTGCTGTTACTTCTACTATTATGTGGTGGCTTAAATCTAATAGTAAAATTTCTGAAAAAGTATTGTGTGATTATATTATTAGTTTAATCTTTGATGCTCAGAAATAATTTTTATATCTAGACTTTTTTATTTTTATTGTGTATTATATTATTATATTAATTAGAAAGGATTGAAAAATGATGTCTAATTTAAAGAAAATATTAGTTTTAATTATTGCAATTGCTTTAATTTGTTGTAATATAAGTTTGGCAGCAACTAACACTACTGTTACTGTTGACGACGAAGATGAATATTCTAATATCGTAGATGACGAATTAGATGATGAGGATGATGAAAGTGATGAAAATTCAGTTTCAAATAATTCTTCAAATACTACTGATGATGATGAAGACGAAGGTGAAAATGAAGTTTCGAATTCTTCTTCAAATAGAGTTGTAAACCAATCATCTACAAACGCCAAATCTACTACTTCTTCAAATACTACTACTTCTGGTATTGATAACAGTGCATTAAGTATTTCTAATTCTTTAGCAATAGTTCTTATTGCAGTTGGTGCTTTATTAATACTTTTATCACTTGCCATTTTAATTAGAATGAAGAGATAATTTATATTTTTTTAAGACGCTTTTAATAGCGTCTTTTTTGTTTAAATTTTAATTAAAATGTTTTTTTCTTATCGTTTATGTTCTATGTTTTAGCAAATTTTTTCATTTTTATTATTTATGTTTTATATATTTTCTGTTAAAAATAAATTTCCATTTTTTATTATTTATGTTTTTGCATATTTTTTATTTTTTCGTTCAAAATAAATTTAGATTCTGAAAAATATGGAGGTTAATTATGAAAAATAAAATTGTTATTGTTTCTATAATTTTCTTACTTATTGTTTCTATTTTTGGTTTAAGTTATGCAACTACTAATGACATTAAAGAAGACGTTACTGAAATAAAAGCTGCTGCAGAAGAAACTGGTGAGGAAATTAAAGATAAAGCTGAAGATGCTGGTAATGCAGTTATGAATAAAGCCGAAGATGCTGGTGATGCAGTTATGAATAAAGCCGAAGATGCTGGTGATGCAGTAAAAAATACTACAGAAAATATTACAAACTCTACTGAAAATGCTATAGATTCTGGCGAAAACCGAACTACAACAGAAAATTTAACTGGTTCTTATAATACTTCTAGAACTAATGCTGATTCAGTGACTGCCACTGCTTCTAATAATGCTACTATGTGGATGTGGATTATGCTTGCTGTTGTTGCCGTTTTAATTATTGCATTAGTTTGGTATTATGCTGCTAATACAAGTAAATCTAGACATTAATATAGATAAAAATAGTATTTTGATTTTTCCTTAATTTTCTTTTTTCGGATGAATTTAAGTACTATTTTGTAAAAGCGAGGTCTCTATCTGTTTTGGCTTCGCTTTTATTCTTTTACTTTTTCTATCTTTTATTTTCTTTTTGCTTATGTTATAATTAGTTATATTTTTTAAAGAGGTAATTTTATGGAAACAAAGTTAATTGCTAAAAACCCTAATGCTTACCATAATTATGATATAAAAGATACTATTGAAGCTGGTATTGAACTTTCTGGAACAGAAATTAAATCTATTAGAAATGGTAAAATTAATTTAAAAGATTCATATGCTATAATAAAAAATGGTGAAGTTTTTGTTTATGGTATTCATATTAGTCCATATGAATTTGGAAATATCTTTAACAGAGACCCTTTACGTACTAGAAAGCTTTTACTTCACAAACATGAAATTAATAAATTGTTTGGTCTAGTACAACAACAGTCTCTATCTTTAGTTCCTATTTCTGTTTATTTTAAAGGCTCTAAAGTTAAAATACAACTTGGAGTTGGCAGAGGTAAAAAATTATTTGATAAGAGAGAAGATATTGCTAAAAAAGATGCTGAAATAAAAATTAAACGAGCTTTAAAGGAAAAAAATTATTAATAAAAAAACAGATATAGATTTTACTATATCTGCTTTTTATTTTTATAAGTAAGTTCTATATTTCTGTTTAAGCTTTTCCACCTGAACAGAAAACATTGTTTATTTTATCTAATACAGTAGCTTTAATTTCTTTTCTAGCCTCTCCTAAATACTTTCTAGGATCAAATACTGAAGGATCTTCATTAAATACTCTTCTTACTTGTGCTGTCATCGCTAGTCTTAAGTCTGTATCTACATTGATTTTAGATACTCCGTTTTCTCCTGCTTCTTTTAGCATTTCATTTGGGCATCCTTTTGCTCCTGGAATATTTCCCCCATTTTCGTTACACATTTCAACTAATCTTGGTATTACTGATGATGCTCCATGTAAAACTATTGGTGTGTTTGGTAATCTTTCTTTTATTTTAGCTAAGATGTCAAATCTTAATTTAGCTTCTCCTTTAAATTTATAAGCTCCATGACTTGTTCCGATTGCAATTGCTAATGAATCACATCCAGTTCTTCTTACAAATTCTTCTGCCTGTTCTGGGTCTGTATACATAGCATCTGATGCAGCCACATTTACATCATCTTCAATTCCTGCTAATTTTCCTAATTCAGCTTCAACAACAACTCCTTTTGAATGAGCATATTCTACTACTTGTTTAGTTAATGCTACATTTTCTTCAAAATCATATTTTGAACCATCTATCATAACTGATGTAAATCCTGCATCGATGCACATTTTACAAGTTTCAAAATCTGGTCCATGATCTAGATGAAGTGCTATTGGAATATCTGTAGATTCCACTGCAGCTTCAACCATTTTCATTAAATATTTTATTCCTGCATATTTAATTGCACTTGAAGATACTTGTAATATAACAGGTGATTTTGCTTCGTTTGCAGCTTCTGTTATAGCTTGAATGAATTCCATATTATTAATATTAAATGCACCTATTGCATAGTGCTCTTTCATTGATTTTTCAAACATTTCTTTAGTTGTTACTAATGGCATAATTTTTCCTCCTTTAATCTTTATTGATTGCATTCATTTTATTTCTTATAATTCTTTCTGTCAAGTTGCAATATTAAAATTCTTATGTTATACTACTTTTAAATATATTTGTACAAATGAGAGGGTGATTTAAGTGATAGTTATGAATCATGATGGAGATTTATTCGATGAAAGAAGAAAAAAAGAGAGAAGAAAAAATAACTCTGCTGTTTCTTCTGACAGACGTAAAGAAGATAGAAGAAAAGTTAATATTAATGAAGTAAAAGGAAAAAAATGAAGCTATAAAAATAGCTTCATTTTTTTCTTATTTATGCGCACATTTATAATTTGAACAAATAGTTTCATCTTTGCTTCTTGATGTTGTATCTGGAAATGGTGCTACTGTTATTTCGTTCAAATTGCATATGCAGTCCTCTATTCCATTATATTTGCAACTACATACTGTGCATTTTATTTTTTGATTATTTTCTTGCATAATAAAAACCTCCTTTTGGATTTACAATATTAGTTTATCCAAAAAGAGATTTTTTAATCTTAAACAGCTGCTCTTCTGTGAATTATTGTTATTGGTTTTGGAATTTCTATTTTTCTCATTCTAGTTCTATATTTTCTTAATTTTCCTTTATATATTAGTTTAGCATTTTTCATTTTTTTAAAGTCTTCTGGTTTTATTATTTCTGGTAAATAACTTACATCCACATTTCCTTCTTCTAGTGCTCTTTTTACAAATTCTGCACAGTATAACGCATTTTTCCTTTTAATTTTTTTATTGAACATTACAAAAAATAAACCAATAAGGTTAAATTTATACTCTTTTCTTCTTTTGTACATTGCTTTCACAAATTTTTGAATTTCTATATATTGTTTCGCTGTTATTTCTATTTCATATACTGATGTTTCTGTATTTTTAAATCTTTTATATGTACCTGATGTTAATGATTCTTTTATAAAGCCACCAATAAATGCATTATATGTATATAACCTTCCAAAAGAGTACATCTCTTCTAGTTCCTCATCGAAGGAAAGTGAAACATGTGAGTAATCTTTTTGAGTATATAGTTTTATAAAATTTGATAATAATGTACCTGTATATGTTAACACGATGTATATTTTTCTCATCAAAATCCCCTTTCATTTTGCTTATACATAATTATAACTTTTTCATTTTGTATTGTAAATATTATTTATTAAAATATTATTTTCCTATTTCTAGTTTTGTTTCCAATAATTTCATTTTATATTTATTCAATGAATTCAATTTATTTTTTATATATTATTTCTCGTGCTTTTTTTAAGTTTTCTATTATTTGTTTTTCATAATTTTCTTTTATATTATATTCTTCGAAGATTATTTTTTTTATTAATTCTTGTTTTTCTTTTGATAAATTATTCCAAATCGGTTGTATTTCTTCTATGAATTGAATCCATTTTATGTATATTTTTTTATTTCTATTATATATTTTATTATTTCCATTTAGCCATTTATTCACGCTTGTTTTTTTATCACTTTTTATAGGACATGTTTTCATATTTATGAATAAATCTTTTTCTACATTAATTGGCATTAATGGAAACATTACACATTGAATTGGTTTTACTTTGTTTATTTTACATTTGTATGTTTTTTCATCATTTAATATGCATCTTTTTTCTTTTCCAATCCCTTTTAAAACTATTTCTGGTTCTTCTGGTTTAAGACTTTGTGTGTATTTTTCTAAAAATTCTTTTATATCTATTTTTAAAAATTTACTTATTTCTAATATATTTATTGGTGTTAGTCGTATATCTCCTCTATATATACAACACTTGTCACATATACTACAACTTAAGTTTGTTTTTGATTTCATTGTTAAGATTTCGTTTTCCATGATTACCTCTTCTCTATTTTTGAATTATATATTAAATATTTTTTATGTGCAATAATCAATTGATTAGATAAAAAACAAACCTGAGCTTTTGATGGCTCAGGTTTGTTCAGGCAATTAGCATAATTTCAGTTTTTTGCCTTAGAATTCCACAGGGCTTGCATTGTAGCTGCTAATTCCTGTAATATTCAGGAAATCCTCTACAATAATACATGATCCATGTTTCATACACTCGTCCTTGTTTGGAATAGGATCGTCGATATGGTGAGTTTCTCCATGTCTAGTAAGTAGATACTCTCCACATACAACGAACTCATGTAGCTCTTTTGCTCCAGGATTCAACTCTTCAAATAACCGCCTCAGATGAGACACCTCCTGAAGGGCTGTTTCAGGCTTCTCTTGGAACATCATGTTGATCCCATAGCGCGTATCGAAATACATGCGCGGGGTGGTTGCAAGAGTGTTGCGTTCTTCTTGTGTCATAGTCGTTCCTCCTTTTGGAATCCACACGTTTTCAAAAATATCTTTACGTTGTGATACTCTTGAAAACTTTTGCTTTTTGGTACTTTTTTATTATACAACATGTTAACATAATTTTCAAGTTTTTAGATTTCTTATTGTTCTATTATAGCTGTATCGTGTATTGATTTACTTCTATTTTTTCTGATAAAAATATTTTTAGATTGTTTGGATTTTTTATTAGTTCTTCTTTTTGAATTTTGTTTAAATGTTTTATCCAGTATTCTAGTTTTGAAGCATATACTCTGTTTTCTGATTTCCAAGCTCTTTCTAATCTTATGGCTGTATGTCTTTTTGTATATTTGGCACATTTTTCATCTTTGCTAAAATGTTGTTGCATTCTTTTTTCTAGGTTTGTTGTAATCCCTGTATATATTGAGTTGTCTTTACATCTTATCATATATGTATAATACATTTTATTTTTTGTTTTTCTCCCATATTTTTCTTACATACTTTAGTGATAAAGTTGATAATGTAAAACCTATTACTGGTACAAGAGAGCTTAAGAATATATTATCATAATTTCTTACTAAATATGAGTATATTACAACAACTATATAAGTTAGTATACAAATACATACTCTTCTTGTAAAACTTGTTTCCCATCTTTTGTCTAGTTCTACTCTGCTATTTCTTTTTTTAATATTGTCAATTTCTTCTATTAACTCTTTTTCTTCCATTTTTTAAATCTCCTTATTCAAAGTATTTTAACTCTGATAACATGTCTATTATTAGATATAATATTCTATTTTTTCTTTTTAAAGTCATATCTTTGTTCATTATCAGTTATTTTATGATTATATCAAATTATCTTTTGTTTTTGAAGTTTGTTTTTTATTATTCTTAAAGTTTATAAAAAAGTCTTGATTTTAAATATTAAATTTGTTATTATTGAGTGGCAGTAGTTGTGTTACTTCGTTGATTGTTTTATATTATGCCGATGTGGCGGAATTGGCAGACGCACATGACTCAAAATCATGCGGGAAACCATGTGGGTTCGAGTCCCACCATCGGTACCAGAAAGAGAAAATACATATTCAAAAGTATTTTCTTTTTTTCGTTTTGCTAAATTATATTATCTTGATTTTACTTAAATAAAAAGATGAAGCTATAAAAACCTCATCTTTTATTTTTTGTTATTTGGTAAACGATCCTTCTAATGTTACGTTGTGCCCACAATATGGACTTGTGTAACCTTCATATTCTTCGTCGATTGTTATGGTTTCTCCGTCTGCAATATAGAAAATTATATTGTAATCTTCATATGCTCCGTTAGATTTTCTTTCTATATACGCAAAATTTCCATTAGAAGTTGCTTTTGCTGTTCCATCTATCATTCCTAAGTTTGGATACCCAGCTTGCGTCATATATGTGCATTCTATTGAAAAATCAAATTGTCCTGGTTTTGAGTTTGTTATTGTTAATGTTCCATTAGTTCCTCTTGTATATGTTCCTTCTGGAACTACTATACTAGACGTTCCAAATGTTATATTTGAAACAGAATTACTATTATTTGATGAATTTGTTGATGATGGACTTGTGCTTGGTGTTGTAGTATTTTCTGGCTGTTGGTAATTTACTACGTAATGTTCAAATGAAGTTCCATCTTTAAATGTTAGTTCTGATAGTTTGTATCCATTTGTAATATTTATTACTACTGTTTGATAACAACTCCATTGTCCTCCACCATGCTGGTATTGTCCTAATATACAAAGTTCATTTTTGTCATTGACAAATACTTTAAGTTTTTCTATATATGGCGCTATTTCTAACTTCCATTCATCTACAGTTTTTTCTCCGTATAAATTTTCCCATCCTGAACCAATTGCTGCTTTTTCCTTTTGAATTATAGTGTTAAATTCATTGTTTACAGCTTCTGTAGCTTTAGTTATAACATCGTTCTTTTTAAATGCATATTGATTTATTAATTCTTCTGCTGTTAATTTTTTAGATGTTTTTAAGTCTACTATATATGCATCTGCCCAGATATTTTCATTTCCACCTTTCCATACTATTACAGATAACACATTTTTATTTAATGTATATTTATATGAAATTTCCTCTGTTTCCGGTCCTATAATATCAAAATAGTTGTTTTGAGTCATTGTTGATGAAAATCCATATTCTTTTTCAATTTCTGAATTTATTGCTTTTACTTCTGCTGAGTTTATATTTATGCATGGATATTCATATATGGCATTTCCAATTTTTTTAGATACAGCTGAATATACTATTTCTTTGCTTTCATCTATTTTTTTAATATCTCTTATGGCTTTTGCTAATTCTACTTTTTCTTCTACTTCATCAGTAATCATTTCTTCTGTATCTATATATCCATCTTTTGCTTCATTAAATTTTTCTTTTCTTTCGTCTTTTGAAAGTTCTTTGCTGAAATCTATCATTTTGCTTTGATTTGTATCTACGATTACTAAATCGTTTTTATAATCTCTATCTAGTAATTCTTGCTTATATTTCTTACTTTCGATATTTAGGTCATATACTTCTGGTGATTCTGTTGTTTCTTTAGCAACAGCATACCATATATATTTATCAACTTTTAAATCATAAACTAATTTAAAACTGAAATCTTCATTCATCATAATATTTAGGGTATCTACTTTGTTTTGTTCATTTATCTTATATACAGTTGCTATTCTTTCTTTTGCAGAATTTATTCCCTGAACTATAAGTTCTGGTATTTTATCTTGATCTAAATCTATAAGACCTATCTTCATGTCTTCCATGTTCTCAAGTTTTTTGTCATCGTTTAGAATTTCAAGATAAACATCTCCCCATTCTAATACTTTTTCTTCTTTTTGATCTTCTTGGCTTGATAAGTATAACCATATTCCTGCTCCAGCTCCACCAGCTAATAACACTATAATTATTGCTATTACTAATACTATCTTTTTCTTATTGTTTTTCTTTTTAGGCTTTTCTTCCTTTACAGATGCATTTTTTTCTGTTTTATCTATTTTTGCTTCTTCGATATTTGCTCCACATTTGGTGCAAAATTTTACGCCATCTGCTATTTCTTCATTACATTTTGGACACTTCATTTCATTCCTCCAATTTTACATTTTATTTGGCATTTTTATTCCTAATAGTGAAGATCCTGTTTTTAATACTATTCCTACTGCATATGTTAGGAATATTCTTGCGTCTTGAACTTTTTTATCTTCTAGTAAAACTTTATTTTCATTATAAAAATTGCTATAATTTTGTGATACTTCGATTAGATACCTAGCTAGTATTGCTGGTTCATTTCTTTCTACTGTCGCTTCTAATGTTTCTCTGAATGCGTATAGTGATTTTAATACCTTTATTGAAGCTTCATCTGTTAATACAGAATAATCAAGTTCTGAAGCTTGTGGTATTTCGTCTACTTTTTCTAATACACTTTTTGTTCTTACATATGTATACTGAATATAAGGTCCTGTTTCTCCTTGGAAGTTTAAAGCTGTATTCCAATCGAATATTTGATCTTTATTATTTGTTGTTGACAATGTATTAAATACTATTGATGCTATACCTACTTTTTTTGCAACATCATCTTTATCTTCTAATTCTGGATTTTTGTTTGTTATAATTTCTTTTGCCTTTGAAATTGTTTCGTTAATTAAATCTTCGATTTTTACAACATTTCCAAGTCTTGTTGACATTTTTCCGGTAGGCAATTGTACCATTCCATATGATACATGTTTTAGTCCTTTATAATATTTTTCATCAACTAAATATTTTGCTACTTCAAATATTTGCTTGAAGTGTAGATTTTGTTCATATGCTACTACATATAAACATTTATCAAAATCATATGTTCTAGCTCTATATAAAATAGCTGCTAGATCCCTTGTAGCATATATTGTAGATCCATTTGCTTTTTGAATTATACATGGTGTTGATATTCCAGCATCTTCTAAATCTACAATTTTAGCTCCATCTGATTCTGTTATTTTTCCTTTTGCTTCTAATATTGATATAACCTCATCTGTTTTGTCTGCATAAAAAGCTTCGCCATTTAAAGAATCAAATTTCACATCTAACATATCATATATTTTATTAAATTCTTTTAAACTTAAATCTTTAAAGTGTTCCCATAAGTTTCTACAATATTCGTCATTTTCTTCTAGTAATCTGAAGTTTTCTCTACATCTTTCTAATACTTCTTCATCTTCTTTACAAAGATTGTTTATTCTTACATACATTTCAACCATTTTATTTATAGGATCTTCTTCTAGATTATATTCTTTTCCCCACATTTTATATGCTTCAATCATTTTTCCAAATTGAGTTCCATAATCTCCTAAGTGATTAACTCCTATTGTGTTGTATCCTAAATATTTGTATGTTTTGTACAAAGAACTTCCTATTAACGTCGTTCTTAAGTGCCCTATGTGAAATGGTTTGGCAATGTTTGGTGATGAATAGTCTATTACTACTGTCTTTCCATTTTCTTCGCATTTTCCATAATTTTCTTTTTTAGCTTCAATTTCTTTTAGTAATTCTTCTACCATTTTTTCATTATTTATGTAGAAGTTTAGATATCCTGATTTTTCTTCAATTTTTGCTATATATTCATCAGTTTCAATTTTTTCTTTTATTTCAGCTGCAATTGCTACTGGTGATTTTCTTAATGTTTTTGCTAATTTAAAACATGGAAATGCAAAATCTCCCATATCACTTTGTGGTGGTATTTCTATATAGTTTTCTATTTCTTTACTTTCTATTTCTACTGCTTTTGCTATTTTTTCTGCAATTTGCTTTGTGTAATTTATCATATTATCAATCCTTCAATAAATATTTTTAAACAAAAGAAGCTTGTCTATTAAACTTTATTTAATTTTTAGCAAGCTTCTTTTTTCATTTGTTATTTATTATCTGTCACCTAAGCATATTCCTATATTTCTAGCTGTTTTCATTAGGTCATCTTCTTCTGTTACTAATCTTACATTACTTGTTTCTGTTCCTCCTTGAACTGCTCCCATTTCTTTGTTGTTTCCTACAACTTCTTCTAATGGAACAGAAGATAGTTTTCCATTTTGAAGTACTGTTAATACTCCAAATTTTTCTTCCATAGCAAGTTCCATAGCTTTTGCTCCGTATTTTGTAGAAAGAACTCTATCATATGCTGTAGGAGTGCCTCCTCTTTGCATATATCCTAATACTGTGCATCTAGCTTCTAGCCCTGTTAATTTTTCTAATTCTTTTGCTACTCTTGCTCCAACTCCACCGAATTTTACGCTTATACCTGCACTTGAATCTAATCCTTCTTCAACATGTGTTGTAGCTTCTCCATTTTTTGGAGTTGCTCCTTCTGATACAACTACGATGCTAAAGTTTTTGCCTCTTGCTTGTCTACGTTTTATAGCTTCTACAGCATATTTTAAGTCATATGGAACTTCTGGAATTAAAGCGATGTCTGCTCCTCCTGATATTGCTGATTCTAAAGCTATCCATCCAGCATATCTTCCCATAACTTCTAATACCATTATTCTGTTATGAGTTTCTGCTGTAGTATGCAATCTATCTATTGCTTCTGTTGCAACAGATACTGCAGTATTGTATCCAAATGTTATATCTGTACATGCAACATCATTATCTATTGTTTTTGGTACACCTATTGTGTTTATTCCTTTTAAGAATAAATCTCTTGCTGATTTTTGAGTGCTATCGCCACCAAGTGTGAATACACAATCAAAACCCGCTTCTTTTACATTTTGCACGCATTTGTCTGATAAATCTTCATATGTTACTGTTCCGTCTTCATGTTCTACTTTATAATGGAACACAATTGCGTTTGTTGAAGATCCTATTATTGATCCTCCTTTAGCGATAATTCCTGATGCTATTGGGTTACCATCTAATCTGATATATTCGTTTTTTACTAAACCTCTATATCCATCTAGATAGCCGTAGCATTCTATTCCGTTTTCTTGAGCTGTTCTCATGATTCCTCTTATTACTGCATTGAAACCTGCGACATCTCCTCCATTAGCTAATATTGCTACTTTCTTAATCATTTTAATTTTCCTCCTCTAAAAAATGTGTTATTTTTCAATTATTACGTCGTCTGTATCTTCTGTCTTTTTTGTTTTTATATACTTATAAAGAGTAAATGCAACATATGGTATTTGTCCAAATACTCCTATAGTTATTAATATGTAATATACTGCAGGTATAGGTATTGCAATTATTAGTATTAATATTCTCATAAATACTGATAACCATTTTTTTATATCTGGCCATACTCTTTTTATTATCCATCCAAAGAATAAGAAATACATCATTATGGCTATAATTGATCCAGATATTGCAAATGTGAACATTAATATTACTGCACTTTCTGAGTTTTTATAGATGTTGTCGTAGAATTTTTGTATTTCTTGAAATGTATTTAAAGCTTCTTGTTTGGTTGCTGTTTTTGATACATTTTCTCCGCTATTTTCTTTTTCTTGCATAACTGCATTATATTCTTCTTCAGTTGTGCCCTGAATAACCTCTACAATTTCATCTACTTGCCTTGCTTCATCTTTTACGCTCTTTTCTGCTATGGTTCCTAGTATTACAGATATTAATAATATAACTGCTATAATTATTAGTCTGTTTTTATATTTCATTGACTCTAGTTCCATATTTACTGCTCCTTTTTTCTATTTTTTAACGTATAAATTATATATTATCTAATTGTAATTTGCAATAATTTATTTATTTGTTATTGTAATATTTTGACTATCAATTTGAAATTCTTTTTCTATAATATTTTGTATTTGTGCGACTTGTTCAGCCAGCAGTACATCACTTTTTACTATTACACTTACTCCATTATTACTTTTAAAAATAACTACATCTTCAAATCCTTTTATTTTTATTAAGCTTTCGGCGCTATCTATTGATTTTTTTTCATTTGTTATATTAGAAATTTCATTTTGTGCTATTGTTTTTTGATCACTACTAATGCTACTGTTTTCTAAAATTTTTTCATACACCTCTAAGTTTTCAGAATATGTATTATCTCTTTTCATTTTTTCTTCTAAGAAGAATTCTGTTTCTTCTTCTACTGATTCATTTTCTTCTAAAATGTTTTCTGTTTCTATATTATTACTACTTACTAGTGTGGCTTCCCCTAAATTATCTTCTGGATAGTTTTCGATATCTGCTACTTTTTCTAAACTTTTTTTTGCTACTATTGGGTTATAACTAAAGAAACCTATTCCTAAAAAGAATAAGGCTAGTAATCCTAATAGTACTTCTTTCTTTTTGATAATTGCAATTTTTTTCATATTGCCTTCCTTTCTTTTATTTCATTTCTAATATTTGTATCTTATGTGTTGCAAGCCCAGTTGTTGCTGATACTGCTTGAATTATGCTATCTTTAGTTCCGAGTTCCTATGTTTCCTTTTACACTTATAATAGCTCCTTCTGCTTTGGGTGATATTATTTTTTCTGTTATTGGGTTTTGACTTGAGTCAGATATAACTTCTTTATTTGTATCATAGCTTTCTATTACTCTTTCTCCACCTTCTGTATCTTTTTCAGATGTCGTACTTTGTGATGAACTTTCATTATATATAGGTACAAATTTTTCAGTCTCGCTATATGTAATTAATACTTGAACATCCTCGACTCCTTTTATTTTTTTTAATATATTTTCTAAGTCTTTTTCTAAATCTCTTTCTTGCTCTTTACTTACTATTGTATTTTCTATAATAGAATTTGTTTCTTTTTTTGTATTTTGTGAAAAAATATTGTTAATTATTAGTAATGTTATAACTAATAGTGCTAGAGCGAATACTAAACTTTCAATTTTCTTTTTGTTTGGTTTATCTTCTTTTTTTATTAAAGCTGTTATTTTCTCTTTAATCATTTGCATTCTCGCTTTCTATTAGAATTTTATTTTCATCTATTTCATATGTAGCACTAATTTTCTTTTTTATTTCTTCTAATTTTTCTTGTGATATTTGATTTTTATCATTTATTTCTACTTTTTCTATTTTTATTGTTTCTTCACTTGTATACTCTTTTATTTCTAATTCTAATTTATTTATTATTATTTCTTCGTTTTCATATTTTATGTCTTGTTTTAAATCACATATTTCGTAACCATTTTCTTTTAAAAAATCGTTTAAATTTTCTTCAAATTTTATTTTATATGTTTCCTCTATTTGCTTATTATAATTAATTATATTTCTTGGTTCTGTAGTATTGTCAATATATGCATTTGATATAACTTCTTTGAATTCAAAGTTATTTAATTTTTTGCTTATTATTGGACTTATTATTGTATATAACAAAAATATTCCTAATATAACTTTTATATATTTTTTATAATTATTTCCACTTGGTAAAATCATTTCTATTATGATTATTATTACTAGCGCAATTATCAATTGTTCTGCCCAGGATACTAAAAAGTCTAACATTTGTTTTTCTCCTTTATGATAAATTTCCTATTTTCATAGTTATAGTAAATCCTATAATTAGCATCATTACTACACTTGCTATCGAGGCTAATAGAACTTTACATGAATCTCCCATTTGTTCCAAAACATAAACTATTTTTTCATCTGCTATTATTTCTGCTATTCCACTTATTAAATAGAAAAATAATGTTAATATTCCTATTCTAATTATTGGCGTTATTCCTATGATAAATACTGCTATTGTTCCCAATGCTCCTACAGCATTCTTTATAACGTTTGTACAGCTTAGAACTGATTCTACTGTATCTCCTAATATTTTTCCCACGATTGGTATTGCGGATGATATAACTGTTTTGCTGGTTTTTGCAGTTAAGTTGTCTACTCCTTGTCCAAGATTTGATTCCATGCTCAATATGCATGTAAAAATAGTTAAAAAAATACATAGAAACCATATTGAAATTGACTTCATATATTTGGCCAGTTTTGTCATATGTACTTCATCTGATATATTTGAAATAATCCCTATCACAGTTGCTATTACTAATATTGGTATTAATATTTGATTTATAAATGATGTTATTAAATTTGTTGCAACTAATATTAGGCTTTGACTTGCTGTAGCTGATGTTATGTTTCCACTTGCTGCGCTTAAGCTCATATATAAAGGTAATAGCATATATACAAAGTTTGATATTCCTTCTAATGTTTCTTTTACTTTATTTAAAATGTCTAAGTATATTTTCGCTAGTATAGTTATTAAAATTATTAGTTGTACAAAATATCCTATCTTTCCTGTTTGTTCATTTCCTAAATTTTCTGTTATACTCTTTAAAATTCCATGGATAATTATTACGATTAAAATTGATATTATCATTCTTACTGATTCTGTTAATTCTTTTCCTAATAAAACTCCTATTGATTTTACTATTATGTTTCCTGATACTTTACCTGTTATTGCATTATCAAATATTTCGTTTAAATCTATTTCAATTTCACTTATATTTTCTATTTCTGATATAAGTTGTCCCATTTCTGCTTCGTCAATTTGATTTTCTACTAATTCTCCGCGTAGCACTAGCTTTGGTATTTATAAATATGATAATTAAAAATATAGTTATAAATAATTTCTTTTTCATTTTTCTCTCTTTCAAAGCAGATCTAAGAGAACTTCTAATAATGATGTTATTATTGGTATTGACATACTTAAAATTATTATTTTTCCTCCTAAATCTATTTTACTTGCTATTGAACTTTCTCCGCTATCTTTGCAAATTGATACTGCAAATTCTGTTAGTATGGATATTCCGGTTATTTTTAATAATATTCTTATAAATTCTTGATTAATACTTACTTTTTGAGTTAGGTTGTTTATTAGGTATATGAAATCTTTTAGTTTGTCTGCTGCTATTATAAAAATTATTATTCCTACTGCTATTGATATGTATATTTTAAATTCTGGCTTATGTTCTTTTAATAAGGTAGCTATCATAACTCCTGTAAAGCCTACTCCGAATAATTTGTATTATTTCCATATTTTTCACCTATAAATTAAATAATGTTCTAACTGTTGTAAATAACTGACTTATTTCATTTATTACTATTGAAAGAACTATTACTATTCCGGCAAGCGTTGTCATCATAGCTTGGTCTTCTCTACCAGCTCTGACTAATACTTGATTTAATACAGCAACTAATATTCCTATTGCTGCTATTTTGAATAATAAATTTATATCCATTTTCGCTTGTACCTTTCTTTAATAAATAATAATGACTAATCCTATTCCTAAAATTAGTCCTAATTTTCTATATATTTTTTCATTTTTATCTCTTTCGTTTTTGGCTTTTTCTATTTGAATTTCTAATAGTTCTGTTACATATTTTATTTGATTTATTTGACCTTCTTTATTTGTTTTTCCTAGTAGCGTTCCAAATTCTTTTAATGCTTCTTTATCTTCTTTTGTTAAAGAACTATCCATCCTTTTTATTTCGTTTTTCCAAGCTTTTTCTGTTCCTTCTTTTGTTAGGTTGGATGCTGTATTTTTGAAGAAGTTTGCTATGCTTAATGATGATATTTCTGCTATCTCACAAAATATCTCTTCTAATGTTTCATATGTATATTTAATCTTGTTTTCTATTATTTGAAAATTATTTTTAAATTCTTCTAGTTCCTCTAATCTTAATATATATTTTTTTGAAATTAGTATTCCTATTTTGCATGAACAAAATATTATTCCTAATCCTAAGCAAAATTTTAAAATCATATAATTTCTCTTTCATATGTATTTTTTTCTTTATTTAGGCAATATGCCTCTTTTATATGGCTCTTTTTGTACTTGTCTAAAACTATTACTTCTTCTATTATTCTGTTATTTAGAATTTCATTAATTTCTGGATTTAATTTTATATCTGTTATTGAATCTCCATGAATAGTGGCAATTACTTTTACTCCTGATTTACTTGCATAATTTATTGTTTCTGAATCTTTTTTTCCTCCTATTTCATCTACTGCAATAACTCTTGGTGTCATTGATCTTATAAGCATTTTTACTCCTATATCTTTTGGAAGATTTGATATCACATCAGTTCTTGTTCCCAAATCAGTTTGCTCTATTCCTTTATACATGGCCGCTATTTCGTTTCTTTCGTCTACTACTCCAACATTCACACCAGATATGTTTTCTGTTCCATTGCTAATGTTTCTTATTAAATCTTTTAATATGGTTGTCTTTCCTGTACCTGGAATTCCTACTATTAATGTGTTTTTTATTTCTTCTATATTATATATGTGTGATAGTAAAAAATTACTACATCCTTTTATTTGTCTTGCTATTCTGAAATTCATTCCTGATATATATGTAATGTTTATTACTTTTCCTTCTTCAATTATTGCATTACCTGTAATTCCAACTCTATGTCCTCCTGGTAATGTTATGAATCCGTTTGCTATTTGTTTTTCATATGTATAAATAGAATTTTCAGTTACTTTTTCTAATGTTTCTAAAATATCTTCAGTTTTAATTTTATAATTAATTATCTTTTCTTTTTCTAAGAATTTTAAGATGATTGGTTTGTTATTTCTTATTCTAATTTCTTCTAATTCTGAAAATGTGGATATATCACTATTTAAAATCTCTTTTTTTATATTGTTAGATAAATACTTAAATATTTCCATATTATTTCCTTTAGCTTATACTAATATAATTATATTCACTAAAATTTGTTTTAGAACTTTCTTTGTCGTGTATTATTAATTTTATTGTTTTTTCATAATAAAAAGTTGCATATCTTATTTATTTTTTACCTTAAATTAAATGATTTAGTAATTCTCTAATAATTTACTTTTATTCTGCTTTTTTATAATATATTTTTTATGTAATATATTGACGAATTTTAAAAAAAAGAGTAATATTTAATTGTATTTTTTTGGGGAAAAGGTGCAATGTTATGTATAATGAAAAATCTTTTAAGAGAACGATTTTATTTACAAAAATTAGAAGATATGTATTTATCTTTTTCTTTGTAGTTCTTGCATTAGTTGGTGCATATGTAGTTTCTGAAGTTCTTACTGAAATATTTGAATTTCCTAGAAATATTTCTAATATACTAATGGTAGCTACTGGAGTTTGTGTGTTTTTACTTGGCTTTATCTTGACTAGCAATTTGAATTTTAAAATTCAAGAAGCTTATTTAGAAATGAAAACATTGAAAAAAATAAATTTGGTTTCTTATAAATTAGATAAGCTTTTAGAACAGGCTGGTATCTCTATTTCAGATGAATTGACTAGAGATTTAGATGAAACAAATAAAAGTCTTTTAACTCAAAAGTTAAAAAAATATAAAAAAGAGTAATAAAAATAAAAAAGCTACTTTAATGAAGTGAACCCCAAATAGTAGACTAATAATAAAAAACTATTTGGTGGATAGAGACTACGATTAAATGTAGTCTCTATTTTTTATTCGTACTGTATTATAAAATAATAACCAATCTTTTACAATATCTATATATTCTTT
>JAGBEP010000003.1 GCA_017936925.1 Clostridia bacterium | reverse complement strand
TTGTTGCAAATTCTTTTAAATTCATTCCACTTGCTTTATGAATTATATTTGATAATATTTGAATACCAATAGTTGAATAATGAAACTTCTCTCCAATTTGCTCTTTACCACCAACCTGTGTTAAAACAAACTCTCCCCAATTACTACTTGTAAATGCTTTTGTATATGGCTCATATTTATACTTATATGGCACTCTCATAGTTAAAAAATCTTCTATTGTTACATCTTTTAATTGTTCTTGATTTCTTTTTAATTGGTACTCTGGAAAGAAATCTAAAATTTTTTGATTAACACTTTTAATAAATCCTTTATCTATTGCTATACCTATAAGTATTGAAACAACACTTTTTGCTATTGAAAAAGTATGAATAGACTCGTCTTTTGTTGCATTATTAAAATATTCTTCATATACTTTTTTATTATCTTTGTAAGCAACTATTCCAAGTGTATTACTATATTCTTCATAAACTATTTGTCTTATTTTATCTTTCATTTAATCCTCCCCATAAATTACTGTTGCATAAAGTGAAATGTCATCTATACTGATTTTAAAGAAATCTGTTACTACTTGCAGGATTTTATTTATAACCTCATCTGCTGAGGTTATTCCTGCTGTAAATTCATGTTCTACTGTTACTTGCAGATAATAACCTCTACAGATATAGAAAAATGAAACTGGAAGATATGGATGGTGTCCAATGTATGCACCACCTATACCATAACGAGTGGTATCATCAGGAAATAAATTCTTCTTGATTAATTCTTTGACGTCATATCGCATAGGGAATAGAACATCAAATGTGTCAATTTCCTTCATTTTGATAATCTCCCTTCTTTTAGAACATAACTATTAATAGCTATTCCTGAGAGGCAAGTAATTACTCTTGCCCCTGTTTTTTCATTTCTCTTTCAGCTTTTCGCTTTTCTTCTTGTGTTTTAAATAATTGTTCTATAACTTTTGTTTGACTTTCATCATCTAAAAGGTCTAAAACGACTATTTTACTTGGTTTGCCTTCATAGAAATTTATATTTACTAATAAATCTACTTGTTTATACAAATCTAAGCTTTTCAACTTTTGGATTAAACCTTCATTACTTGCACTTGCCCATAATGTTTGTTGATTTATTCTTCCATCTGAAACCTCATCTACAGTTATGTTATGATGTGGCTCAATTTGTTGAACTTTTTTACCTATTAGCTTCTCATAGCCTTCTACAAACTGCATATCCTTAAAAACTGCTTTAACTACTGCTAGCATTTTCTTTTCCTCCTTTCTCAATATTTTTGTTTTAATAAAATTTATCTTTTGATTTATGATTTTGAAGCTTCAAAATCTTTAGAGATATCTCGGACATATGTATTAACATGTTTAGGGGTGTAAAAATGCTCTGATTTTCAAAGCAAATTCTCTGAAAACAAGTTAGCTGTAAGAATAAAAAAAATTTTAAACTTTTTGAAGATATAACCCATTTCAATATTTTTTATTTAAATAGGTTGTACAAATCTTTTGTTTCTGATATAATAATTATGGAGGAAATTATGGGAAGAACATATACTGATACTGAAAATGAATATTTTAAAAAAATAGGTGAGAAACTTAGATTATATAGAAATAACAAACACTTAACTCAAAAAGAAGTTGCTACTGACCTAAATATTAAGCCAGATGATATTAGTAAATATGAAAATGGAAAAGAAGCTATTGGTTTAATTTCTTTAAAGAAATTGTGTGATTATTATGGTACTAATATATCTGCTTTTCTTTACAATGTAGAAAAGCCTCTAAATAATGACAAAAATAAAATTATTGATGAAATAGAAAAATTGAAAAGATTGAGTACAAACTTTTCAATTACTGCAAATAATATAATTAAAAATTTGGAAGATATAAAATAATGCAGATAATTTATACCTGCATTATTTTTGTTATCCTGCTGATTGTTCTAATGTTTCTCTTAATTCCTTATCTGACTTTTTCAAATAGATTGCTGTTGTTTCAATTTTCTTATGCCCAAGAATAATTTTTAAATCTGCAATATTATGTCCTGGCACATTTAAATAGTTTTTAGCAAATAAATGTCTGAAAGAGTGGGGGTGAGCTTTCTTTTTATTTACTCTAGCTTGTCCGAGCTACCCATTGTATCTCTTTATATATGTAAGCTTCATTTAGTGGATTTCCATTTCTACTTTTAAATATAATTCCTGTTGTTATTCCTTTTTCTTTACAATATTTTAGTAGTTCTTTTTGAAGCTTCTTATTTATAAATGCTTTTCTTTCAACAGTTCCTTTACTATCAAATACAGCAATTCCTTTTTTTACAGCTTCAACCGTAATATGTTTTAGTTCTGAAATTCTAATTCCTGTTTCTGCCAGAACTTTCATAATATATTTAGTTCTTATTTTTCCTTTTCTATCAGCAATTCTAAGTAATCTCTCGTAGTCTATTTGTGAAAGTACATTTTCAATAGTAGCTTTTTCCTGTACAGTTAATTGCTCCAGCTTATATTCTGCATTAAATCCTAAAAAGTTTGTAAATGAATTTAATATTACTATTTTAATATTTATGGTACTGGTTTTATATTGAAATATCATATAGTCTTTAAAATCAATCAGCTTTTGTTTAGTAATATCTTCTTTTGATTTTATATCAGCCCATGTTATAAATTCTAATACATAACCTTCATATTGTTTTACTGTTTTATCTTCATTTTCTGATAATTTTACCTTCCTTTTATATAATTCTACATCTTCTAAAATCATAAAATCCCACCTCTTTTTCTAAAACTATTTTTATAACAAAAAGTCTTGAAACCTTTGCTATAATAGCTATTGCACATTAATTGTAGATTGTCAATATAATATATAATTATATTGACAAAATTTAAGATAGGGGAGATGTGTAAAAATTGGTGTAAGTATTGAAACGTCAAGGAAAATCGGTATTTTAGATATTTTGATAAATTTTATAAAATCGGAGTATTTTTCAGACTATTTTTACCAATAAAAATAGCAGGAATTTAAGCTCCTGCTATCATATATATTATTCGTACAACTTGTAATTTGTCATTCAAGTTAATCACTCATTATTTTGGCATGTAAAACTATTCTATACTTATTATTATCAGCACAAGTTGAAAGAGTTAATATACTATCTTCTTCTGTTACTTCTACTTTAAAATCTTTTATACTTCTATCTTTTAAAGTTTTTACAAACTTCTTAAATTCATTCTTCTTAAATTCTGTATCTATATAATAATCTTCATTTTCTATTTTATATACAGAAAACACTTGATATTTTTGTTCTTCTTTTTCTGTTGTTAAATTTATTATATAGTTCTGTTCATTATTATACCATTCTTCATCTAATATGTTTTTTAATGTTCCAAACATAGAACCATCTTTAATATTATGTCCGTATATTACAATATTTTTATCTGTTCCATCTAGTTTATTTTTATAGTCCATAAATATCGACCCACCAACATTGTATTTTTTATCTAGATTTCTTCTTAAATAATAATTATTATCTTTTGCTTGTACTACTGCATATTCTATCTTTGTACCTTTTACTTTTAAGTATGCTACTATTTGATTGTTTATTTCTTTTAGCTTTTCAAAATCAACTTTATATTCTATTTCTTCTTCATTTTCATTACTTTCTATTATTGCTTCTGATACTTTATCTGCTATTTTCTCATTTTCCTTATTATCCATAAACCATTTTGCAATATATACAATAGAAATTATTAAAGCTATTATAAAAATTACTATTAATATATTCAAAAATCTCTTCTTTTTATTTGACTTTTTCTCTGTATGCTTTCCCATAAGCCTCTCCTTATAAAAAATGAACTAGCTCTTGCTAGCCCATTATATCATATATTAATTACTATTTAACATATTTTTTAACTTTAATTGTTGCTGCTATACCAACAACTGCTATTAATGATATTGATGCAAGTACTATTATGTTATCTCCTGTTTGTGGATTGTTTAAAGTTGGTTTTGTAGTATTTGTATTGCTTGTATTTGTATCTCCTGTATTTGTATTTCCAGTATTATTATCTTCTTGTTCTCCACCTTCTAGATTTCCTGATTGTCCTCCACCAACAGAAACCTCTTGCCATTGTGCATAGAAAGTTGTATCTTCTTTAATACCTTCTTCTCCATTCATTACAGTATAAATTGATATCCCATCTATTTTTCCAGTATACCAACCTTTAAATGTATATCCATCTCTTATAGGTTCTTCTTGTATAGTAAGGTTACAATCTGTTACATCTGCAAATTCTAATTTAGTTTTACCATCAGAAAATTTTCCTTCATTTGCATCTAATATTAGTTTATATGTTATTTTTAAAGCATTAGCTTCAATACTAATTTCTCCTGTGACATTTTCTTTAGGTATAACTATTTCTCCTGTTTGAGAATTATATGTGTATTTAGTTGTATCTATTTCTTCTTCTCCTATTTTTACAATAATCAATTCAGGTAACTTATATCCTACTATCGGTTCTAATTTTGCTGTAAAATCTTTTGCTCCTGATACTAGATAACTGTTATCTCCTAAATCTCCATCAGTAGTGACATTATCTGTTGTTACATTTAAATTTGTTATATTATATTTTACTTTAAAATCTAGACTTAATCTTAATACCAAATGAAGTGTACTTTCTTTTTGAATATTATAGTCTGATAAAGTTTTGCCTTCTTCTAATTGTTTACCTGCAAAAATAAGTCTTTGTTGATCTGGTGGTATTCCTTCTTTTTCTTGAATCTTTGCTTTAATTGCATCAATACTATCATTAGGTTCTACTTCTAAAGTAATATTCAGCCCCGTTAAAGTCTTTACAAATATTTGCATAGCATACGCTTCTGGCACAAGTAAAATTATAAATGCTAATAAAATTATACTACTAATTAAAAATTTTCTTTTCATTTTAAATTTCCTTTCTTCTTGAGTATCTCTCTATTCATTTGTAGCATATCTTTTATTTTTTTACAATATTTTTATATAATTAACTAAACTTTCCCCACCATCAAAAATTTTCCCCACAGAATTTCCCCAAAATTTCAGGTTAATTTTAAATCATTTTATCATTTTTTAAATCATATTAAACTTTTTTAAATTTTTATCATTTTCTAAAAAGTATTGACGTTTCTAACTTTATCGGCTATAATCATTGCAAATAAAGAGATTGAAGATATGAGTGTTTTAAGTGGAAAATTCAACTACGAACCGGAAGGTCGGGGGTTCGAATCCCTCCAGGTGCACCAATTACTTATTTGGTATAATTAACAAAATCAACTATAAAATAAGAACTTATGAAGTGCTTGTTTGTTATTTTTTGACGTGCTTATTGCACGTCGATTTTTTTCTATTTACTAAAATAAGTTTGGAAATTGTCTTATGATTCCATTAACAAAAAATTGAGACATTTTTAAAATTTCCTTTTGAACCATATCATAAGCTTTTATATCTGCTATATAGTCTCCTTTTAATCTAGCATTTACTTCATCTGTTGTAAGCCTTAAATGTTCATATAACATTCTACGTGTTTCTTCTTTTTTATAAAATGGATTTATACTGCTAAATGCTTCTGCCATATCATCAGCATTTTGATACCATTTTTTATTTAATCTGTTTGCTTGTTCTTGATTATTATTTTTTAATGCTACAATTAATTCTTTTCCAATTGCTAGATGTTCTGTTAGTAATTTTTCAATTTGATTTGCTATATTATTTCCATAATATGGTCTAAATATATCTGCTATATCTTTTGGATTTCTTAGTAATCGTGCTTCTGTTGCATCTAAATCTTTTAAATTTTCTGCAATACTTATTAGAAGCATACGTGTCCACATTATATGTTGTTCTTATACTAAATTCATTTGTTCTAACAGTTTAACTTCTTTTATATTTACCATGTAATTGTTTTGATTACAATTTGGATAGATATATATTACTTGACCTACTCTTAAATTGTATGGATCTAGTGATAAGTTTGTATTAATTATATTTTGTACAGTTGTACAATATTATATAGATTATCCCCTGGTCTAATTGTGTGAAAAATAGGATTTATTTTATTCATAACTTTTTCCCTCCTTATATAGGATATTAAGAAAAGTTATATTTGTTTACTAATGTTGTTCTTATGATAAAAATATATAGTATTTTTACCATTTTTAACATTGTATATTGTTTTTTTCATATATTATATTGGTGATTTTATGAGAATTGGTATTTATAATAGGAATAAGGTTTATGATTATGCCAAAAAATGGGCTTTTAGTAGGAATCCTGCTTACTATAATTTTGATTTGATTGGCGGTGATTGTACTAATTTTGCTTCTCAGTGTATTTTCGCTGGTTCTAATATTATGAATTATTCTTTAAATAATGGTTGGTATTATTCAAATGCCAATTCTAAGTCTCCTTCTTGGCCAGGTGTTGAGTTTCTTTATAATTTTTTGGTAACTAATACTTCTGTTGGTCCATTTGGTATGTTAGTTGATTTTTCTGAAACTATTTTAGGAGATTTAGTTCAGCTATCTTTTGATGGGTATACTTTTTCTCATTCTTTAATTATCGTAAAAAAAGGTAATGACTTTTTTTCTACCTCTATTGCTTCACATACCTCTGATTCATTTAATAAGAGCTTGTCTGAATATATTTTTAAAGATATTCGTTTTGTTCATGTCAAAGGAGTAAGGTTTTGGAAATAAATTTATAATTTGGCTTAAAAGTTAAATCAATCTATTTACATTTTTCGACATTATTGTTATTAATGTAGTATGTTAAATAAAAAACAAATAAATAAATTTCATTTTATTTATAAAAGGAGGTTTTTATGGGATTTATTAAAGCTTTTGCAGGAGCTCTAGGTGGTTCTTTTGCAGATCAATGGAAAGATTTCTTGGTTCCTATGCCAAATGTACCTGGAACAGCTGCAATTTTTCAAGCGGTTCCTCAAGGAACTAATGCTGACCGTGGTCAAAATACTAAAGGGTCAGAAAATATTATTAGCAATGGAAGTAAAATTGTTGTGCCAGATGGTATGGCTCTTATTACTATGCAAGATGGTGCTATTACTGGTTGTATTACTGAACCAGGTGGATTTATATATTCTTCAGATGATCCAAATTCTAAATCTATGTTTGCTGGAAATGGAATTTTATCATCTACATTTGGACAAAGCTGGGAGAGATTTAAATTTGGTGGTCAACCTGGATCTCAACAACTAGCTTTTTATGTTAATTTAAAAGAGATTCCTAATAATCGTTTTGGAACTCAATCTGAAATTTATTGGGATGATGCTTATTTAAATGCTCAAGTTGGAGCTATTACTAGAGGTACTTATACTTTAAAAATTGTTGATCCAATATTATTTATTAAGAATTTTGTACCAGTTGCTTATTTACAGCCAGGGGCAGAAGTATTTGATTTTGCAGATATGGATAATGATGCTGGTGCTCAACTTTTCAATGAAGTTGTTGGTAGTTTGTCTGCTGCTTTTTCTAATTATACTAATGATCCTAGCAAGGGAAATCGTATTACTAGAATTCAAGGTGATCAAATAGGTTTTGCTCAAAGTTTATCTCAAGCTGTTGAAGATGGATATCAATGGAAATCTGATCGTGGTCTTGAAATTGTAAAGGTTGCTCTTCAAGCAATTGAATATGACGAGGATACTAAAGCATTATTAAGTGATGTTAAGAAAGCTGATGCTCTATCTGGCGCTCGTGGAAATTCATTTATGCAACAATCTGTTGCTCGTGGTATGCAAGCTGCTGGTGAAAATGGCGGTGGTGCTTCTGGAATGGCATTTATGGGTATGGGTATGAATGCAGTTGGTGGTTCAATGGGTAGTATTCAACAACCTCAACAGCCGGTTCAACCTCAGGCTTTTCAACAGCAATATCAGCAACAACCTCAACAATACCAGCAACCAGTTCAACCTCAACAACCGGTTCAGCCTACTCCTCAAGAGCCAGTTCAACCTCAGCAACCTGCTCCTCAAGGACCTTCTCAATCTCAACAATCTACTAATGCTAGTACAGAAGATGTTTATTCTAAATTATCTTCTTTAAAGAAATTACTTGATGAGGGGCTTATTTCTCAAGAAGATTATGATAAAGCAAAACAAAAACTTTTGGGGGTATAAAAAATGTCAGATTTAAATGACGAACCTAGAATTGTTCAGACAGATCTAGGGGCAAAAGATGGTCAAAATAAATGTCCTAAATGTGGTGCAACAGATATTTCTGTTAATACAAAGACTGGAATGCTAAGATGCAATTATTGCCGACATGAATTTCAGCCTGAATATATTCAAGGCATGGAAACTGATATTCATAATCTTCAAGGCGAAGTTATGGCTTCTGGTACACAGGATATTTCTGAAGCATCTAATAATATGATGACTTTTAAATGTAGTAGTTGTGGTGCTGAAGTAGTTATTGATACTTCTGAAAGTACTCAGGCTAGATGTCACTGGTGTAGAAATACTTTATCTGTAAATCAACAAATCCCTAATGGTGCTGTTCCTGACGTTGTTTTGCCTTTCAAACTTTCTAAAAAGGATGCTAAAGCTAAAATCGAAGACTTTGTTGGAAGGAGAAAATTCTTTGCTCATCCTAAATTTACAGAAGAATTTACTACTGAAAACATTATGGGTGTTTATTTTCCTTACATGGTAGTTGATATAAATTCTCATGCTTCTTTTTCTGGTAGAGGTGAACATGAAGTTAGACACTATTTGCGTGGTAGTGGTGATCATCAAAGAACGTATTATGATGCTGATTTATATGATGTTGAACGTGATTTTGATTTATCTATTAAAGGCTTAACTGTTGAATCTAGTTCAGATAAACTTAACAAACATGATAATCATAAAACAAACAATATTATAAATGCTATTATGCCATTTGATGTTGAAAATAGTGTAAAATGGGATTCTAATTATTTAAAGGGTTATTCTTCTGAAAAAAGAGATACTAATGTAGAAGAATTACGTTCTTATGTTGATACTCAGGCAAAAGATATCGCTCGTTTTTCAGCCAATAAATCTTTAAAAGAATATGACCGTGGAGTTCGTTGGAGTAGCGAGAGTTTAGATGTTAAAGGTAGACAATGGAAAACAGCTTATTTGCCTGTTTGGCTTTATAGTTATCGTGAAGCAAAAGGTGATGGCGAGGGCTTATTACATTATGTTGCAGTTAATGCTAGAACTCAAGAAACTATGGGTAGTGTTCCTATACATATGCCAAAGTTGATTGGAGTTTCTGCAGCAATAGAAGTTTTATGCTTTTTGGCTATGTTATTTATAGAATTTGATTATAATTTCTTATTTTTATTAATAGGATTAATCTTTTTCTGTGTAAATTATTTCAGGTATCGTAATACTGGTGAAAGACATCATCATGAAACAGAAACGCCTACAGAAATTTTTAATTTAAGAAAGAGTGACAGACTTGTAAAAAGGTTAACTGGACTTTCTAATTCAAAAATGGAAGGGGCTAATAATACTAATGTTAGTGGAACAACTTTTTCTGAAAATATAATGAGAAATATTGATGATATAAATCCTTTTAAATAAAAGTAAAAACTAAATTGTTAAATATTTGTAGTTTAGTTTGCTATATATAAAAAATGTCCTGCTATTAATCTATAGCAGGACATTTTTTTCTTCTTATTCACAGTTTGGTACCACATTGTGGATTTTTAGTTGGTTGTTTCTTCTTTAGATGTATCTTTTTCTGATTCTATTGGAGCTTGAGTTGGTGTTTGTGATGGTATAATGCTTTGAGATGGTTCTATACTTGGTTCTGAAGATGTTATATTTTGTGGCTTTGTTGTTTCTTGTACAGTATTATTTGTTTCATTTTTTACATTATTAGTTGGTGTTTGACTTGGTTTCGTTACTGTATTTCTATTTTCTTCTTCTGGTGCTGTGATTTCAGTTTGTGGTGATTGAATTATTTCTGTTTCTTCTTCATACGAAGATCCATTTATTATTTCACTTCCTATATGTGTATCACACAAATTTGGTTCTGTTCCTTTTAGAAAATATTCTTGATGTATGTGTGGGCATCCTGTTGTTGCTTTTTTTCCTATTTCATCACATATTGTTAATTCTACTACTTTAGATGGTTTTTCAAATCTTTTTCCTTCTAATCCTATGTGTATTTTAGCCATAACGTTTGCCCATAATAATCCTGATGGATTTCTATTATTGTAATTTATGCTTTCACATTGATCATATCCGTACCAGCAAACACATGTATAATAAGGCGAGAATCCGCACAACCATCTGTCAAAATTATCATCTGTTGTTCCTGTTTTTGCAGCTATGTCTATTCCATTAATTCCACAATAAGTTGCTGTTCCGTGATTTCCTGTGATGGGCTGTGTTAGTAACTCTTGCATTATATACGCTACTTCTTCAGAAAATACTTTCTTTTTGCTTTGTTTTGTTTTCATTAATGTTTTTCCATTATTTCTTTTTATTTCAGTATAAAATGTTAGCTCAATATACTGACCATCATTTGCTAGTGTTGCATATGCTCCTGCCATTTCTAGTGGGCTTATTCCTTGGTCGAGTCCTCCTAGAGCTAGTGCTAAACTTTCATCTTTTTCTGTTAGTGTAGAGATACCCATTTTTTCTAAATATTTTATTGATGTTTTTGGTGTTAATTCTTCCATTATTTCTACAAATGGTACATTTTGAGAGGACTCAATTGCTCTTCTTACTGTTATTTTTCCTAGTGGTGCGGTGTAATCTATTGGATGATATCCTCCCGAAAAATCTCTTTCAGTATCATCTACTATGCTTGCTGCTGTTATAATTTTTTTATCTATTGCTGGAGCTACTACAGCTATTGGTTTGATACTTGAACCAGTTTGTCTTACACTTTGTGTTGCTCTATTTAATGGTCTTGATTCTGATTTTGTTCCTAAACCACCTACACATCCTAGAACTTGCCCTGTTTCATGATCTATTATTACCATTGCTGCTTGAGATGGATTTCCTCCTATTTTTGAGGTCATCTGATATTTTTCTTTTTCAAATTCTTGTTCTATTGCTGATTGTATAGTGCTATTTTGCGTGCTGTATATTTTAGCTCCAGATAATTCTAAATAGTTTTCTGCGAATTCTTGTGTTATTTTATATTTTTCTGCTAGTTCTTTTGTTATTTCGTTAATTAGAGCATCTGTGTGATATGAATAAACTCCATCTCCATATTCTTGTTCTTCTTTTTGAAAATGCAATCCTTCATCAACTTTTTTTACTGCTTCATTATAATCAGAATTTGATATTTGTTCTAATTCTTTCATTTTGCTTAAAACTGTTTTTGTTCTTTTCTTTATTTTTTCTGAATTGTTTTCTTCACTGAATGGGTTATATGAATTTGGTGAATGATTTATTCCTGCTAAAAATGCACATTCTTCTAATGTTAAATCTGTTGCTGATTTTGAAAAATAATAATGCGCACCTGCTTCTACCCCATATATATTTGGACCTACGTATATTGTGTTTAGATAACATGTTATTATTTCATCTTTTTCCGCACAACCTTCGAGATTCCACGCTTTCCACCATTCTTTTACTTTTCTTATTATACTGTTGCTTGAGTCGCCAGTCATATTTTTTACTAATTGTTGTGTAATGGTGCTTCCTCCGAAAGATGATGAGCCGAAATGTATTATATAAGAACCTGTTGCTGCAATTGTTCTTTTTCCGTCTACTCCATGATGTTTATAAAATCTTTCGTCTTCTATTGCTATATATGCATCTTTTAAGTTGTCTGGTATTTCATTTGAAGATATTGTCGTCTTTACTTTTGAATCTCCAATTGTTGCGATGACATTTCCTTCTATATCTAAGACTACTGATGATTTACTAGCTAGCATATCACTTGCAAGTTTTCTCCATCTTATTGTTGATATTAACAAATTAATTAATAGAAATGATATAAAGATTATTATTACTATTTTTATAAACTTTTTTATTTTACTTTTCTTTTTTGGCTCTTCTTCGTTTTTAATTTCTGCATTTTTAATTTTTTTGCGTGATGATTTGTTGGGTTCTTCCATATGCTTATTTTTTCTTATTGAACTTTTTTCTTCTTCCCTTTTTTGTTTGTTTTTTTTCATTTTTGCTACTGATTTTGGTATATCTTCTTCATCTAATTCGTTTTCCACAAATTTTCTTATTTTCATCACCTTCTTTTTCTTTTGCTTAGTATATCATAGTTTTGATTAAACGTAAATGAACTTAGATTTGATGTGTTTTTATGTTGACTGTGTTGTAATATTGTTATGCTGATACCTATAAACCTAATTATACTAAAGGAGGTTCTCTATGAGAGAAAGTTTTAAAGCTTGTGTTTGGCGGAATTCCAAGGGTAATTATGATGTAACTATGTACTATCAGTGTGAAGATGGAGTGTTTCGCCCCATTTTTGATTCTGATACCAAGGCTTGCACTGATGCTGCTTTCCTTCAGCGTAAAAATCAATTTCATGAAGCAGCAGTCCTGTTTTCTGATTACATCGTTGTTCTTTATGACTATGAGAAAATGACTACGGTTCTTAGCACTGACATTGCTACAGAATTTCATGTTGAGATCTCTGGTATCTGTGATGTATGCAAACGGGATGTGGCTGATTTTATTTCTGGCATTTTCTTTGCTGTGACTAACCTGGATATCTGTGGAACGTTATATGTGAATTATGCGGGGAATCATGTAATCGTTAAGCACACGGCTGATATTGATGCTCTCTTGCTGTGATATTCAGCATTAACTCCCTTCTTTCGAGAAAGGAGTTTTTCTTTTTTTAATTTTTCGCTTTATTCTCAAAATATGTTCTTTTTTATGATATATACTTTTTTAATTAGTTTTCTGTGTATATAAAAAAGGTCCCACTTTTAGTAGAACCTTTTTCTTTACAAAACCTCTTGAAGTGCATCATTTAATCCTATTGGTGTTACTGTATTCTTTCTTAGTACGTACAACACTTTGTTAATAATATTTTCATCACTTGTTAAATTTTCTATATTTCTTTTTTCTTTTGTTTTCTTTTTTCCTATATATTCTTTTTTTATTATTTCTATTCCATATATTTTATTGTTTTTCTTATCTTTTTTTGATAACTTATAATACTCTAACTCGATACGATTACTATTCGATTCTAATAGTTCCTTTTCATTTAAGATAATTCCTGAATAAAATCTTTTCATATTTTAAGCCTCCTTGCTTTAATATATTTCGGATTGCTGTCAAAGTCAATATTTTTCGTACTTCCTGCTTCGACTATATTCGACATTTGAGGCAAAAAATTAGGAGGCGTACCCGCCTCCTTTTTTGAGGGTTATGGATTTTGGATCGAGTAATGTTTTGTGGCAAGGTAAAGTATAATGCTCATGATAAAGCAGAATATTCCTACTATGTTGAAATTTCTTATTAGCTGTATCACTAGGTAAATAAGTAACACCCACTTAAATAATTTTGAACTAGCCATTAGATATGCGGCTACACAACTAAGTATTCCTTCTAGTAGAAGGCTAAAGATTCCTCTGCTGTATACCATGCCTAGGCCTGCCATTACCTTCATGCTTACAATCCATGCTATAATCCAAATAATCCATAACAAAGTCCGCTTTTTTACTCTCATTATAGAGCACCTCCTTGTTTTTTCTCTGGACTTTTTACAGTTTTATTATATCACTTTGTGTTTGTTATGTAAACTCTAGGGATAAATTTACTGTATCCCTTTATCTTAATTTTTCTAATTTAATAGTTATTTTTAATTGTGTCTTGTTTCTTTTTATTGTTAATGTTACTTCATCTCCTATATTTTTATTATATATATATTCTTTAAGTCCATTCATAGTTTCTACTTTTGTATTATCTATTTCTTCTAAAATGTCTCCTGTTTGGATGCCACTGTTTCTTAGTGGTCCTGTTTTATCTATTTCTTCTATATATATTCCTCTTTCAATCTGTATTCCTGCACTTAAATATTGCGTTGCTTCTTTATCGTAACCATATATTCCAATATAAGGTTCTTCAAATTTTCCTGCTTCATTTAACTTTTTTATTATTGGTTTTATTATATTAATTGGTATTGCAAATCCTATTCCTTCACTTTCTTCTATTTTTAGTGTTGTTATTCCTAGAACTTCCCCGCTTCCATTTATTAATGCTCCTCCGCTATTTCCTTCATTTATTGTTGCATCTGTTTGTATTAGTCCTTCTAGATATGTTTTTTTATTTTCTTCTTCTATTTTTATTGTTCTATTTACTCCACTTATAATTCCTGATGTTACAGTTCGCTGCAGTTCATATCCTAATGGATTTCCTATTGCATATACTTTATTCCCTAGTTTTGCTTCATCTGAATTGCCTAATGAAACTGCTGATAAATTTTTTAAATTGCTTTTTACTATTGCTAAGTCTAAGTCTTCATTTGACCATACTACAGTTCCGTTATCAGTTACTCCGATTTTTAAATGTTATATAACATATACTATATGGGCTTCCTGCTACATGTTCATTTGTTAGTATATATCCGTTTTTCGGAAATAATAACGCCACTTCCTAAATTTAAATTTTCTACACTTTTTTCTAAAAAAGCTGTTTTTCCTATATCTTTTACTTTTGAAATTCCTACTGTGCTTTCTGTTACTCTTTCTAATATTTCTTCAATGTTTTCAGTTGATTTTTCTGATATTGATAATTGTGTCCCTGTTATTTCAGAAGAATATACATATTGTTTATTATCTAGTATTAGTGTATAGGAAATAATTGTAAATAAGGCTACTAGCGCCATTATTATAAATAATAAATATATGTTTTTTGAATTTTTTAAATTTGATTCGTACATATTTTTCTCCTTTTTTTATTATTGGCTAATTCTCTTAAAATATGCGGAATATGTCTTTTTTATTACAATTTTCTTTTTTGCTTTTAATATTAATATTTTTCTTATATAATATTTGAAAATAGGGAGAGTTTGTGATATGGAAAAAAATTTGTATGACTTTACTTATTCTCAAAAGTCTATTTGGGATGAGGAATGTTTTTTTAACAAAAGCCCTCTAAATAATATTGCTGCATATTTAGTAATAAATGAGGATGTTGATTTTAAAAAATTAAGAAAAGCGCTATTAAAATTTATTAAAAATAATGATAGTTTTAGAATAAAATTAGAGAAAAATGGTGATACTGTTTATCAATATTTTGAAGATTTTTATGATCAAGATATTGAACTCTTAAAGTTAAAAGATGTCAATGCTGTAGAGAATTTATGCCATACTATGGTTAATATTCCCTTTAGTTTTTTTGGCTCTTTTTTATTTGAATTTAAAATGTTTGAATTTCCAAATAAAAAAGGTGGCTTTTTGCTTAATGCCCATCATTTAATTTTCGATGCTTGGTCCTCAGGAATTGTTATTAAGCAAATTATGAATGATTATCAGGGAATTGATAATGATGTTGTTTCCTACTCATATGTTGATCACATCACTTCTGAAGAAACATATATAAAAAGTGAGAAATTTGAAAAAGATAAGAAATATTGGCTAGAAATGTTTAATTCTATTCCTGATCCTGTTTCTTTACCTGAATCAATAAAAAATTATAATTCAAATATTTCATCATATTCAAAAAGAAAGGATTTTGTTATTAATAAACGTTTATTAAAAAAAATAAATGATTATTGTTCTAATAATAATATTTCTTCTTATACTTTTTTTATGGCAGTTTATTCTGTTTATTTAGCACGTATTAATAATACTACTCACTTTTCTTTAGGGACTCCTATTCTTAATAGAAATAATTATAAAGAAAAAAATACTTCTGGTCTTTTTATTTCTACAATTCCTTTCTGTATAGATTTAGATTGGAAAAAGACTTTTAATGAATTTTGTAAGTATATTGCTGTTCAGTCAATGTCTAATTTTAGGCATCAAAAATATCCTTATAAAATTTTACTTGATGACATTCGTAAAAAAAATAGTGAGATATCTACTTTATATAATACTTTTATTTCATATCAGAATGTTCGTTCTACAAAGTCTGATACTCTTGACTATTTTTCAAAGTGGATTTCTCCGTCTGCTATTTTTAATGATTTACAGATACATATCCATGATATTAATGATGATAATAATTTACTTGTTTCATATGATTTTAGAATAGCAAAATATACAGAAAAATCTATTGTTGATACTCATAAAAGGATTATTAATATAATTAATCAAATTTTAAGCTCTGATTCGTTAGTTCTTTCTGATATAGAAGTTGTAACGAATGAGGAAAAGCTTGCTTTGCTTTCTTTAAATAATACTGATAAATCTTATCAAACTTCTAAATCTATTCAGTATTTTATTGAAAAGCAAGTTGAAAAAAATCCTGATAAGATTGCTGTTGTTTCTAATGGTAAATCTTTAACTTATAGAGAACTTAATGAAAAAGCAAATAGTTTAGCCTTTTATCTTAGAAAACTTGGTGTTAAGCCTAATACTTTTGTTGGTATTTTGCAAAAACGTTCTTTAGAAATGATGGTAAGTTTGCTGGCAGTTTTAAAATCTGGAGCTGCTTATTTGCCTTTGGATTTCAATTATCCAAAAGATAGAATTTCTTATATGCTTGAGAATAGTGAGACTAAAATAGTACTTACTTCTTATGAATTAGCTTATCTTGTTACTGATGATTCTATTCAAAAAGTTAATGTGGATTTTGCCGACAATAAACTTTTTAATAAGCATACTAATAATCTAGATGATGTTAATAAATCTAGTGATATTGCTTATATTATTTATACATCAGGTTCTACTGGAAAACCTAAAGGTGTTAAATTAAAACATAGAAATATTAATAATTTTATTCTTGGTATGTCCGATAAAGTAGCTTTTTCTAAAAATAAAAATATTGTTTCTGTGACTACAATTTGTTTTGATATTTTTGTTTTGGAATCTTGGCTTCCTTTACAGAAAGGATTAACTATTATTCTTGCTAATGAAGATGAGCAAAATGATCAGATTCTATTAAATAAGCTTTGTTTGGAATATAAAGTAAAAATGATTCAAACTACTCCTTCGAGAATGAAAAAATTAACTGCTAATATTGAGTATTGTTCATATTTTAAATATTTAACTGATATATTAGTCGGTGGTGAATCTTTTCCAAATACCTTATTAGAATATTTAAAGAGATTGGGACATTCAAATAATACTAAAATTTATAATGTTTATGGACCTACTGAAACTGCAGTTTGGTCTACTGTAAAAGATTTGTCGCAAACGTCTGTTATAACCGTTGGTAAGCCTATTTCTAATACTTCATGTTATATTTTAGATCAGCTTACTCATAGTTTACTTCCTAAAGGTATTCCTGGTAACTTATTTATCGGTGGGGATGGTGTTTGCGCAGGATACCATAAAAGAGATGATTTAAATGAAAAGTTATTTATAAAAAATAAATATAAATCGAGAGAAATTATTTATGATACAAACGATCTTGCTAAATATTCTAATAATAATGAAATAATTCATTTGGGGCGAGCAGATTTTCAAGTTAAGGTTCGTGGTTATCGTATTGAAATTGGTGAAATAGAAAATAAAATTTTGGAATATCCTTCTATAAAAGAAACATGTGTGGTTGCACAAGATTCTAGATATTTAATTTGTTATTACGTTTCTACTAATGATATTATTATTTCTGAGTTGGTTTCTTTTTTACTTGAAGATTTGCCAAATTATATGATTCCAATTTATTTTGTAAAGATGAATAAGTTACCTCTTACTCCTAATGGAAAAATAGATAGAAAATCTTTACCAAAAGTTAATTTGGATAAAAATGAGAAGATTGTTCTTGCTTCAACTGATACAGAAAAACTTCTTGAAAAATATATTTTAAATATTTTGAATAATGGATTAGAAAATGTTGATATAAATACACCTTTTATATCTTTAGGTTTAGATTCTCTTAGTATCGTTCAGCTTCAATCCATGCTTCTAGGAGAAAAATTGAATCTAACTACCCAAACTTTTTATAAATATCCTACTATAAAACAACTCGCTAAATATATAGATAAGAGTGATACTTTGGCTAAGGAAACTTCTTTTGAACTTCTTCCTGATTTTATGCATGATGAAAATGAAAAGATTGTAAATCCAAAAGCTGATGAGCTTGGTAATGTTTTTTTAACTGGCTCAAATGGTTTTATTGGCGCTCATATTTTAAATGAATTATTAGAAACAACTAATTCTAAAATTTATTGTTTGGTTAGAGGTGCTACTTTAGACTTTTCCAAAGAAAGATTATATTCATCATTTAAATTCTATTTTAATAAGAATTTAGAATCAGATTATAATGGAAGAGTTTTTGTTGTTAATGGTGATGTTTCTGAGTCCAATTTAGCTATGTCTTCTGAGGATTTGGATTTGATAAAAAGCAATGTTTCCACAATAATTCACACTGCTGCCATTGTTAAACATTATGGTAATTTTGATGAATTTAGCAAAATAAATATTTCTGGCACAAAAAATATAGCTGATTTTGCTTATAAAAATAACATTAGATTTGTTCATATTTCTTCTATTAGTGTGTCAGGAAATTACTTATTAAAACAACAACAGAAAAATGTTGATTTTTCTGAAAATAGTTTATATATTGGTCAACATTATACTGAAAATGTATATGTTAATAGCAAATTTGAATCCGAAAATTTTGTCTATGATTTTATGAAAAAAGGTCTTCGTGGAAAAGTCTTACGTGTTGGTATTCTTTCTGGTAGAACGTATGATGGAATTTTCCAAAAAAATATTTCTTCGAATGCTTTTTATGGAAGAATAAAATCTTTTGTGACTCTTGGTGCGGTTCCTCAAAATTTGCTTACACAAAAAATTGAATTTACTCCTGTTGACGAATGTGCTAAAGCTATTGTTCTTTTAGCTAAAACTACTGAACTTGATAATAAGATTTTTCATTTGTATAATCATAATCTTATTTCTTTAAAAGATGTTGTTAATTCTTTAACTGCAAATGGATTTAATATAAAATTATTGGATGATGAATCTTTTAGAAACAGAGTTTTAAACTACTCAAAATCAAAAAATGATGCTATTTCTGCTATTGTAAATGATTTTAACACTACTAATTTATCTCTTGATTATAATTTTTCAGTTAATATAAAATCAGATTTTACTATCAAAGCATTAAAAAGTTTGGGATTTGAGTGGCAAAAAATTGATAAAGAGTATCTATCAGTTATAATAAAATATATGAGAGATGTTCATTTTTTATAAATATAAGGAGAAAATAAATGAAAAAAGAAAAAGTTTCTTTCTTTAAGTTGCCTAGTACAAGAATTTTAATTAGATTTATTATTATTGCTTTTATAACAGTTTTAGCTGTTATAATGGTCTTGCCAACATTACTTAACTATCCACCTAATTCTATTAATACGGATTTTGATATAGAAATGTCTGGTATTCCTTTTGCTGCACAATTTTTGGCAATATTTATTGTTGCTGCTATAGCTATAACATTGTTAGTAAAAATTTTATTTAAACCTATAGATAATTGGTATAAGAATCCTGATTCTAAAAAATATAATGATTATAAGCAAGTTAATATTATAAGAAAAAAATGTTTTTCTTTACCTTATATACTATTTTTAGTAGAGTTAATTATTCCAATAGCTGGAATTGTTTTAGTTTTAACTCTTACTGGTAGTCATCATCCTATTATGATTTTTAAGATAATATTACTACTTTTCTCATTTTTGTTATTTTTCTCTGCTACTTCTTATATTTTTTCAAAGAGTTTATATTTGCAGATTCTTAGAAATACTTATAATGAGAAGTATACTATGGGAATAAGAGTTTCACTTAAAAATAAAATACTTCTTCAGATTTTACCAATTTCTATTATGGGTATTTTATTAACTTCTTTGATAGCATATACTCAAGTTATTAAGGCAAAAGAAGATGCTCTTTTTGAAACTTATACAAGAAATTTAGAGAATTATTTTAATACTTCTAAAGTCTATAATTCTGCTGAATTAATTAAAAATTTTTCTGAATTCGAATTATGTCACTATTCTCATTCTAAATTTATTATTTATCCAGATGGCTCATACCTTACATTGAAAGGTTTTGATCCTAGTGATTTTATGATACGATATACTATTGAGCTTGCAGAAGGAAATAATGGTAGAACATATGATGGGTATGGTATAGATACTCAGGGAGCTTCTATAAAAATCAATACTGATGATGGAGTTTATACATTAGTTGTTTCTTATTCTGTTGATTCTACGGAAACATTGTTATTTTTACTTATAGACTTTTTATTTGTTATATTTATTACTTTACTATTTTTGGAAATGTTTGCTTCTTCTCTTCAAAAGGATATTACTACTGTTTCAGATTCACTTGAGAATATTGCAGATTCTTCTACTGGTATGTCTAAATTGCCTATTATTTCTAATGATGAATTTGGTGATTTGGCTATTGCCTATAATAAAGTTCAAGCTATGTCCGAAAATCATTTGAAACAAATAAAAAATAATCAAGATCTTTTGATCGAGCGTGAGCGTTTGGCTTCTCTTGGTCAAATGGTTGGTGGAATTGCTCATAATTTAAAAACACCTATTATGAGTATTTCTGGTGCTAGTGAAGGATTAAATCAACTTGTTACTGAACTTGAAAACTCTCTTGGTAATCCTATTGTTACTGAGGATGATTATCGTGATATTGCTAAGGATATGAAAGAATGGATTGAAAAAATAAAGACTCATACTTCATATATGTCTGATGTAATTACTGTTGTCAAGGGTCAGACTGTTACATTTTCTGATAGTCAAGTTTTCTCTTTTACTGTAGATACATTATTTAAGCAAGTAGATATTTTAATGAAACATGAATTAAAGTCTGCTCTTATTACATTAAGAGTTGTTAATAATGTTGATAATTCTCATAAAATTGTTGGAAATATAAATAGTTTGGTTCAAATATTAAATAATATTATTTCCAATGCAATTCAAGCTTATAATGGTAAATCTGATGAATTTATTGACTTATCAGCAAACTTGAGAGATAATACAACTATCGAAATAGTTGTAAGAGATTATGGTCCTGGTCTTCCGGATATAGTTAAGAAAAATCTATTTAAGCAGATGGTTACTACTAAAGGTAAGTCTGGAACTGGACTTGGAATGTTTATGTCTTACTCTAACATAAAAGCTCATTTTAAAGGAGATATTACTTTTGAAACTGAGAAGAATAAAGGAACTGCTTTTATTATAACTATTCCTATTAATAATAATGAAGAGGTATAATTATGAGATTAAATGTTGCTAACCAAGAAAAATCACCATATAAGATTATTGCTGTTGATGATGAAATTGGTATTATTGATTCGCTTAAAGTTTATTTGAGTAATTATTCGATTACTGGGGTTACTGATCCTGCTGAAGCAATAGAAAGAGTAAAAAATGAGCATTTTGATTTAATGCTTCTTGACTATATTATGACTCCTTTCCATGGTGACCAAGTAGTTGAGGAAATTAGAAAATTTGATAAAGATTTGTATATACTATTACTTACTGGTCATAAAGATTTAGCTCCTCCTCTTGAAACTATTAAAAAATTAGATATTCAAGGGTATTGTGAAAAAAGTGATAAATTTGATCAACTTCTTTTACTTATTGAATCTGGTTTAAAATCTGTTGAACAGGTAAATATGATTAAAAAGATTAATTCTGAACTTTCTGAATCAAATGAATTACTTGAAAAATCTTACTTAGAAAGTATCGAAGTTCTTAGAAAAACTGTTGAAGTTAAGGACGTTTATACTAAAGGTCATTCTGATAGAGTAGCTGAATATGCTTTATTAATTGGTGAAAAACTAAACTTATCAGAAGCTGATATGAAAACTTTAAAGATTGGTGCCTTATTCCATGATATTGGTAAAATAGGTATTCCTGATGCAATTCTTTTAAAAGATAGTAAGCTTACTGATGATGAATATTCAGAAATTAAAAACCATCCTACTATTGGAGCTCATATTCTTTCTAATGCTACTATTTTTGCAGATATAATTCCTATAGTTAAACATCATCATGAGCGTTTTGATGGTAGAGGTTATCCTGGTAGACTCGCAGGGAACGATATTCCATTCTTTGCCAGAATTGTTGCTATTGCAGATACTTTTGATGCAATGACTTCTAGAAGATCTTATAGAAATGCATTAGATTTTGAATATACAAAAAATGAAATCGATTCTTGTAAAGGAACACAATTTGATCCAGAAATTGCAGATGTTTTTTTAGATATTCTTAATACTGAACAATATAAAATATTAGAAATACAAAATAAATTTTAGTTATAGGTATTGCAGATAAATTCTTATCTGCTTTACTTATATTATAAAAGGGGGTACTTATATGGATAAAATAGCACTTATTGCTGATATTCACGGAAATTTAACTGCTTTGAAAGCTGTTTTAGCTGACATCAAATCTAGAGGTATTACTCGCATTTATTGTTTGGGTGATATTGCTATAAAGGGTATATCCCCTAATGAAGTTACTAACTTAATTCGTGAAAGTTGTGATGTTGTAGTTCGTGGAAATTGTGACCATTTATTGGCACATAATTGCGTTATTCCATTACAAAAATGGACTATTGAACATATGTCGAAAGAAAATGTTGAATGGCTTGGTTCTCTTCCTATGTATCATGAATTTTATTTAAGCGGACATTTAGTTAGAATTTTTCACGCTTCACCTTTGAGTTTAAAACATATTTTTAATCCACTTCACTCTAATGCTGAAAGTGCTGATTATAAAAATTTTGAAATTTTAAATCCTTTGGATATGTTTAAAAACACTGAATTTTTAGGTAAGTCTGAAAATGATCCTATTCCTGATATTGTTGGATATGCTCATATTCATTCTCCTAATATGTTTAGATTTAAAAATAAAACTCTTTTTAATACTGGTAGTGTTGGCCTTCCTATTGAAATTGATAACGATGAGGATGATTTAGAATTATCTCACTTTTCGACAATTTCTTCATATATTATATTAGAAGGAAATTTGAATTCAAAAAAGCTTTCTTCTTATTCAATTAATTTAATTAGATTGCCTTATAACTTAAAAGACGAAATTGATAAGTTAGAAAAATCTGATATTCCAGATAAGGATATTTTATTAAAAAATTTATCTAAAGCAATGTCTTAATGGAGGTTATATGATGTCTGAGCCTAGTCAGATACTAGAAGTTTTAAAAAAATATAATCAAGAGCATTTACTTAACTTTTGGTCTGAATTAAATGAAGATCAAAAGCAAAGCTTGCAAAATCAATTAAATTCTATTGATTTTGCAAAAGTAGATAAACTTTATAAATCGCTTAAAACAATTTCTATTCCCCAAGGAGAAATTGTTGAACCTCTTGATTATTTTATAAAAAATGAGTTTTCTGCAAAAGAACGTAGAAATCTTGAAAATCAGGGAACTGCTATGTTAAAAAGTGGTCAATATGCTGTTGTTACAATGGCCGGTGGTCAGGGTACAAGACTGGGGCATAAAGGTCCTAAAGGAACTTTCGAACTTAATCTTTTTCCTAAAAAAGAATCACTTTTTGAAATTCTAGCTAATAAGATTAAAAAGGCTAATAAGCGTTATAATATAGAAATTCCTTGGTATATTATGACGAGTGAAACTAATAATGGCGATACTATTTCTTTTTTTGAATCAAAAAATTATTTTGGTTATGACAAAGAAAAAATAAAGTTTTTTATTCAGAATAAATTACCCTTAGTTGATACTAATGGTAAAATTCTTCTTTCTGAAACTTATCAGGTTTATGAAGCCTCAAATGGGAATGGCAACTTATTTGAATCATTGAAAGAAAATAATATGATTTCTGACATGAAAAATCGTGGTATAAAGTGGGTTTTTATTTCAGGTATAGATAATATATTAGTTAAAATTGCTGATCCTATATTTTTAGCTTTAACAATTAATAACGCTACTGAGATTGGTGCTAAAACCATTTTTAAAAAGGATCCTTATTCTCGTGATTGGGTATTTTGTAAGAAAAATTCTAAGCCTGCAATGTTGGGCTATGAACGTATTACTGATGAAATTACTAATGCTAATATAGATGGTCGTTTTTTATACAGAGAAATCAATATTTTGTGTCATTTGTTTTCTATTGATGCCTTAGAAAAAATTTCTAATATAGATTTACCTTATCATAGAGCTACTAAAAAGAACACATATATAAATGAAGAAGGAATGAAGATTGTTCCAGAAGCACCTAATTCATATAAGTTTGAAACATTTATTTTTGATGCTTTTAGGTTTTTTGATAAAATTACTCTACTTCGTGTTCAGGAAGAAAAGGAATTCGCTCCTATTAAGGATCCTGTAGGTATTTATAGTCCAGATGCTGCTACTAAGTTATATTTAAAAGAAGAATTTAATAGTCTTCTTACAAATTAATTTTTATGTACCTTATGGGTTACGTTTATAAAAAGCTTTTTAATCTTAGTAACTCTTTATATAAGTAATGCCCTCGGAAAACCGAGGGCGTTAAGATTTTTAAAACTCATTTGGTTGTATTTTTTCGTATAACACTTTTATTGTTTGTTTCTTTTTGTCTTTAATATTTTTCTAAACTGTTCTCAAAGTTAAGATACTATCTTTACTAGTCCAATTAAAATAATAACTAATATTAGAACTATTATTGTTAATATGCTTCTTAAAGCCAACTTGCTTTTTAACATTTCTATTACTGTTTGAGTTGCCTTTACGTTGTTTATGATATCTTTTCTCTTTTTTAGCGGTTTTCCGTAGTTATATGGATTCTTTTTTCCCATAAGTTTTCCTCCATGTTATAAATTGTTTACAAGTTTCAAATAAGTTTTAATTTCTCCTTTCTGGGATACTGTTCTCCCTTTATTTTTTTGCTCAGTATTTGGGATTATATCATATTAGGGCATATTTGTTAATATAAAAATAGAGAAAGCAACTTAGCACTTTCTCTATTTTTATTTTATTTTTCTTTTTTTAGTATTAAAACTATTCTAATAGCAACTATTATCAAACCTAATATAAATATTACATTTAGTATTGTATACTCATTTTCATATTCTTCTATACCTGTTCCTATTGAAACTACTACATCAGCAGAAGCTTTATTATCTTTATCTTCATTTTCTTCATATCCAGCTTCATTTTCTGTTGTTTCTATAGAAACTATATTTTCTTTAGTTCCTACATTTGTAGAATTATTTGTCCAGTCTAACACTACTTTATATTCTTTACTTTCTCCCGGTGATAATATTTCTGTATCTAATTTTGCTGTGTTTTCCTCAACTTTCCACTCTATATTTTTCTCTGCTTTCATTATCATTCCTTCTGGAATATTTTCTACTATAGTGGCATTTCCATTTAATTCGCTATTATTTGTTACTATTATTTTATATACAACTTGAATATTTGTTGTTGATAATAATGTTTTATTTACTTCTACTTTTCCTAGATTTCCACTTACTGGCTTTTCTTCTCCATTTACTATTATACTTGTTATCTGTTTATCT
>JAGBEP010000011.1 GCA_017936925.1 Clostridia bacterium | reverse complement strand
TTATATTTAATATCGCATCCTTTACTCTATAGTAATATATTACTTCTATTACTTCTTCTGTCATTGTTCCAACTTTGTTTTCAGGATCTGCTACTAATTCATATTTTATTGGTACATCTGTTGCAGATTCTGTTGTATATGAATCATCTACTCTACCATCAATTACAACATTTTCACTTAGTTTATTTGTTGTTCCTTCTTCATAATAATGTACTATTACCTGTGTTGCTTTCTTTCTATAATAGTAAATTACTATTATTTCTTCTTCTGTCATTTCTCCGGTACTATTTTGTGGAATCACTATTAATTCATATTTACTTGGTATATCTGTTGCTTCTGCTGTTGTATATGAATCAAATACTTTCCCTGGTATTTCCACATCTTCTGATACTTTATTGGTTGTTCCTTCTTCATAATAATGTACTGTTACTTTTGTATCTTTCTTTGTATAATAGATATTTATCTCATTTAATCCTGTACTAATTGTTAAAGTATCTTTATCTATTGAATCATAGTTATATCCTGCTATTTCTATTATTTCACTACTAGATATTATTATGCTTTCGAAAGTTTGATTTTCTACTGTTTTGCTGTCATGTATTATTTTATTTGTATCTTTTTCTAAATAATTTACAGTATAGCTTAAGTCTGTTTTTTTAATATAATATATTTTTATAATATTTTGTGTTTCATCTATAGAAATTGTTAGCGGAATGTTTTCTTCTTTTTCAATTTCATATCCATCTATTATTTTATTTTCATATGTTCCTATTTCTGTTCCATATGCTGCATTTAACATGTCTGTTTTTTCTTCATCTAGTTCTCCATCATAATAATATTCTACTTGATATTGATATTCCTTTAATTTGTAATAGTATATTACTTCTTGAATTTCTTCTGTATATATTCCACTTGTTATTTCTGAGTTACTTGAAAGTTCATAATATTCTGGTATTTCTTCACTTGGTTTTGTAGCGAATATATCTCCTACTAATCCAGTTTTTTCTTCATCTTGGGCAATACTATTTTCTGTTCCTTCTTCATAATGATGTACTATTACTGTTCCTGTTATTCTTTCAAAGCTTACTATAACTTCTTTATCTTCTGTCATGTTGACAAAATTGTTTATTGTTACGGTTTTATCTTCGTTTTCAGTAAATTCTATTTCTTCTCCATTTATTGTTATTTTACTTACTTTGTAGCCTATTTCTGGGGTAGCTATAATTTCTTTGATAGAATCTTTACCATATTCTACAATTTCATATGGGCTTTCATTTTCTCCTAGTATATTTCCTCCATTTTCTTCTACTTTAGTTACTACATTAAAAGTTTTTATTTTATAATAGTAATTTACTACTGTATTTTCTGTTAATATTCCTGTACTATTGGCTGGAACTGTTATTAGTTCATATTTTTCATTTAAGTCTGTTGCCGCTTCTGTTACGTATTCTTCTCCTTTTGGTAATTTTAATTCATACCCTTCTGAAGATATCTCTTGAGTTGTTCCTTCTAGATAATGGTGTACAGTTAATGTTACTTCTCTTTCTTTATAGTAATAAACTACTTCTTGTACTTCTTCCGTGTATACTCCACTTGCATTTGTTGGTATTTTTTCAACTATTACTTCGTATTCTTCTAGGTCCATCTTTGGTGATGTAGTATACTTTTCATCTATGTTGCCAGTAAGTACTTCATCTTCTGATACACTTTCTATTGTATTTTCTTTGTAATGGTGAACTATTACTGTCGGAGTAATCTCTTTTCTGTTTACATACTCTATTGTTATAGAATTATTTGTATCATTTAACTCTATTTCTTTTTTCTCATCATTTAAAATATATCCTTCTGCTGTTTCTACTTCTTCTATGGTCCATGTACCTGCCTGCAATGTTGTAATTGCTTGTCCATTGCCATTTGTTGGTACCCTTCTTTCAACTGTACTTCTATTTAAATTTATTGAGTTAATTGTTAATGTATCGTCTGTAGTTGAAGAATTCTTATAATATGATAATGCTAAATAATATTTATATCCTCCTTCTAATCTTATACTGCTATAATCTCGCGATTCTATTGTTCCTGATAAATATCCTATATATCCGTAATAATCTCCATTTTCCTCTAAAATCTCTAAATATCCACGATCTCCTGTACCTAGTATCCCATCTACATTGATTGTAATTTCATATGAGTCTTTATAATTTGTTAAATCAATTGGAATATATGCTTCAGCTATCGTGTTTTCTATTCCTAAGTTATTTGGTATCAATCTTCCATCTTCTTGTTGTACAAAAGTATATTCTGCCCCATCTCCCTCATCTTCTAAATTTGGAATCTCGTTATAAATATCCCCCACTGCAGTATTGGATGCAGGAATTTCATCTTCTAAATTTGGAATCTTGTTATAAATATCCCCCAATGCAGTATTGGATGCAGGAATTTCATCTTCAAAATTCTTAGTTATTTTAAATTGGACATCACTAATCGGATTATTTTCTTCATCTATTTTGTTTATGGTTAAGGCATATTCTTTTTCTACAAATCTTGCATATACATATTTATCTTCCGTCATATCTATAAACTTATCTATTACCGCAATACCATTTTCATCTGTTTCAAAAGGTATTTCTTCGTCGTTTATCATAATTGATTGAATGATGAAGCCTTCGTCTGGTGTTACAATGATATCTTTTTTACTATTTTCATGAATCGATACTTGTTCATAGTAAGGTGTGTATCCTCCACCTGAAATTTTTCCTCCAGCTTCTGAATTTGTTAATATAATATATTTTTTCTTATAATTTTTCACATTAATTTTTTGAAGTTCTGGCACTTCTGGTAGGATTTCTTTTTGATAAATTTTTATGTAATTATACCATCCTCTTACTAGAAATTCATCATTATTTTTAAATATTTTCCCACTGTTTTCTATATCTAACGCCCATTTAACTTTTCCCTCATCATTTAATGCTAAGAACATATATGTATTTGACCCTAATATGATTTCCTTGTTATCTACTGTATATTCTGCTGGTATTACTCCAATATTGCCAAAAATAGCTACGCATCCTTCATTATATTTTTTTACTCTATAACCACAAGATCCTTTGTTTGAATTTCCATATATATATATCCATTCTACTTTGAACTCTTCATTAAATTTAACTATATATCCATCATAACCAGAGCTCTTTTTTGAAACTACAATTTCCTCATTTTTTACGGTATCTTCTGCTTTAATTGTAATAGTTGCACTAATGGTATTTCCTACAAGAATATATTCATTATTTTCTGTAATTTCCAAATCGTATGAATATTCTCTTCCTGCTCCTCCAAATACTTTGGTTTGTTCAATTTTTCCTTCAGAATTAAATTTAACAAATAATATATCATAAGCTCCATGTGATACTATTTTTATATCTTCTATACCTTCAACTGTATCTTTAGCTTTTATTGTAAATGTATTCCAAAAAGTACCTACAGATATAAATCCTCCATCAGGAGTGGCTTTTATGGCATCTGACCAATTATTAGCTGGTGCACTTATGCAATATCCCCAAATTGCATCTAAGTCAGAATCAAAGCATAGAATTCCTTGATCTCTTGAACCATCTCCTGCTATTACTATCTCCTCTCCTGTCTTGATGTTACTCACTTTAATATCTTTACTTATGGTATTAACAAATTCTATTGTAATTGCTACGTTTCCATCTTTATTTATTTCACTAAATTCTAGTGTTGAGATACCTGTTGTATATATTTGATTTTCTTTTATTTCTCCTGTATAAATATTAATTTTTATAATTTCATAATTGTATGTATATCCTTCTGTTTTATTTAATTCTATATTCTTTATTATTTCTCCATTTTGATCACATATTTGCATATTTTCAGATAATGTTTCTGAAGCTAAAATTATTTCTCCATTTTCTGAATATGCTGTATCCATTAATAATACGGGATTGTCCGCAGAAGTTATGCTTTTTACCCATTCTACTTTATTCTCAAAATTATATTTTATAATGATAATTGCGCTAGATGGATTAATTATTATTTCTTCATTATTTACTGTTTCTTCTTCAGGAATTAGAATTGAATTATAGTAGTTTCTGCCAATTCTTACATATCCATCATTCGTATTATATGTTTCTACTTCATTAATAAGATAATTTTCACTTTCTGCTGTCCATTCTTTGCTTCCTTGTACTGTTTCGTCAATACCAAAGTAATATGTTCTATCTTCTATTTCTTCAGGTAATTCGTAATTTTCTAATGCTTCTATTTCGATTACTTTATACAATCCAGAAGGTAAATTTAAACTAATTTCTCCATTTTCATCTGTAATAATTACTTGATATTTTACTCCGTCAATCGTTTGTTCCTCTCCTACTAAATTTCCATTAACATCATATGCAAGATATTCATTGTAATCTTCGTCAATTTTGTATATTGCAAATTTAGTATTTGGAAGTACTTGAGTTGTTTCACCATCTAACTTTTGTAATTTAAATATAGGAGCATTTTTTAATGTGGCTTGTATTTTATCTTCATTTGCGATGTATTCAAAAGAATTATCACTTAAGAATTCTACTTTTAAATTTTCATTTTCTTTTCTCACTCTAAAATGATATATTGTATTATCAGTTATATATCCTTCAGAAGCTACTACTTCTGATAGTTCATATTCTGCTAATACATTTTTTCCTTCAACATATTGATATATGCCTTCTATATTTATTAAACCATTCTCATCTGTGTTAAAATAGCTTTCTTCACCTGTTTCTAAATTTTTGAATAAAAATTGTGTATTTGAAAGCGGTTCGTTTGTATCTTCATCAACTTTTAATATTTCTAGATTATATGTTGGTATTTTTTCATTATTTATTTCTAAATTTAATACCGGGATGTGATTTTCATTTTCGGTGAATGTTATGCTTTTTATATTATCTGTGTTGACTGTTCCATCAGTATATTCTAATTTATATGTATTATCAGAATTTTTTACAATTTTGAATTCTATGTTTTCTGATAAATAATATCCTTCTGCTTTTACTTCTTCTAAAGTATAAATTTCATTTTCATATAATGCTGCTAATATTGCTGTTCCCGTTCCATTAGTAATTAATGTTCTTCCTGTTGTAAATCCTTTTCCTGTAATTTTAAATCTAACATCTTCGATAGGCGTTCCTTCTTCAGATTTTTTTGTTATATTTAAAATTATTTTAGGTTTGTTTTCTAAAGTTACTTGCTCTGTTGCTTGAGATACATTTTCTATTTTGGTTTTTTCAATATATTCTCCTTCTAGTATATTTACTGTTAATTCTCCAGTTTCCTCATCTACAGTGGCCATTATTTTTAATTTTTCTTCTGTTTTTTCATAATTTTCTGGAGCTTTTAATTCTTCTATTATATAAGTTTTTTCAGCTAATAAGTCTTTAAATATTAGTTCTCCGTTTTGGTTAGTAATTGCTATTTTACTTTCTGTTTCTTCTTCATCTGTTATTTTGTATGTAGCACCTTTTAATAATACATCTGTATTTTCTTTTATTTTCTCAATTTGCAAGTTATATTTTTTGGCAATCATAAATCCTAATTTATTAGTTTCTGTTCTATCTGCAAATTTTCCTTCTTGTGTTTCTAAATTAAAATATACTGCATGTGTTGAGTATGAAATTTCATTATAGTTTAAATCTTTTGGTATTATTATTTCGTATGTACAAATTTGTTCTTCGCCTTTTGACATTACATACTCACCTAAGTCAATTAAGTATGTTTTTATATTGCTATAGTCAATTATTTCATTTTGCGGAATCCAGTTATTTGTTTCATCATTTAAATCGTTTGTTACTACCTCATTTTCTGAATAGTATACTGTAGCATAATCTATTAAATCTTCTGGAATAACAATTGCTCCTGTCATTTGTGTACTATATGTTGAACCTAGATTTTTTCCAGTTAGTTGGAATGTATTTCCTTCAAAAGGAATTTTACCAACTAATTTTATATTGCTTATGCTTCCAGAGTAATTATTCAAAATACTTGCCGAAATCTTTGCTGTTTTTTCCTCATTTGATTTATCTATTATAGCTATTTGAGGTGCTATTGACGTTTCTAATGTATCTCCTGTATCATTGTATTCAGATGCTTGTTCCATTGTTATTAATGATGTTGGTCCTATCAATTGAATTGATGCGGTATTTTTTCCTACGATTTCATTTGTATTTCCGTCTGCATCTAAGTCGTATATATCTGATGATTCTAAATTATAACTTGTACATATTTGATTTATGCTGTATAGTTCTATTGTTTTTGTTGATGACAAATTTCTTGGGTCTGGAGTTATATCACAGTTAATTGTTATATCATATGTTGCTGGATTTTCATTTTCAGTTAATATTTTTAAATAATAACCGTCTTCACTTTCATCTAAGCTATATCCCAAAATTGTTGTATTGCTATCAGAAATGCTTATGTTATTAATTTCTAGTTTTAAAATTTCTTTTGGAAATTTTAGTAAGAACTCTCCGTCTTTCCATTCTATAGTATTGTATTCTAATTTTTTTGTACTTATGGTTATTTGAGCATTTTCTTTAGTTTCTTGTGTTGAATAATAATTTGGCGTTATATTACTAATATTTACAATTGATTTTAGTGAATCATAATTTGCTTTTTCTAAGTCATTTTTTATTGCTGTATACTCATCATTTTCTGTATGTTTTATTGATGCTGTCATGTATGAAAATACTAGCTTTATATTTTTAAATTGTTCTTCTGAGATATTTTGAGTTAGTATGTTATTGTCTATTGATTTTATATTATATGCCATGAACACACTATTCTTATTTGCTTGGCTTGTTTCAATTCTAATATGTTTTACTTCTGTTTCATAAATGTATGGATTCTCTTTGGTATAATTATTCCAATCACTTTGAGTGAATTCGTGAATTAATTCATTTGTTACATCATTATATATTCTAATCCATCCGTTTTCTCCAAACATTCCTATAGCATTGCTAAAATATATCCCTTTATTTGATACAAATTCTTCCATATCAATGTATTGGTTATCTGAGGTTAAAAATTTGTCTGTATAGTTTTCGTCTGTTTCTTTTAGTTTTATGTTAGAAATATCGCCATCTGCACCTCTTTTAACTGTCCATAAAACTTCGTATGTGTCTTCTTCCTCAGATGTTATATTATTTTGATATGTTCTTGTTGCCTTATCTTTCGATATGACCCATGCATCGTATGGTTTTGATACATACTTTCCTACTTTTACGTCAAATCCGATTACATCTCCGCCACCGAATTCATATATAACACTTATAATATCTTCAGCGACATTCGAACGTACGGGATTTTCAAATTCTTCATTTGGATTATTATATCCCTCGTAATATGCTTTGACTGGAATATTTAAATTTATTGTATCTATTCCAAGTGTCTCGTACGCTTCTAGTGGATATGTTGCTGTTACATAAAATTCCGTATATCGTGTTGTTTTATATGATCCACTATACCCTTCTGCTATAATTTTTCCTGTATTATCTAAAATAGTTTCTCTTTGTGCAGTAAACTTTTTTGTTGTAATATCATAGGTATATGTTATATTACTTCCTGTTATTTCTACTTTTAGTGGATCATATCCGTTAAATTGAGGAATTTCTCCTTCAATATATGCTTTTGATAAGTTTTGTATGTTTTTTGTCTCTTGCGTTACTATTTTGAAACTTAAATTAACAGTTTGGTCACTTTCATTAAAAATATTTTCATTACTGTAATTTTGAGATTTATTATTTTTATCTTCTGCATAAATATATGGAATTTCTGTATTTGGTGTGCTATACCAATCTACTGGTAACAATATTTCTTTTTCTATTGCAGTTTCTGTTCCATCTGTTGCTACATGTGTACCAGTAAGTTTTATTTTATTTATACTACTGTATTTAGTTGTATCGTTTCCTATTGCTGCTGCTTTAGTATAAGCACTAGAATAGTCTCCACTTCTAACTGATCCAAAAATTAATTTTTGTGTTCCAACATTTATGTCTTTTAATGCTATTTCTCTTGTGTTTGCTGAAACATAATTTCCTTTTATTGATTCATCATCTACTAGCGCAGTTTGAAAATAGATATTTTTTCCTTCTATTTCTATTTTTCCATTTTTTAATATTCCTTCACTTAAGACATTAACAGAAAAGTATAAAGTATCTTCTTTTCCAAGTTCTTTGCAAGTTCCTCTTATTTTTTCTGCATAACCATCTCCATCTAAATCGCGCAAAAAGAATGCTCCAAACTTTACATAGTCAGAATTGGTGTTCTCATCTTCTTCTGTGAATTCTCCATATGTCATTGCTCTCGCAAGTTCTGGATCATCAATGTTTATTGGTGTTTTATTCATTTTGTTTGAATGAGTAATCAATAGTGTTACTATTACTGCCATTAATGCAATAATACTTACTCCTATTAATATTCTTTTGATTATAAAATTTTTTCCGTTTATTTGTCTTTTCATTTTTTGGCTGTCTTTTATTTTTTAATTTCTCAAAAAATTCTTTTTCTTTCATATTATCTCTCCATGAATATTATAATCTTACTAATTATTTTAAAATCCTTTCTATTAAAGTCAATGCGAGTTTTTTGCATTTTTTCTGACTTAAAGTCAAAAAAGGGCTAAACGCTGTTAACTGTGGAGTTTTGGCGTTTAGCTCTTTTTATTTACATTTATATGTTTTTTCTTTTACAAATTTTGTATGTTTCTTACGGCTTTAACTTTTCATTAATATATTTGGTACTTAAAGTATCTTTTTATTTGCATTGTATGCACTTTTCAATAACATTGTTTTATAGTTATCCACATTTTATTGTTCTTTGTGGATAATTATTATTCTACTTCTGTTTTCCATAGTCCATGTTTGTTGCAATATGCATATATTTTGGTTCCTTTTTCATAATGACAACATTTTAAAATTGCTTTATCTCCTGGTTTTAAATATTTTGTTATTTCTTTATCTTCAAATACAACACTAATCCATTCTATATAATGGTCATCATCCATCACATGATTTACTGTTACTATAAGTTGGTTGTCTACTATCTCATATGTTGGTTTATGCTTTTCTACTGCTGCTTCTTCAGTATTAGGAACCATTACTTTCATTGGTTCCTCACAACAAATGATTCCACATTCTTTACAGTTACAATCTTTCATAACTTTTATAGTCGCTCCACATTTTAAGCATTTTTTTACTATCAATTCTTTCTTTTCCATAAAATATCCTCCTTTTATAAATTTTTATTTATTATTCATTGCATCTTTTATTGATAGACTTACTTTTTGTTTTTCTGTATCTATTCCTATTACTTTTACATCTACTATGTCTCCTACTGATACTACGTCTGATGGGTTTTTTACAAAATTATTTGATAATTGTGATATATGTACTAATCCATCATGCTTTATTCCAATGTCTACGAATGCTCCGAAGTCTGTTACGTTTCTTACTGTTCCTTTTAATATCATATCTTCTTTTAAATCTTCGAATTTTAGAACATCACTTCTTAATATTTGTTTTGGCATATCTTCTCTTGGATCTCTTCCTGGCTTTGATAATTCATTTATAATATCTTGTAATGTTAATTCTCCAATTTCTAACTCTTTTGACAGTTGTTTTACATCGATTTTCTTTAATTCTTCTCTTAACTTTTCTAACTGGTCGTTTTTTAATAAATCTTCCACAGAATATCCCATTTTTGTTAATAACTGTTCTGTTTTTTCATAACTTTCTGGATGGACTCCTGTCACTTCTAGTGGATTTTTTCCTCCAAATATTCTTAAGAAACCTGCGCATTGTTCAAATGCTATTTTTCCTAGTTTTGGTACTTTAAGTAGGTCTTTTCTTTGTTTTATACTTCCATTTGTATCTCTATATTCAACAATATTTTTAGCTATTGTTTTGTTGATTCCTGATACATATGAAAGTAGAGATGGTGTAGCTGTGTTAACATCAACTCCTACGCTATTTACGGCATCTTCTACTACACCTGTTAAGCTTTCTGTTAGCTTCTTTTGATTTACATCGTGTTGATATTGTCCTACACCTATCGCTTTTGGGTCTATTTTTACTAATTCAGCTAGTGGGTCTTGTAGTCTTCTTGCTATTGATATTGCCCCTCTTAGTGAAACATTGATATCTGGGTATTCTTCAGTTGCTAGTTTAGATGCCGAATACACTGATGCACCGGCTTCACTTACTATTGCATAATATATTTCATGTTTGTTTTTTTGTATTAGGTCTGATATAAACATTTCCGATTCTCTTGATGCGGTTCCATTTCCTATTGCTATCATGTTTATTCCATATTTTTCTATAAATTCTTCAATTACTTTTGTTGCTCCTGCTATGTCATTTTGGGGTTCTGTTGGATATACTGTTGCTGTTTCAAGTAGTTTTCCATTTGGGTCTATTACAGCTAACTTACAACCAGTTCTGTATGCTGGATCAAATCCTAATACTGTTATATTTTTGATTGGTGCTTGTAATAAAAGTTGTTTTGCGTTTTTTCCAAATACTTTAATGGCTTTTTCTTCTGCTTTTTCTGTTAATTCTGTTCTTATTTCACGATCTACTGATGGCTCAATCAGTCTTTTGTATGCATCTTCTATTGTTTCTGTTAGTATGGGGTTGTATTGACTTGTTTTATCTTTTATTATGTCTTGTTTTATAAAATCAATTATTTTTTCATCTGGCTTTTCTATTTTTACTTTTAAGAATTCCTCTTTTTCTCCTCTATTTATTGCTAAAATTCTGTGACTTGGTAGTGTTCTTACTACTTCATTAAATTCATAATACATTTCATATGGAGATTTTTCATCTTTTGTTGCTTTTGTAGTAATTACAGCTTCTTTATTGCAAAGGTTCTTCATTTTCTTTCTGTAATCTGCATTATCTGATATTGTCTCGGCTATTATGTCTTTTGCACCATTTAAAGCGTCTTCTATTGTTTCAACACCTTTTTCGGAATTAATATATTCTTTTGCTATTTCATTAATATCTCTTTTATCATTTTGTAGATATATTATATTTGATAGTGGTTCTAGACCTTTCTCTTTTGCTATAGTTGCTCTTGTTCTTTTCTTTTGTTTATAAGGCCTATATATGTCTTCTAGTTCAGATAATATTTCTGCTTTCTCAATTGCTGTTTTTAGTTCATCTGTTAATTTTCCTTGTTCATCTATTAATCTTATTATTTCTTCTTTTCTTGTTTCTAAATTTCTTAAATATGTTAGTCTTTCTCCAAATTCTCTAAGTGTTTCGTCACTTAAATTTCCTGTAGCTTCTTTTCTGTAACGTGCAATGAATGGAATTGTATTTCCATCATCTATTAATTTTATTGTACTTTCTACTTGGCTTATTCTTATATTTAGCTCTGATGCTATTTTTTCTGCTATATTCATAGTCTCTCCTTTTCTTTTTTAATCTTTTGAAATTATATCAGATATTTATCTTTCTTTCAATTTTATATTAATTTTAAAAAAATAAAACTGCTAAAAATGAAGTGAACCCCAAATAGTAGACTAATAATAAAAAACTATTTGGTGGATAGAGACTACGATTAAATGTAGTCTCTATTTTTTATTCGTACTGTATTATAAAATAATAACCAATCTTTTACAATATCTATATATTCTTT
>JAGBEP010000002.1 GCA_017936925.1 Clostridia bacterium | reverse complement strand
CATACTCCCATATTTTCTGTAGGTTTTGCTAAACTAACATTATAAGAACTAAAGAAATTTCTAAAATGTTTTAAAAGTTCTTCAGTAACAACATATTCTTCCAATTCTTGAGATATAAAAGTTTCATCATCAACTTTTATAACACCTTGTATTTCACGATTAATATCTTTTATATATATATTTTTTAATTTTTCCATAATATTACCTCTCTTACTTAATTACTTTCTTCCAACGAATTGAAACACTCTATAATAATTGTCGTTATTTAAAATATTAAATAATTGAAAACTCTGACCATCATATCTACCTGGATATAACATAATTAGTGGATTACTAGTTACTATACTATGTAAATTATTTAAAATAGTATGACCTCTAACTATTGAATATGATTTACCGATTCCTGTTATTAATATTGTTTGTCCAGGTTCTATATTATCTTTTATATATTTTACAATTAAATCATTGTTAGTGCTTATACCTAAAGTTTTAGAAATAATTCCATTTACGTATTTAGCACCTTTAGTTTTTTCATATTTGAATACTTGTTCAAGATAACCCTTTTCTTTTAATATTTGAATAATTATTTCATATATATCAAAAACTTTTAAATTTAGATCTTTTCTTCTTTCAATCATATATTTAACATGATTTCTTACTATGTATTCATCTTCTGGATCATAATCAAAAACGTGAAAATTAATTTCATTACCCAATCCATTTGATTCAAATAAATCTTTACTATTTAACTTTTTTGTCATCTCATCTAAACGAGCGTTTATACTTTTCATAATAGACCTCCTATTGCTCTAGCATATTCAATATCTCCATTTCTATCTAATATACTAATATATTTTTCTTTTAATAATGGTCTTACGATTTTAAACTTATTTTTTTCTTTAATAACTAGTCCAGAATCTTGCATTATTTTCATAATAACTTGTTTTAGTTTTGCAGCAGTGCTTTCTGTTCTGTTTCTTAATGTTTCACTCAATATACATTTTTCTTCATACCAATTATCTATATCAAATTTTTCTATATATTCTTTTCTCATAAATAATTTATCTTTATACACTTCAAAAACGAAATCTCTTACAAGTCTATCTGTTTTCATAATTGTATATAAAAGAATATATTTACTATTTTCTATATCAGAATAAACAAATTCTTCAAGCATTTCTCTATCCATAACTTTTAATCTTCTAAAAATTGGAGAATTTGTTCTTGATACACTACTTATTTTTTTATGTTGAATTAAATTTTCTTCAACATTTCTTTTTCGGAGAGTATCAAAATCTTCTCCGTCTAATAAATATCTTGCTAAAATTTTAGTTTCATTATATAAAAATGGTTCTCCTGTTAATTTAGCACTATAATCTTCCATATTTTCCTCCCTTTTCTATAAGGTTTTTTTACGATTACATTATAACATATATATTAATTTTTTTAAAGTTTTTGAAGATTTTTTTAAAAATATTCGCAAGTTTTTAAAAACAAAACAACAAATATTCTCAAAAAAGTTATTTTTTTAATATCAAATAGTCTATTTCCCCAAGAATTATAATATAAGCCCAAGTTAATGAAATAATAATTATCAGGTGAGGTTTATGATTATAAAAAATTTAAGAGATAGTAGAGAAAATAATGATATTAAACAAAAAGAAGTTGCAGAATATTTTAATGTAGATTATTCTACCGTGTCTGGATGGGAAACTGGAAAAGACACTATTCCATTAAGAAGATTAATTGAATATGCAAATCATTATAATTTTAGTTTGGATTATTTATTTGGTTTAACAAGATATAATGATGATACTTATAAAGATTTAAATGTTGATCTTGAAATTATAGCAACTAATTTAAGAACACTTCGTAAAAGAAATGGTATGACGCAAGAAGAAGTCGCAAAAAAGATTAATACATCACAAGCGAATTATGCTCATTACGAAACTGCTGTTAATTTAATACCAACTACTTTTTTATATAGTCTAACAAAAATATATAAACCTTTTTCAATAGACGCTTTGTTAGGAAGAAAAAAGCAATAGGCCTTTAATAGACTTATTGCTTTTTAAATTCTAAATCTTTAATTACTTTTGGTAATGTTTCTAATACTTTTTCTTGTTCTAATAATTTACTCATATATTCATCAAAACCTTTTACCAAGAACATATTTCTTTTATCTTGCGATACTGTTAGAACAATTATAGGAGTATTAAAATCTTCTCTTCCTTTTAGTTCATATAATAAATCAAGTCCATCAAATTGTCCTTTATCATAAATATTGTTAGTTATAATTAAATCGTATTTTTCTCCATTTGCTAATCTATCTATTATTTCTAAACCAGAATTAGCAATTTTAACATTTAATCCCATACTTTCTAATACTGCAACACTATTACGTACTGATTCTTTATTATAATCTCCTATTAATATATTAACTTCTTTATTTGCTTTATATTTATTTTTTATCTTAACGACAGGATGTAAATCTTTTCTTACTTCTTCTTCCCATTCTCCTATTCTATATATCTTTTTTGGTATATCATTCCCATAACAAGACCTATAAAATTCTAGTTTTTCCATCATTGGATCTCTTTCCTTTTTTACATCATTATTATTTTCTTCCTTTTTATTTTCTTTACTTTCTTTAATCATTTCAATAACAATGATTATAAAAAATACAACTGCTACAATTCCTAGTAATACTTCTTTCATTTTTTTACTTCCTTTCTTAATATGCTATTTTCCCAAGTATTGTTTCAAAAAAATGCAGTACACCCTAAAAATAAAATATGTACTGCCTCAAAAAGTAATTTTTTTTCGTTAAACATTATAACATTTTAACAAATCAAAGTCAACCGATATCGGTGTATATTTTAAGCCGATTTCGGCTATAATTTTATTACAAATTAGGAGGTGTTAAAATGTATTTTAGAGAAGCAGTTAGCAAAAGAATATATGAATTATGTGATAAGTATAATTATACTCCAAATAAACTTGCAGAAATGTCTGCTATACCACCAACTACATTAAGATCAACATTAGCAAACAATGTTGAAAATCCAAGTGTTTATAATATTTATAAAATATGTAAAACACTAAAAATTAGTTTAAAAGAATTTTTTGAATCTGATTATTTTAATTTTGATAAAATAGATGATTAAAGACTATTCGTTTGAATAGTTTTTTATTTATTCAAATAATCCCTCTATCAAATTCCCATTGATATTTATAATATCATCTAACTTTATAACACTTCTGTCATTTAATATTATTTCTTGATTAACTAAATCGATTCTTCTAATAACACATTTTAAAGTTAAATACTGCCCACCAGATTTTTTCCTATCTTTAACAAAATATGTAATTGTTATTTCCGGTTTTTCTTTTAAATGTTCTCTTATAATATTCAATTTTTTGTTTATTATATTTCGTAACCCATCATCTATTTCTATTTTATTATCAGTTAATCTGGCTGTTTCTTTTACCATTTCTTCATACCCTGTAAGTGCAGCAAATGGAGCAAATTGTGCTGACCTATTATATAAAGACATTTGTGGTCTTGTTTTTGATATGTGACGTGGCATATTTATAATATCATCATACTTACTCACGATGTCCTCCTATCTGCTTATTTCTATCAATAGTAGTTCCATCTTTTTCAAGATTCATTCCTCTTAAAATGGCATTTTTCCCAAATCTACTTTTAATATTAAGCATAACCCTTTGAATCTGCATATCATTTTTTTCTTTTTCATATTCTTGTTCATACTCTTTTTCTTGTTCTTCTAAACTTGAAAACAAATTAAATTGTTTCATCGTTGGTTTCTTTATACAATTACTTTCTGACTCTATTCTATTTGCAGATATATTTATTCTTCTAATAAGTAAATCTTTATTTACAATTCTTTCATATAATTCCAACAATTTATTCATAATTAATGATGAAGAAGAAGTTTTGTGTTCTATCTTTATAGTTCCGTGAGAATGTTTGGGAATTTTTCTTCCATATTGGTCTAATGTAACCTCTCCTGAATAATTAATATTACTTTTTTTTAAATTTTCTATATCATATCCGATAGTTAAAACTAATTGATCTGTCATTACCCCTTTATCAACTAAATCAAGGGCAATTAAATCAGCCATTTCTTTAATAATTATTTTAGTCTGTTTATAATTATAGGGGCAATGAAGGACTTGACCAGAAGATATACTTTTAGTTGTTGGCTTATATTCTTTTATTGACTTTATGGTACAAGGTTCATACCCCCAAGCATGGTCTATCAATAATTCAGCATTTACTCCAAATAATTTATATAATAAATCTTCATTTTCAATAGAGCATCTTGCTATATCTCCCATAGTATAAATATTATACTTTTCTAACCTGTCAGCAGTACCTTTTCCTACTCTCCATATATCTGTTATAGGTTTATGTTCCCATATTTTCTTTCTGTATGACATCTCGTCTAATCCGGCAATTCGTACACCAAATTCATTAGGCTCTGTATGTTTTGCTACTACATCCATAGCAACCTTTGCTAAAAATAAATTAGTCCCTATACCAGCAGTTGCCGTAATTCCAGTTGTATCATAAACATCTTTTATCATTTTTGTCACTAATTCTCTTGGAGTCATATTATAAAATTTTAAATAATTTGTTATATCACAAAAAACCTCATCAATCGAATACACATATATATCCTCTGGAGCAATATATTTTAAATAAATATTATATATTTTTGTACTATAATTCATATAATAACTCATTCTAGGTGGTGCTATTATAAAATCTAATTCTAGTGATATATCATTTTTTAATTCATAATCTAAATAAGATTTACCTGTAAATTCTTTATATTTATTTTTTCTTTTACGTTCTCTATTGATTTCTTCTACCTTTTTTAAAACTTCATATAATCTAGCTCTACCTCCAATACCATATTGTTTTAATGAAGGACTTACGGCAAGGCACACAGTCTTTTCAGTTCTTGACTCATCTGCAACAACCAAATTTGTTTTTAAAGGATCAAGATTTCTTTCTCTACACTCAACAGAAGCATAAAAACTTTTTAAATCTATACACATATATATTCTATTCATTTTTATACCTCCTACAAACTTTTGTTCTATTAGATTATATTATATAATTTTTAATAAAACAAGCGAACAAATAAAAAAAGCAAATCTAATTAAAGATCTGCTTGATAAATTGTAATTTGTCTTTCTGACTTATATATTATTTTCTTCCTAAATAACGAAAAACTTTCTTTTTATAATCAATATATTCATTACCAAAAGCCTTTTCTAAAAACTTTTCTTCTTGAAGTATTTGAAAATGTAACATTATTATAGCAAATAATGTAAAAACTATTGTTAGAATATTGCAATAAGTCAAGCAAATGCCTATATACATTAAATCAAAACCAAGAAATGCAGGATTTCTACTTATATTATAAATTCCAGTAGAAATAAATGTTGTTTTATCTTCGTTTGGAATACCTGCTCTCCAACTATCTTTCATTGTCACTACAGCAATTAAAAATAATATATCTCCTATAATTCCTACTAATATTCCAACATATCTAATACCATCATTAAATATTTTTAAATCAATTATGATTGAAATTATTTGTACTGGTACGATTACAAATGTTGCAATAGACATTAACATCTCAACTATTCTAATATCTTTATTTTTGCATTTTCCAATTTGTCTTGTTTGAATTCCTTTCTTTTTTTGAACATACATTTTTGTAAAATAAATTCCATAAAATAAAATCAGTATCAATAACGAAAAAATCTTAAAAATCATTTTTCTTACCTCACTTTCAAATTACTATTTATCGATTACTTTATACTAAAAAAAGTATATCACATCATCAATCATTTAACAATAATTCTAAATTTTTTTAAAATTTTTTTAAATCATTTCGCTATTTTTTATGTATCAAGGTTATTTCTTTATTATTGAAATAACCTTTTTTATTTTCATATATAAAATTAATATTCCTATTAGTAGTTTTAATATTATTAATATCATTTAATTTGCCGTAAAATAATTAAATTGAGATGATTTACTCCATTCATAAGAACTCCATAAATCTGTTCCATCTCTTGCTGGATCAACAATATTTACATTATTTGCATTAATTCCAGTAATAGCAACCCAATGTTGATTACCAGGAGTTGCACCTTTTACTTCAATAGTAAGATAATATCCTTGATTAAAATATTGAGTTATTAATGCTAACTTTTCACTTCTTGATTTTCCTCTTAAATTAACATTACCAACATATTTAAAATTAGGAACTGCTTTTGTCACTCCTGCATACTGCAAATTACCATTTCCATCAAAAGCATTATTTTTATTTAAAGCCTCTAAAAATGTTCCTGGATTAAAAGGTTTTATAGTTGTATTACATCCAGACTTTTCTATTAAAATTGATATAGATGTCACAAGACAACCTATTTGTCCTAATGTGCTATTAGTATTACCTATTTTTATACTAGACCAACTTTGACCTGATTGTCTCCAATTTACATATTCGCCAGAATCAAGAGAACCATAAATAGCACCACTCCATAGAGAAGCATATTTTTCACTAGATAATTCATCATATTGTTTTATTTGTGCTGGATTAAAATGATATTCATTTTTCATTTGTTCAGCATTCTTTGACGTTATCTTAATATGAAGAACTTTTTTATCTACTTCCTTTGGTAGTTCTTGTGTATTTATTCCCTGTTCAGTCACTTTTTCTGTTTTCACTTCTGATGATACACTATTCATATCCCAAAATATTTGTTTAACTATTTTCTTTTTATTATCATCAATTGTCATTACTTCGTGTTCATTCATACCATTTGATTGTTTAATAGTATAAATTAATAAGATATCTTTCCAACTTGCCATACTTCCATCTAAAACATAATCGTCGTGTGGATTTTTATCTTGTATATCTTGTAATTTATCTGCAAATTCTTGATTACACTCTCTAACAACATCATTCATTGTTATTGAATTTGAACTTGTTTTTTCACCAGAAAAGAATATACCAAATATTGAACTACATAAAAGTGCAACTAAACAAATAATAATTATTACAACAACTGCTACCCAACCTCCTGCAATTAATGCAGCAATTAATGCTTTTGTTCCTGCTATAATCCCTTTGATTGCAGATATTGTTGCCTTTATTGCTAATTTAATTCCTCTTGCAGTTGCTTTTGCCGTTTCTTTTGCTGCCTGTGCTGCTCTTTTACTTGCTTTAACACTTTCTTTTGCCATTCTTTGAGTCTTAATAGCAACTTCTTTACTTGTTTTAACGGCAGTTTTTCCGTTTTTTATAGTATTTTTACCAGTTTTAATAGTTCCTTTACCAGTTTTTACGGCTTGTTTTTCCATTCTTTTAGCAAGTCTTTTTTCCTTAAAATCTTTTATTTTTACTTTTGATTTCATAATATTTTCTTTTGTTTCTACAAAAGATTTCTTACCATATTTATTAAATTTTGTAGCAACGGCACTAGCAGTTATACTACTAGCACCTGTTATTGTATTGCTACCATATTCTATACTATTTTCATTATTATCTTTATTAGGAATATTTTCATTTATTTTTTCTTTTGTGCTGACTATATTATCTTTAATATTTTGTGTCCCAACAACTGCTTTATTTAAAGTCTTTATAGTTTTAGGCTTAGAATCTTTTGTTTTTATATCAGCCAATTTCTCACCTCCAAAAAAAAAAGAAAGTATTTAAACTTTCTAATATTGATTCAATGATTAGTAAATCCCTTTCAACGCATTTTTTAATTGTCTTCTAGTTTCTTCTTCATTAGGGATTCCAACTTTAATCTCTTTTAATAATTCCATTAAATCTTCAAATAGTGTTAGTCCAACATTTGAAGATGAAGTATCCCAAATCTCATTAACAATTTTTCTAACTCTTAATTTATTTGCTTTTGATATTTTATCATCTGGAACATCTTTTAAACCATCAGTAATACTTTTAGCACCTGAACATAGCATTGAAAAAAACATTAATTCATTAATTGCTATTTCTGATTTTTTTGTATATATTTCATAATTATTTACTGTTGCCCTACCTAAATCTTCAATAACTTTAAAATATTTATCTCTATATGCGTCGCTAATATAATCTTTGTTATTATTATATTGTTCTATCATACTACTTTGTAAATTTTTTACTGCATTATAAAAATTATTATTAGCCTTTTCTACTTCACTTTGTGCTTCTAAATAATTCATTGTTGTAGCATAAGCAATACCACTTAATTCTTTATGATTCTTACTTAAAGTTGTTCCTAGTCCATATCTGAATAAAGTTTTAAATAATCCCATAACATCACCCTACATTCATAGTATCATACAATTGTTTGAAGACCTATAAAATTCAAGAAAAAAATGAAATTTGTTATTTAAAACGTAATATTATTGTAAATTAATTTTCTCCTGGTTTTGTAGTCATTAACTTATAAAGTTTTGTATTAGTTGGGAATTTGTTTATGAATGGTATTAGTGAACTTCCAACCTTAACTAATCCTTGTCCTGCTCCAACATTAGTAATATATCCCATTTGTAATTCTGATATATTTAATAATTTAGCAAGTTCTATTCTATCTGTTGAGGCTTGATTTAACATTACAATAAATTCAGAGTTTGCTAACATTGTTCTAGCAGTATGACTTTGTAATAAATCATCAACATTTTGTGTAATACCTGTGCAATAAGCACCATATTTACGAACTCTTTTCCATAGAGTAAATAGGAAGTTTGCTGAATATTCGTGTTGGAATAATAAATATATTTCATCAATAAAAATAAAGGTATTTCTACCTTTTTGTCTATTTGTTGTTATTCTATTTAAAATACTATCTAATACAACTAACATTCCTATTGGAAGTAATTGTTTTCCTAAATCTAAAATATCATAACATAATAATCTATTATTAGTATCAACATTAGTATTCTTTGCAAAAGTATTTAAACTTCCATCTGTAAATAATTCTATTGCTAATGCAATTTCTTTTGCTTCTGGCTCATTTTGTTTTAATAATTCTTCTCTAAAATCTTGTAATGTTGGTGGTGTTCCCATATAGTTTCCTTGTTGGAAATGTCTATAAACAGCAGCAGTACATCTATCTATAATTGATTTTTGTTTTGGACCTAAATTACTACCACCAATTAATTGTTCACATAAAGATAAGATAAATTCTGATTTTAATATTACAGGATTTGCCCCATCTCCATATTCACTATTCATATCCATTGCATTAATATGATTATCACTTGTTGCAGATATATGAATTACTTCTCCACCAAGTGCATTTATTAATTGCGAATACTCACGTTCTGGATCTATTACAATTACATCTGCATTTGGATCTCTTAATATTACTGACACAATTTCATTCTTTCCTGTAAATGATTTACCACTACCAGATACTCCTAAAATAAAAGAATTACCATTTAGTAATTCTCGTCTATTTGCTATTATCATATTTTTACTTATAACATTTTGTCCATAATAAATACCATTTTCGTGATTAATTTCTTGAACCCTAAATGGCATAAATACTGCTAAACTTTCAGTAGTTAAAGTCCTTAAAGTATCTATCTTTCTAACACCAAATGGCATTGCAGTATTAAGCCCGTCCATTTGTTGCCATTTTAATATAGCAAACTGACATAAATGCTTTCTAGCAGTTGTTAGTAAACTTTCTGTGTCATTATCTAATTGTTCTTTGGTATCTGCTGTATGAACCATTGTTAATACAGATAAAAACATTCTTTGATCTCTTGTTGTTAAGTCATCTAAAAACTCTTTTGATTCAATTCTTTGTTGTTCCATATCATAAGGAATAACTGCACTAAAATTATTATTTGAATTTTGTCTTCTTTGCCAATTAGTTATATTAGTTTCTACACCTAATCTTCTATTTTCAACTTCTCTTACTGCTTCATCCATTGGTATTGGAACTACATCTATGCTCATCATAAGATTTCTATTCAAATCGGTTAATTCTGCTACCATATTATCTTTTATATAACTTGCATACTCTTTTAAGAAAATAACTCTACCATACTTTTTACCCATTTTAAAATAATCACTTTTAAATTCAAAATTATCTGGGCAAATTGTATCTTTAAAACTATGTCCTTTTCTCATAGTTTTAATTAAATCAAAACTAAATGAATTTTCTTCTCCTTCTCTATAAAAATCGTGACACATTCTTAATCTATCAACTGCGTCTAGTTCAATACATTTAGAACCTAAACCTGAAAAATGAGAAATTAAATCTGCACCAATTCTTGCAAAATAATTTCTCGCTTCTTCTACACTTTTTTTATTAACTGATATTGTAATAAACTTTTCTTGTATTATTCCATTAGCCCCTGTTGCCTTATCTAATAACATTTTATTATATTCTTTTCTATATTCGTCAAGTTTATCTTCTGCTAATGGAAGTAATATATTTCTTTCAAAATCCACTTTATTTAATCTTCTATTTAATATAGTAATTTTTGTAGTAGCACCTGTATCAAATGAATTTAATAACTCTGAATATTCTAAAAACATTCCCTCTTTATCACTTCTACTTGCTACTGCATAATTTATATCAGTAAATTTATAACATTTGGAATATTTATTTTTACCAACTAAAAATATACCATCTTCCCAAATTCTATTTACTGGTATTACATCTTGAACTCCTTTCGGAACTACAAATGCTTCTTTATCTTGTTTGAATAGCATTTTTAATGTTTTCATTTACTAATATACCTCCTTTTCTAATTTATCTTTTAATAATTCGTTATAATAGTTTGTTGGTTTGAAAGTTAGTTGTTTTGGAATTAAGAACTCTGATTTGATCCAAGCATATACAAACTTTTCTGCCGTCATTCCGTTATAAGTTATAAAACCTATTGCAGCAAATGGAGCAGCCCCTAATATACATACCCAAGAAAGTGTTTCAATTCCAAAATGTCCTTTTAGTAAAAAATACAGAACAACTGCAACACCACAAGCCATTATAGAAAAAATGAACTGCCTTAAAGACAGTCCAAAAAATATACTTTCAGTATAGTTTCTTATTTCTCTATTTATCTTAACTTCCAATTTTATCTACTCCTTTCATCTTTGTTTTTATGATAATTAAAGTTTAATTCATTACTCATAATATTATCTTTAATAGTTCCATCATTGAACTTAATTTTATATCTATCACTATAAATATCTTTACCTTTTTCAAATGATAATATTTCTACAATTTCTCCATTATGATTCATATCACTTGCTATTTTAGTATTAAATACTGCTTTTTGATTTTCATTAATTATGTTAAAACTATCTACACCATAAATAAGGGATAATGTTCTACCATTATCCCATTTCATACCTATTTGTCCTTCATCATCAACATAATCAACTGTTCCTGTCATTCCACTAGGAACTGCATAATCATCTTGCATATAATTTAATTTTATTCTTGTTCCAACTGGATATTTATTTTTTATCATTTCAACTTTTTTTCTATCTTCCATCTTATCTATCTTCCTTTCTTTCAAAGGTTTTAGATAAATTACCACCTGCAATAACTTTCTTAAAATCTTCTGTTGCCTTATTTAAATCTTTATCATAGTAATATCCATAAGCCCAATCCATTTTATTGTCTTTTATTCTATAATTAAATGCGACTACATATTCCATATACTCGCCATCTCCTCTTTGAACTAATGCAATAGGTTGCTCTCGTCTATAACCCAAATCAATTACTATAATTCCATTATCTAATTTTCTAGTTATATTTTCTTGATTATCTACTTCTATAAAACTATTAATTAACTCTGGATTTTTATCTATCCACTCTTGCAACATTTCATAAGTAGAATATTTTGTATTTTTATATTCTTCACTATTAATAAATTGTTCTGCAAGTGATGAACAAGTATCATAGCATATATCACACTCTGGAAAATTAGAACTTTGCAACTTATCATTTAATAAATCATATCCTAACACAAATGTTATATATGCTTTTTCACTTTCTTTATCAAAATTATTTTTTGACATTACAATATTATTGCCTTGTTGTTCAACAACACCTAATGGATATTCATAATATTTCATAATATCAGGAATAGGCATTTTAAATTCGTCATCAATAAAATCTCGTGTTATATTATTATCTTTACAATATTGAAGATATTTTTTTACTCCATCTTTATGTTCTAAATCTTCTGGGTATAAATCTTCAATAGTTTGCCATAAGCCATAATGAACATCAACACTCATATATCCTATTTCATAACCATTTTGTAAATCTTTAAATAAATATTCATCAAAATTAAAATCCCATTCTGGAACATTCATATATCCATTTTCTTGTTCTTTTGTGAATGGTGCAAATAAAATTATTTCTTCATCTTTATTACTTGCTAATACTTGTGTTTCCTTTGTATTAGGATTATATAAAATAAAATCTATTTCTTTATCTTGGTGTTCCATATCTTCCATTAAATAAGATTCAATATTATTTTTTACTTTACTTACAATTTCGTCCATATTTACCTCCCTCTATCATTATCTTTTGATTTATTTTTATCTAATAATTCTTTAATTGTATTTACTTGAATATTGTTATTAACAAAAGTGTTGTAATCTACAAAATCATTAGGATATTTATCTCCTAACTTTATTTCTTTATCTGTTATCATTGTTCCTATTCTATTCACAATAACTCTTTTTTCAATACTAGCAATATCTCTACCATCATCACTATCTCTTAAATCGTAGCAATATAATCCCATTTCTTCATATTTAGTTTTTTCTTCTTTATTCATTATTCCACTTACTAAAAACTTAATATTAATATTATCTTCCATATTTTCCTCCTATAATCCCATCATTTCACGAACAACTCTATCTGATAACTTAATTGTTCCTACTAATACAAGCATATTAAATACAAGTTCTCCAATATACTTCCAAACTTGTGTGACTGCTGCTGCATTAGCATCTACTACTGGTGGACTTGCTGCAAACAATGAAAATATAATACAAGCAAGAACTATAATTGCTCCCTCTAAACAAACTGCACAATATGATTTAAGAAAACTCTTACCAACATTTTGTGTAGGTTCTCCTGCAAATGTTGATAAAGGTATTGGTGCTATTGCTGTGTATAAATATAATTTAAAGAATCTACCATAGACAGTCATAATCATAATAAAAGACAAGACAGTTATAAATAATCCACCTATTAAAGTGACAGCCCATAATGGAATCGACTCAAAGAATCCACATTTTTCAACTGCTTTAATTATTTCTTGTGGTAGAGCCGTAGAACTCGCACTACCAAATCCTGCTGCTTTCATAATTGTAGAGATTACACCTTGAACTATCTTAAATATTGATAGTAATAAATCCATTCCATAGGTGACAACAATTTTTGCTATTGCAAATCTAATAAATAATTTTAATGCGTGTTCTGGTTTCTTAACTTCCGTTAAAGAACCACAAGTCTTCATTACACCTACAACAAAAAATAATACTAATAATGCTAGTCCAACTGCTTGAACTGCACCATATATATTTTCGATTACTTTCCAGATTGCACCACCTTTAAAAGTTTCGGGAGTTTGTGTCACTAATTGCCATATTTCGCCTAATTTAGAGTTCCAAGTATTTAGTGCATTTTGTAAATTTTGCACTACCCAATTATCACTCAATATTAACACCTCCTTAAAATAGTTAAAGGCAAGTTTTTACCCTTGCCTTATTTGATAATTTAACCTGTAATCATATTTAATATTTCTTTGGCAAAAGTTATAATAATACCACCTGCTACTGTCAAAAATCCATTTGCTCTTTGTGATGGATCGTGACTTTTTAATGAAAGTCCAACTTGAACAATACCAAATCCAAGAATAATCATACCTATTGCTCTGATTAATCCAAATATAAAGTTTGATAAATTATTAACAACTGCCATTGGATCATCTGCTGCTAATACATTCGCACTTGTTCCAATTGTTAAAGCAAATAATCCAACACCAAGTGCATAAGCCTTAAATAACTTTTTACCTTTCTCGCTCATTTTTAATTTATTTTTCTTTTCCATAAAATCTAATCTCCTTTTCATTTATATAATTCTTCAACTTCTTCCGAAGTAATTAATTCATAATCTTCTGCTATTTCTTCTATTTCTGTAAAATCATAATTATCTATATTTTCATCAAACATTATTGAAGCAATAGCATTTTCTGTTCCTCCGTGTAAATAAGGTTTTTGCTTTCCATCTGTTGTAAGTGCTACATTAGGGTGTTTTAAAATATCATATTTAAAATCCATAACTGGTCTTTCTCCTCTTACAAATAACAAAGCATATTTATTATCTAATAACCTTACTTCATCTGGTGTTAATAACTCTCTACCACTTATTTGATAATTAGTAGAGTAATTTCCACTTCTACCACTACTCTTGCCATAAGTATTAGTATCAATAGTTTCTTTACCTAACAATTCTGAAACATATTTATGAGTAGATTGTTCGTTTCCACCTAAATACAAAAACTCATCACAATTTCCTACAATACTTTCCCATTGCTTTTCAAATAATGCTTTTAATTGTGCAAGGTTTTGTAAAATAATTGATACTGAAACTTCTCTACTTCTCATAACAGATAAAATCTTGTCAAAATCATCTGGCAAACTTACATTAGCAAATTCGTCCATTACAAAATGAACGTGAACTGGAAGACTACCTCCATATTTATGATCTGCTATTAAAAATAACTGCTGAAATAATTGTGTATATAAAATACTTACAAGAAAATTAAAACTTGTATCATTATCTGGAATTAATGCAAATAATGCTGTTTTCTTTTCTCCTAAACTTGGCAAGTCTAATTCATCAGTTGTTGTTAATGAGGCTAAACTTTCAAGATTAAACTTTTCAAGTCTTGCAGCAAGAGTTATTTGAATTGATTTAAGAGTTTTAGCAGAACCACTATGATAATCTCTATAATATTTAACTGCTATATGCTCTGGATTTTTACTTTCTAATCTATTAAATAAAACATCTAACGGACTTATATAAGTATCATCATCTTCGTGGACTTCTCCTGCTCTCAATAATTCCATAACCATTGGAAAGTTTTGCTCATCTTCTGGTGCTTCATATTTCAAATAAAATACTAATGCTAACAATAGCATTGAAGCAGCAGTATCCCAGAATGGATCATTACTTGATGAACCTTTTGGGGTTGTTGCTTTAAATAAATTAGTCACTAATTTTTGAACATCATTATCACTTTTTAAATATACAAATGGATTATAGCAATGACTCTTTTCCATATTAATCAAATCTAATACTTTAACTTCATATCCTTTTTGTTCTAGTAAATAACCCGTATCTCTTACTATTTCTCCTTTTGGATCTAATATTACAAATGAAGTATTAGTTTGCATTATATTAGGTTTGCAATAAAATCTAGTTTTACCTGCACCAGATCCACCACATACTAATACATTAAGATTTCTTCTATGCTTTTTACCATTTAAACCAAGTGATACATTTTGAGTTAATATTTTATTATTTGAAATGGGTTTTTGCTCATACTTTTTATTTATAACATTTGCATTACCCCATTTTGCACTTCCGTGTTCTTCTCTCCTACGATAATTTTTTCTAGTTGAAATATAAATTCCTATTGCCATTAAATAAGCACATATAAGAATAATAATTACTTTTAAACTATTACTACACCAATAAATAGAAAAAGGACTCTCCATTAAATTAGGAAAGTCCTTAATTATTTGTGGTAGTCCACCACTTATAGATGGTGCTATTAAAAGTGAAAGCCATATCGTTGGAATTAATCCAAGTAGATATACCCATTTCGGAATATTATCTCTTTCGCCCATTATCTATCCTCAAAGATTTTGTGAGAATTTTTTTTTTACTTGGGGCGTCTATTGCTTTTAAGAGAACTTCATCAACAGGTTCTGTTTCTCTTTGTTCTGCAATTAATTTATTTCTAAATTCATTTAAAGCATTTATTAAGATACCAATTTCATATTTATCTAACGTTAATACTTTAACTTCATCTTTCACTTAAATACCTCCTATCTTTCTTGTTCCTTACTTTTTGCTTTTTTTGATATTGATTCAAAGTGTTGATTCATTCTTGAATTAATATCTTCTAATGCGTTTCTCATTGTTCCTAATTCATTTCTTATTTCTGATGATGACATACTTTTTAATGAATCAGGAATAGAACTTAAATCAAATGAAGAAACATCAATACCATACTTTTTACACAACATATATGAAGTGCATTTACATTTAAAATTATCTAAACTTGCATTACCTGTTTCTTCTAGTCCAACTCTTGCAAGTTCACTTGATAATTCTCTGAATATATCTTTTGTTTCTCCACCTCGTTTAACATATAATACATTATCTTGTTTATTCCATTGTGCAACTATATTCGTTCCATCAATTTCATCAACTGCTTTTACATTAACTGGGCAATCTTTTAATAATGCAGTTAATTTTGTTTTTTCATCATAACCCATAGTTCTTTTATTTTGTCTAAAAGTTGTTTGTGAAATATCAAACATCTTCTTTGGATTGTAAGAAGTTGCTTGTGTTCCGTCTGCCCTTGTATAAGGATCTCCTGGTTCTAGTATTGTTATACTTGTAGCATTCTTTTTAATAAATGCTCCCGCTTCTTTCCAATCTTCAAATTCCTTTAATTGTGTTGCATTTGGCATTTGTGCTGTAATAAGTAAAGCATTACCTACCGAATATTTATCCATTCTACCTTGAACATCTAAATAAGTCTTGAATTTTTCATTATCATTAACAATTTCACTAGCAGTTTTATCTATTAAATCATAAGCACCTTTTCTTTCTTCTTGTTTTTTCTTTATCCAAGCATTTCTATCAAATGTGTTAGATTCTTGACTACTAGCATTAGATATAATATCTTCAAAATCATTCATATTTTCTACCCTCTTTCCTTTGATTTCCTTTTCTTATTTTTAGGTTGTTTATGCTTAGTTTCATTATTTTTAATCTTATTATTATCTTTATTTTTAGATAATTCAGATTTATCTAAATCTGGTTCTGCCTTTTGTTCTTCTTTTATCTTTTTTATTTCTTCTCTTACACTAGGCTTTTCTGATTTAGCACCCTGATCTGATTTGTTTTTGCTCTTTGAGGTAGGCTCTGATAGAGGGCTTTTTTCCATCTTTGCCACTTGGGGGTTTGATACTTCTTGTTCCTCCTTACTAATTGGTTTAGTTAAAATATCATCAACTAATCTTTCTTCAATACTTTTAACTACAACTCCCTTATCTTTACCATCTCTTGATTTTTGAATATCACCTTTAATAGTAGCAGTATCAACTGTTGCAAGTTTAAATCTTTCTACAATACGATTAATTTTACTAGCGTCTTCTGCTCTTACCATAATATCTACCATACCATCTGCACTTTTTCCTTTTCCCTTTAAAGCACAAAATAAAACACCATATCTTTTGGCGTTTTCAGTAAAGTTCTTTAAATCATCTTCCTTAACAGTAAATACTTTTAATTCTTTACCAGATTTAAGCATATTTGTAAGTCTTGTTTTTCCTTTTGTTTGCTTATTATCTTTCATAATTGTATAGATAAGTGCTGCAATATTTTTTGCACCACTTCCAGATATTCGTGCTGCAACTTCAAATCCTTGCAAACTCATTCTAATAATTGATTCTGCTGCGTCACCTGATGAATTCATTTTTATTCACTTCCTTTCCATTTTCGATTTCTTCTTGCGATAGATTTTCTTCTATCTTTTTACTTCTTTCTAAAATATCATCACATAATATCACCTCCTTTCGTAAAGGCTCTAATTCTGTATTAATTTCATCAATTTGTTTAGATATTTTTTTCTTTTCTTCTATATTTTTTGATTTTTTATGCTTATTCCATAATTCATATCTTTTTTCAGTAAGTTCATCTCGTCTTTTTATTTTTTCTTCTCTAAATAAAAAAAACTGCTCGTTAGTTTTTAATTCTTTACTAACAAGCAGTCTTGCTTCTTCGGATATTTTCTCCATCTTATTTATATCTAAACGAATCTGTGGAGATAATTTTTGTTTTGGATATTTAACAGGAAACACTTTTAATAGATAACAATAGTGTAAATATAATCCATATATACCTTTTGTTTTAGGTTTAGTGTAATTATTTTTATTTATTTCATATTTAGTATTACCATATACTTCTATAAAAGGTATTCTAGGAGCAGATGTTGTTTCTATTCTATTGTTTAAATTTTCAATTGTATAATCTTCTCCAAAACATCTTTCTATTCTAATATTTTTTTTATAACCTTTTCTTCTAATACTAATTCTGTTATATCTAATCATTACATCATAATCCATTAGTTTCATTAAATTACAAAAATCTTTGTAATCGTATGCTTGAAGAATTGCTCTATCTAAATCTTCCTTTGCTCTCGTATAATAATTATTTTTTTCATAATTACCTTTTTGATAATTAGCATAATTTATTTTACTTTTCTTACAAGACTTTTCTTTTAAATAAGATATTCCATATTCTTCACATATTGAATCTGATAATTTTCTTAATTCTGCATAGGTTTCTCTTTTATCATAATATCTTTTACCATCAAGAAAAGATACCGAATTAATTACAAAATGGTTATGATAATGTTTAGTATTTAAATGAGTAGATATTACAACTTCAAATCTATCTCCCCACATTTCTTCTGCAAGTTTAACACCTATTTCGTGTGCTATTTCTGGGGATACTTCTCCCTCTTTAAAAGATTGAAATGCGTGAAATCCTAATATACCACCAGTTTTATTGAATCTCTTTTTTGTAAGAATCATTTCTTCTTCTGCTGTTTCAACACTACAATTAAGAGCAGAAACATATAGTTGTTTTTCTGTTTTATAATCTGCTTCTACATAATCAATAACATTGTGAAGATTACAATAAAACTCTTTATTATAATTTTCATTTTTAGTTTTCTCTGCATTTGTTGTATACTTTAATACATTATCTAATCTTTTATCTATTTTCCATATACCAGTAGTTGCCATATCCACTCCTTTCTTTAAATAAAAAAAGAGTAAACTATATTTCTATAATTTACTCTATAAAGTGTAATTTATTTATCTTTATTTTTTTTGTTTTTTTCTTCCTTATCTGCTTCTTTAAATGCTACTCCAAATATTAATCCAAATGAAACTCCAAAACAAATTCCAACACCTATTCCTCCAATACCAAGTAATTGAATAAATATTAAACTAAAAATTATTGCAAATGCAATTCCAAACAATAAACCTAATAAATAATTTTTTTTCATCTATATTTTCCACCTTTCAAATAACTATTTATAAATCTGAATTACATAATTCTTTTATTTCTTTTATTAACTCTTTTGTTTGATTATATAATTCATTATCTGTATCCATTTCTTCAATTGACTCATTAAGAAATTTCAATATACTATTTGGTTCATTCGTTAAATTATAAATAATAGTTTCTTTTGCTCTCGTTTTTGCATTAGAATCAATTTCAATATTTCCACATTCATCAACTAAATTATACCAATCATAATCTGACATATACTTTAACAATTTATCTGCTAATTCTGAATAATTTATCATATAATTCTCCTTTTCTACTTAAAATATTTAATTGGCAAATCAATAAACTCATCTAACATATTTACAAAATTATGATCTGCTCCATTTACTATAACAAGTTTTTTATTTTCAGTTAATAAAGGTTTTATTAATTCTACATATCTATATGAATTATCTTTATCTCCATAAACTAAAATCATTTCTTGATTATTACTTTCAATAATACCATTCTTCAATATATGCCAATTAATAAATATTGGAGAATTAATTAATAATAATTTTTTTATTTCTGGGTGCTGATACCCCCAACTTATACCTATTCTTGCTCCATTAGATTGTCCCATATAATATACTTTATAATCTTCTATATTATTATTAACACAATATTCTTTAACTACATTCATATCGTGATCTAATGGATTATTTCCATCAAACGGATTAGATGAAGATATAACAGTATAACCATATTTCTCATTTAGTTTTTTAGCAATAGTTAAATATTTATTTTCATAACCATATATTGAACCATCTTGTCCTGCTTTTATAAAAACTATTGTTGAATTGCCTTTAATTATTCCATATTCTATTATTGCAATATCTCTGAATTCTTTTTTTAATATTTCATCATAATTCATTTATTAATCACTCTTTCATTCAATTAACATTACATTCTTTACTTAATCTTTTTAAATAATTAAAGACATCTGAAAATGATAAGATTACATTTCTATTTTCAATCATAAAGGATAGAAAATCATTTTTCTTTTCATCATCATCTAATTTACTCATTACTAATGAAATAATATCAGCCTTAAAATTTTGTTTATCTAATTCTTTTAAAATGGAATTTTCTAAATTTGAAATCATAACCTTACCCTCCAATAGGTATTATATCACATATAAATTCAAATTCTTCATTTTAGAAAAAAATTGTAAAAAAAAAATAGTCCTATACTAGCGACTATTTAATATACATTGCATTTCATTCCTAGAAAGGAGTAATGAAAAGCAAAGTTAAATGGTTTAACGCAACAATATGTTGCAATTTAACTATACCAAATTTGTCGAATTTTATCTAGGACTAATCGTTCTTCTTTGGCAACAAATATTTTTCTTTTATATCAATTATAAATCTATTTAATTCTTCATATTGTTTTCTACAACTTAACTCATCAAGAGTTCCTGTTGCATTAGCAAGTCTTGCAATTTGATTAATATTATTTCCAACTGCTCTTACTTGTTTTAATGCTTCGTAAAAATCAATTGGAGGTTTTTCTGGAATATCATATCCGAGTATGCGAAGTCTTACATATTCAGATTTAGTTAGTCCAGTTTTTTCTACCAATTTATTTAATTCTCTTGCTTCATCATAACTAATTCTAACATTGATCTGAACTTCTCTTTCTCGTTTCATTTCACACCTCCTTATTTATCAATTATCTTTTTCATTTCTTTTATTTTTTGATATTGCATTAGGTTTGCAACTGATAGTCCACCTATCGTAATACCTAATGCAAAAAATAATAACTCTGTCATTTCAAAACCTACCTTTCTTCTTTTCTTTGGGGCTTGGGGTATTACCCCACATTGGAATTTGTGGCTATACAAATTCAGTGCTGGCTAGACTATAAATATATTAATCCCTTCTAATACAATTACCACAATTAGGACAATAATATATACAATCTTCTGGACAAATTACACCCTCGATTTCATCATAATCTTCTAATTTTTCATCAATGTTTTCATCTTCTTTTTTTACTTTTTCTTTAAAGACATCAATAATAATTTTTTCATCTGAACCTTCAACTAATTGTCCAGTTCTATCAAAAGTATCTATAATTTCTTTATTAAAATCTTCAATATTTTCTACTGCTCCTATCATTAAATCTTTCTTTGATTTACTAAAATCTATAAGGTTATTATCTTCTACAAAACCGAATGCAATTCTAATTGCTTCACCCTCACTTCTTGCGTGAACCTTATATATTTTTTCTTCTTCTTGCTTAAACATTACATAGAAAACTTTATCATCATCTACTTCCCATAGATTAATTAAATCAATTAAATTTATCATATCAATCTTTAATGCTTTACACAATTTTGCGAGAATTACAAACGAAAAATGTGGTCGCATACCATTTTCAATTCTTGATATTTCAGTATGGCTCACACCAACTTGATATGCTAAATCTCTCGTAGATATTTCTAATTCTTCACGTCTTTCTTTTAATACTTCTGCTAATTTTAAATAATCATATTTCATAATTTTACCTCACTCTTTCATAATTTTTTTTATAATTTATTCCAACTTTTGAACATAAAAAATCATTGAAATCCTTACCAACTATTGGTGGATCATCAATGACTTCATATTGTTTTGGAAGAATAGTTTTTAATGCTGTTGTTGCTAATCTTCCTGCACTATCATTATCCAAATGAAGAACAATTCTCTTAATATTTTGATTCTGATTAAGATAATAATTAAGTGCTAATGGTATCTTACTTTCATCTAATTTCTTTGCAGGTTGATATACACCAGACAATGATAAAAGATTATAATTATACCATTCTTTACCTTCTAATTTTAAAATAGTAGCATATGATAATAAATCAATTGCACTTTCAAATATATGAACTTCATTGTTATTTTCTAATGAATTTAACTTAAATGAAAATGCTTTATGACTTCCATAAGCATCTTTCATATACCTTGTCTGATTACAACCTCTTACACATCCATATCTTGGAACATTGTTCTTATCATATCCAACAAAAACAACATTACCATTAATGTCTTGATAAATTAATCTATTATCTATACATTCTTTTACTATATCAATATCTAATCCTCTACCTTTTAAATATCTAATAACTTTATCATTATTCATTGCTTTTTTAGGTAGTATTACATTAATATTTTTTATTTTCTTTTGTTGTTGATATACAACTGGTGGTCTTTCATTTGAGTATCCCAAAATAGTTTCTACTGCCTGAATAAAAGTATAATCTCTTACTTTCATTAAATAATCTAATGCACTATTTCCACCTATACCTCTTGAAAACCAATACCACATTCCATTACTTATTTTTAAACTATCGTGAGTTCTTGTCATATAAGTATCTCTACTAAAATGCACTAATTCATCTGGCTCATAGTTTTCTAAATAAGTATATAAATCCATTTGTCTTGCTTTCTCAATTTCTTCTGGCGAATAATAAGCCATAGATTATTACCTACCTTTCCATATCTTTATTCTTTATTTTTTCCCCTTTCGGTTCTAAACAATTAACATATAAATCACAATATGTTTTTATAGCACTAATTAAATCATCATAATTCTTGCAGTTGTATCTTGCACCACTACCATCTTCATTACCAATAAAAACATCCTGTGTATTTTTATCAAAGTCTATATTTATATTAAAACTTTCAGATAATTCTCTGCTTGGATAAGGTTTCAAATCCTGTGATTCTAAATCATTATAATCTAAAACTATATCTTGATTATGATACATTTCATCAACTTTATTTTCTGCTTCTTCATAAGTTGTTGCTTCAACTTCTACAACTCTACTTAAAGTTTCTACTACTTCAACATTATATTTTTTCATAATATTTTTCCTTTCTATAAATAGTAAAAAGAGAAATAAAATTAATTATTTCTCTCTTTCATAAGTTAATTTTACATACGCTTGAATATCAATTATATCTCTATCAGTATCAATATAATTAAATATTTTTTTGTCCAAGTAATTATATAATTCTTCTAATAAGTCATTTATTTTCTTATCAGGTATTTCTCCTTGACAATAAATATTCTTTACAAATTCATAAAGCATTATCTCGTCAAATCTAACTTTACTAACAGAAACATTTTTATTATTTTTCTTCACAAACATTTCCTCTCCTTAACGAATACATAATAAATTATAATATATTTATTATCAAATGTGCGATTTTATCTTTCATAATCTCTGTTAGTATTTCCACCATTTTCAGGTGTATCTAATCCATCATCAATAATTTCTTTATCTTTTTCATTAAGATTTAATTGTATATTAAGTTCATCTAATCTTTTTGATTTTTGTTTCAATTCTTCCTCTTGTGGGAATGGTCTTTCAACTTCTAATTTTGCATTTTCAAATTGTTTTTTCGTATCTTCTAAACTATTCTTACTTGATTCAAGTTTATTAGGAATATTATTTAAAACATTATCAATACGAGTTATATTACCAAAAGGATCACTTCCTAATTCAACATTATATGATATTTTATTTTTCATATCCAAATGAAATGTTCTATCAAAAGTATCAAATGAAAGTATCATTTTAAATCCTCTGTATTCTCCAATTTCAATTGGATCTTTATTAGTCATAGACTTACAAATATCAATAAGTTTTTGTCCAGCGTCTTTCTTTTCAATAAAGTTTTCTCCCTTAATAATCATTCCTTGAAAGTCATCTCCACTTTTAGTATTTGCTTCTAAATGTGAAATATCTTGTTCAATATTTTCTATTCGTAGTTCTAATCTTTTTATTTCATTAGGATAATATTTTATAACTTTATCTTCCATTGCATAGATATTACTTAAATGAGTTTGTTTTAATAATTTTAATTTTGCAACTTGTGTATCAAGTTCTGTCTTTTCTATTATTAAAGGATTACCTGCTGCTAATGCTTTTATTTCTGCATATGATAAAGCAGTTTCATCTATATCTTCTGCAAATCTTACTGGTGTTTTAGATGTCATTATTTGTGCAATAAATCTTTGTTTATTTTCTACTAACTGATATAAATATGCATCAAATGTTCCCTCTGTGACATACCTATATATATCAACTTCTGGATTCATATTTCCTTGTCTAATAATTCTTCCTGACCTTTGTATTAAATCACTAGGTCGCCACGGACAATCTAAATCGTGAAGTGCTATTAATCTATCTTGGCAGTTAGTTCCTGCACCCATTTTTTGAGTGCTACCCATTAAAACTCTAACTTGTCCTTTTCTAACTTTGTTGAATAATTCTTGCTTTCTAATATCTGTATTTGCTTCGTGTATAAATGCAATTTCTTCTTCTGGTATTCCTCTATCTATCAATTTATTTTTTAAGTCATCATATACATTAAATTTACCATCATTATGTGGTGTAGATAAATCACAAAATACTAATTGTGCTGATTTCTTTTCACTTGTTTTATTCCAAATGTTAACTATATTATCTGCACAGGTAGCAACTTTACTTTTTTCAAAGTCTTCTAATAAGTCATTAGATAGTCTTTGATCTAGTGCAAGTTTTCTACCATCATTAGTAATTTTTAACATATTATCTATACTTGAATCTACCATTTTATTTCTAACTCTTTCTGCTCTTTCAGATAGTTCTTTTACTAAATCTTTTTGAATATCACTAGGCTCAATTACAACATTGTGATAGTTTGCTTTGGGAACTGGAAGATTTAACATATCTGCTGTTTGTATATCAGCAACTTCTTTAAACATTGCCATTAATTCTGGTAGATTATAGAACTTTGCAAATCTTGTTTTTGCTCTATATCCTGTTCCCTCTGGACTTAATTCTATTGCAGTGACAGTTTCTCCAAAAGTTGAAGCCCAAGCGTCAAATTGTTGTAGATTTCTTTTAGCAAGTTCATTATATTGTAAATATCTTTGCATTGTATATAATTCTACCATTGAATTTGATATAGGTGTTCCTGTTGCAAATATTACACCTTTTCCACCTGTTATTTCGTCAAGATATCTACATTTCATATATAAATCAGAACTCTTTTGTGCCTCTGTTTGTGCTATACCACCAACATTTCTCATCTTTGTATATAAATATAAATTTTTGTAATAATGGGCTTCATCTACAAATATTCTATCAACGCCTAATTCTTCAAAAGTAATAACATCATCTTTTCTTGATGTGTCATTTAATTTTGCCATTTTTGTTTCTAGTGTTTTTTTAGTTTTCATCATTTGCTTGATAGAAAATTTTTCTCCATTGTTTCTTTTTAAATCTTCTATTCCAAGTGTAATATCTTCTATTTCTCTCCTAATCATTTCAATTTGCCTTTCAACTGACATAGGTATTTTTTCAAATTGAGAATGAGAAATAATAACTGCGTCATAATCTCCTGTTGCTATTCTTGAACAGAATTTTTTTCGGTTAGCAGTTTCAAAATCTTTTTTTGTTGTCACTAAAATATTCGCACTAGGATATAGTTGTAAGAACTCTTGTCCGAATTGTTCTACTATATGATTAGGAACTACAAATAAACTTTTATTACACAAACCTAATCTTTTTGATTCCATTGCTGCTGCAACCATTTCAAAAGTTTTACCTGCACCAACTTCGTGTGCAAGTAATGTGTTTCCACCATAAAGAATTCTTGCAATAGCATTTATTTGATGAGTTCTTAATGATATTTCTGGATTCATACCATCAAATAGTATGTGAGATCCATCATATTCACGAGGTCTTATTGAATTAAATTGCTCATTATAACTTTTAACTAATCTTTCACGTCTTTCAGGATTTTTCCAAATCCATTCAGCAAACTCATTTTTTATTTGTTCTTGTTTAGCCTGTGCTATAGCAGTTTCTTTTTTATTTAATTCTGCTATTCTTTTACCATTTTCATCTTCTCTATAATCAAATATTCTAGTATCTTTTAGATTTAAAGTATCTTCTATAATTTTATATGCACTTGCTCTATTAGTTCCATAAGTGTTATAAGATTTAACATTATATTTATCATAATTTTTACCTTCAATATTCCATTCAGATGTTGAAGGCATATAATGAACTCTAATATTTCTAGAAACACTCCAAGATGGTTGTAATAAATCATCAATAAAATCTTTTATATCTTCTTCTGGAATCCAAGTCGAACCTAATCTTACACTTATTTCACTAGCACTTAAATCAACTGGTTGAACTTTCTTTAAATATTCAACATTAATTTCATATTTTTCATCTTGTTTAGCAAATTCTTCTGCAACTTGTAATTTTTCTCTAACATTACCAGATAAATATTCATCAGCCGTCACATATTTATCTTCACCAGGTATTTTAAATATTTCTCCTATTAAATCTTGTAGCATTTGTTCTTCTTCCATTTTACAAAGTTCTTTCATAAATGGAATATCTACTCTTGCTTTTTCAGATAGAGAAACAATTAATGCGTCTATCGCATTATCTACTTCTGTTATTTTTTCTTTTGGTCTTATTGTTCTTTTAGTAAACATATCTGCTTTTCTAGCAAGATTACCATTCTCATCTAATATTTCTAATGAGCATAGTAAATAATAACTTGAATCGTTAGAAAAAGCCGAATTATTTCCTCTACTATTAATTAGCCCGTATTTCTTAGTAAAATCGTCATATAAACGATTTAATCTACTTTGTTGATATTTTATATCATCTTCTGGAAAATCCTCTGTTTGATACTCTATAAGCGTTCTTACACAATCTCTAATTTCTATTAAACCTTTAATTCTATTTTCAGTAGTTTTTGCTAATTCTTGTGGATACATTCTACTATTTTCTCTAAAATATATCTCTCCATCAACCAAAGTATAAGAAAAGTTTTTTACATTATAATCTGCTGGAATAAATAAATCCTCATCTTCCATATCATCAATCTCATACTCTTTTACTTCGGCGTGTATATTTGGTATTGCTTCTTTTAATTTATTTTCTAATGAAATATTCTCATCTGCAATACAAGCAGAATCCATACCAAACCTACTGCTTATCATTTGCATATTACCCATTATCATATCTGGATTATCTACAAAATATTTATTCATCTTAATACCATTTTCATCTGTATCAAGATATACCCAGTCTGGTTCAATATCTGTTATTGAATCTCGTTTTTGTAAAAAGATAATATCAGAAGTGACTTCCGTTCCTGCTGCATCCTTAAAAGTATTATTAGGTAGTCTAATAGCACCTAATAAATCTGCTCTTTGTGCTAAATATCTTCTTACATTAGAGTTTTCTTTATCCATTGTTCCTTTGCTTGTAATAAATGCTACTACTCCACCTGGTCTAACTTTATCAAGTGTTTTAGCAAAGAAATAATCGTGTATTAAAAAATTATGCTTATCATATTTCTTGTCAAGGACTTTAAAATCCCCAAATGGGACATTACCTATTGCTACATCAAAAAAACTATTTGGAAGATCTGTATTCTCATAACCTTGAACTGCAATACTAGACTTTTGATAAAGTTGTCTTGCAATTCGTCCACTAACACTATCTAACTCAATACCATATATTTTACAATCTGATAAAGAATCTGGTCGCATACCTATAAAATTACCAATACCACAACTAGGCTCTAATATATTACCAGTTTTAAGTCCCATATTTTCTAATGCTTGATACATTGAATTAATAACAACTGGTGGTGTATAAAATGCTGTTAAAGTAGATTCTTGTGCTTGTGAATATTCTGTTTCATCTAATAAATTTTTAAGTATATAGTGTTCATTACTCCAAGATGAATTGTCTTCTTCGAATGCTTGTGATAATCCACCCCAACCAACATATTTCGACAAAATATCTTGTTCTTCTTTTGTTGCATATCTATTTTCTTCTTCGCATTTTTTTAATACCTTAATTGCTTCAATATTATTATTAAATCTATTTTTAGGAGTATCTACACCTAAATTATAATCATTAATTCTATATTGATTTCTATCCTCTAATTTTATTTCTGGATGAATATCAAAATTATTAACTTTATTTTTTCTCTTTTTAGTAAACTCTGGTATTATTTCAGTTTCTTCTGGTTTAACTTCTTCTGTTTCAATAATAATTGCTTCATTTTTTTCAGTTGGTGCTTCTTCTTGAACTTCTATTTTTTCCTTTTTTATTAAATGGTCATTTGATGGATTTTCTTTTACTTTCCTATCAAATTCTTCCTTTGACATTTCTCTATTAAATAATGGATATCTAAAATCATATAATTGAACATCAAAATCTCCTATATTTAATATTTCATATTCATCTGCACCTATATAAACTTTATCTCCTAAATGGTATTCATATTCTTTTATTTCTTTTACTACATCTACGTTAGATAATTCATTGCCTTTTTCAATTAATTCTCTTTCTTGTTCTTTCTTTTCTAACCAAGTAGGATAATCTTCTAATTCTTTTGGATTTAGGTATCTATCTTCTTTTATTAAGGTTCTAATTCTTTGTTCTATATAATTCCACTTAAATAATTGTTGAGTAGCACTTTCTCCAAAATAACCTCTATTAAAAGTTATTCCTTTCGAATCGTGATTTTCTCCAATTCCAGAACCACTTATTGTATAAGTAGAACCTCCTAATCCATATAATTTTTTTAAAAATTCTTGATTTTGTTGTGATGAATAACTTTTATTAAATTCTTCATAAATTAAATATTTTGTTTCTCTACTCCTATTTTGTAAATAACTATCTACAAATTCTTGTGTAAATGTTAAATCTAATTTAGAATCTGTTTCTTTATCTTCTATTAAAGTCATTTGTTCTGTTAAAGATTTTAAAGGAACAATTCTATCATCTAGTTGATTTAATAATATCATTGCTTCAATATGTTCTATTAAATCTGTCCACTCAACAAAACTTTCAGTATCTCTTGTTAAAAAATTACCTTTCCAAAATAACATACCATTATTAAATGTTTTATACCCAAACATTTCATTATCAATTGTTATTCCAGTATAATCATTATTAAACAAGTTTTTTAAATAATTAAGTCTTTCATCTAAATCTTTTTCATTTTTAAAATATTCTTTAATTTGACTATTAGTTTCTTTTTTATGAGGACTTTTAGCAATTATTTGATTAATTTTTTCATCTACAACAACATAAAAAGAACGATTTGTATCGTTCTTCTCATAGTTATTTAGGCGTAGATTAGTTCGTTCATCACTATTTCCTCTGCTGTCATCTTCAAGTTGTTCATTAATGATACCCACTTCATTTGATTTGTTTCTTTCAAGTTCTCTGTTATATTCTCCTTGATTTTCATTTGAGATACTATTTCCTCTATTCTCATCTCTGCTTGACTCTGAATTTCCATCAAATGATCTGTTAATAGGTTCTTCATTAATAGTGTTGTGTATAGAGGTTTCTTCTGTTCTTGAAGATATTTCAACCTCATCATTGCGTATTTTCCTGTTGCTTGTTTCTTCGCTGTATTCTCCTCTATCACTAAATCTGGAATCTCGTAATCCCCCTGTCTTGTGTAAGTTATCTCTTCCATATATATCACTCCTTTCAGCAATATTTTTGCTTTCGTTATAATCATATTCTTTTTGACTTTCATATTCAAATGTGCGAATTTTTTCTATTTCATTTATTCGTAAATTTTTAACTGTTGAATATATTTCTCTTAATCCCATTTCTGATATTTCACTTGTTGCAATTCCTAATCTTGTAATAGTATCAAAACTATTAAAATTAAGAATATAAATAAAATCGTTTTCTTTGAAATGTTCATTAGGATTTAATCCACACCTTTTCATCATTTCAAATGCAATACTATTTGATAAAACATTTTGAAATATTTCTTTAATAGTTTCATCAGTCATATTTTCTATTGCACTATTATCTTTATAAAATAAAAGATCTGATAAATAATCAGATATGTTATCTTCTGCTATGATTTTAGAAACAGATATAATTGCTTCTGCTAGTGTATTCTTATTTTCTAAATCTCCATACTTATTTTCTAATGATTCTATAATATCATTTTCATAAGGTTTAGGAACTGACCATATTCTAAAACTTCTACCATATTTACTATTAGTATCAGCAACATCAAATACATATTTTAAATTACTATATCCGTTGTCATAACTTAATAATGCAATTCCTTTTGAACCTCTATTAACCCATCTTCCAACTGTCCTATTCCAAGTATCTATATCTGCACAAGCAATAGCATTTGGTCTTTGAGCATAGATTAATATTTGGTCATTAAAAGAGTATTTATAATTCATTGCAGCAGTTTCAAGAAACTTCATCCATTCACTGGGATTATTACTTATTTCAGTAAGTGTTTCTCCATATAAGTCTGTTATAACTCTTAATTTATTTGCCACTAATTACACCTCCATTTTCATAGACATATAACTTATTCTTCGTTATTTTTATTTTGATTTTTCATTTTATTTCTTACTTCTAATAAAACATTATAATAATTATTATTTGGTGTCACTCCATCAATTGCATATAATAAAATATCAATCATATTACCTGATTCATTAGGAAAAAATCTCATTTCGATTAAATCCTCATTATCATCACTAATTGTTGGAATACTATATCTTAATAATTTTTCTTTCAGTCTAGTTGATTTTTCTCTAACAACTTCTTCCTGTGATTGTTCTGTTCTCCCTATAAATTCTATTAAAGAATTAAAAGTATCAATTCCTACTTTTAATTTTATTGATGGCGTTCTATTTTGATATGCCATATACATCACTATCCTTTCATTTTATTTCTTTATATCCACTTAAAAACTCAATAAATAATTGAGTTGTTTTATTATTATTCTTCTTAACTAAATCCCACAAGTCAGATATTGCATAAAAATCTGTCATTGTTAGATTAGGTATATTTCTAACTTCTTTCATATCGAGAGAAGCAATTTTTTTACTTGTATTAAATCCTGCATTAAATAATTTTTCTAATGCTTTGGACATATTACTTAAATTATTTTTATCTCCCAATTTAATACCTCCTATATTTTTTCTACTAACTCACAAATAACAATTATTTGTTTATTAGTTCCTTGTCTGCAAGTCACCAAAGTAAGAGTATTAACATTTGCATTTCTAATTATATGTGCAGTTCCAGTTTTCTCTACATCATACATATTAACAACTTTATATTTATACTCTGATCCATTATAGAAAATACTAACTGAATCTCCACTAGATAATTTATAAACATTTCTAAAATAAGATATTCTACCAGTTCCACTATGTCCTGCTAAAATAAAATTACCATTTTCTTCATCTGGATAATTAGAATCTTTTAATATTTGAATATTCCTATTAACATTATTGTATGAACTTTCTTTTTTATATAAACCTTTTTCAAGACCTATCTTAGGAATTTTGATAACTGCTACATAATCTTCATTTTTTACTTCAATTTTAACTTCTTCTTTTGGTTCTTCTATATTGTCTTCACTTTCATCAACATCAATTTGTTCTTGAATTTCATAAAAATCTTCAATTTTATTATCTTCTTTTCTATCTAATAGATAATTATATAAATACTTTCCACCAACTAAACTTATACCAGTAATAATAAGTAAAGAGCCAATTATAATAAATTGACTCTTACTCTTATTTTGTTTAGTTGTTTTTTTATTTTCTTTTTTTCTTAACAACATAAACGATAACTCCTATTCCACTTAAAACAAGTATTGAACTAATTATTTCAACAATGTGATAATCTTGAACTCCTGTATTAGGAACTTCAATTATAATCTTTTCATCTACCATTGTGCATTTAACTATTTCTCCATCTTCTAATATTTCAAAATACATTTTTTCTTCATTTAAAGTGTATCCCTCTGGTGCCTCTTTTTCTAAAATATAATATTTACCATATCTTAAATTCTCAATAGTTATTTCTCCGTTATCATCAGTTCTTCCACTATAAATTAATTCATCTTTATCATTATAAATTTCAATAAGAGTATTAGGAAGTGGTTCACTTGTTGATACATCTAATTTTGAGAATACCAAAGTTCCTGTGATAGGTTTATCTTTCATTTCTGCTTTAACAACTTCTCCATTGTCTTTGATTTCAAATAACACTTTTTCATCAGTTATTAAATATCCTGTTGCTGCTTCTTTTTCTAAAATATAATATTTTCCAACTTTTAAATTATCAATTTTTACTTTTCCTTTTTCATCTGTTTTTCCTGTAAAAATTAAATCATCATCAATTGTATATACTTCTATAATTGTATTAGGAATAACATCTCCATTCACTAAATCAGTTTTAGTAAATTCAAGAGTTCCCTTTTTTAGAATATTTGTTAATTCTAATGAATCATAAACAACTGCTGTTTTATTATCAATTTCTTTTAAATCAATATGATATTCTGTTGTATCTAAAACATAATCATCTTGTGTTTTTACTTCAACAACATAGTATTTTCCTAATGGAAGTTCTTTACTAATTGCATATCCTTTTTCATCAGTAGTCATTTTACCAACAAAATCTCCTTTGTTGTAATATAAATAATTACCATCTGCAGATTTTATATCTTCTTCTGCATAAATGTTATATACAATATCTTTTAATTTTGTTTTATCATTATAATTAAATGAACCATCAGTAATACCTAATAATTCTCCACTCTTGTATATTTCAATTTGTCCTTTAATTGGTTTATTTGAAAAATACATAGTCACGAATGCTCCGTAAGTAGTGTAATTATAATGTGTATCATTTCCTATTGTAAATTTTACTCCATCTTCATTAATTAAATATCCTTTTGGACTAGAAACTTCAATTAATTTATAATTTCCTGCTTCTAATTTTAAATAAGTAATAAATTTACCATTTTCATCTGTCTTAAATTCTGAATAAACTTTACCACCAACATATTGACTTACATATTGATTTGTATCAGTATTTAAAATTTTAAAAGTAGTATTAGCAAGTGCTACTGTCTTGTTAGTATCAGAATCTACCTTAAATACTTGTAAATAAGCAGATAAAGCATTGTTTAAAATATTATAATATTGTTCTTGTTCACTATCGTAATTAATAGTTATATAAAAATCATATATTTTTTCATATCCTGCTGTTGTATTTACTTGATGGAATTTCCATACTCCATAAGGAATATTTTTTGTAGCATAACCATTTTTATCAGTTGTAATAGTATCAAATAATCTTCCATCTGGATAATATATTTCAAACTTTACTCCTGCTTCTGCATTTAAAAATGTTGTTTTACCATCAACATAATCATATTGTTTTAATATACTAATATAATTTTTAACAACTTTTTCAGTTACGTTTTTAGTTTCCTTTTCTTTACCTTTCATATTAATATCATATTTAGTATTATCTAATAAATATCCCTCACTTGGGCTTATTTCTTTAATATAATATTCTTGATAAGATAAAACTTTATCACTAATACCATAACCATTTTCATTTGTTGTAATAGTAGTAATTAATTTTCCTGTTGATTTTTCATAAACACCATATTTAGCACCTTTTAAAGTTGCTTGTCCTTGTGCTGTTGTAGTTTCAACATCTGATTTATTAATTTCTACTTGTCCATAATATGCATTTATTCTTACTGCTGCTCTTACTGGATCTATTGTTCCTGGAACAAACATATTTTGAATACCATCTCCAATAAATAATTTATATCCACTATCGTATGGAGTATTCTTTGTTAAATTTAAAGTGATTGAACCACTTGAAGTTGGAGTTATTGTTAAAGTATTACCACTAACATTATAATTTGCTCCACTTACTGAAACATTATAATTTCCTAAAACCCCATTTGTATCAGTTAAAGTAATAGTTTCTCCAACTTGAACTTTATAAACCCCACCATTAAAAGATGGTCTGTCATAATGATGAGCAATTAAATTATTAATTTCGTTTTGCTCTCTTGAAACATCTAATTGTGTTCCACCTGCATATCTTTCTGTCCAGAAAGTTGTATGAGCGCCACCATCAACTATGGTATCCCATATTAAACCTTGTGTTGCTGCTCTATATTGTAATGTTTGATGCCCTGGATAAGTATATCCATAATATCCAGTTAATAATATTCTTTCTTTTATATCATTTGAAAGTCCAGTTTGTTCCCAACTTCCTTGATTATAATAAGTTCCTTCTGGTATATTTGGCTCTATACAATAAGCAACCTCTCCATCTACTTCATATAAAGTATAATGCCAAGAGTGATGATCGCTACCATCTGCTTTTGCTCTATTATACCAATAATCAGAATAATTCATATTTAAACTTGCTGCTTGAACTGATGTTGTTCCAAATGCTAAACTTCCAATCAATCCAACTGCAACGAGTAAGTATTTACCCAATTTTTTTCCTATCATTTCTCATTTCCTCCTCTCGACTACATCTACCCGAAATGACACAGGCAGAATAACAAAAAAGCACTGATATTCCTATGAATAAAAGTGCTAATATTAATAAAATTGTTTTAATCATTTCTTCTCCCTCCATAAAAAAATGACTCTAAAATTAGAGCCATTAATATCTTGATTTTAAATTACTATCTTGACCTTCGCCTTTTGTTGTAAAGAAATGCAAATAATACCAATACCCTCCATTTTCATCAATTGCTGATGGATAAATTCTGTAATAATTAATTATTGGTTGTATCTGATTATCTGGATTTGCTTCATTCCAATCTAAAACATAATTTAATTCATTATCAATAATCTGATTACCTCTTACTATTGCTTCTGATTCACTTCTATACTCTCTTATTCCGTGAGTTATTGAATCATAAAAAGTTGTTGAAACCTTATTTTGTTGATTATTGGGATTGGTTTGTTCTGGTTTCTTTTCTTCAACTTTTGGAGGAGTCACATTAGTTTCATTTTTTTGTGGAACTGATTGTTGTTGTGTTTGATTATTTGATACTGAACTATCTTTTACTTGTTTTGAATCTGTTATTTTTTCTTTTGTCGTAGTTTGTGAATCATTTTCTTTTTTTTCAGTTTCTTTCTTTTTTTCTTCTGACTTTTCTTCATCACTTTTTTCTACAACATCTTCTGTTGCTTTTTCTAGTTCTTCTTTTGAACTATCCACAATACTCTCAACAACTTGTGGTATTTGATTATCTACTTTTTCAGTTTTATTATCAACTAAAACTTTCCCTCCAACACCTGCGATTGTCATTATTGCACTTATAACGCATATAATAATTTTTTTCATAAACATCATCTCCCTTTCTTACTTTCAATCTAGCATATTTAAAAATACTTTTCATTACTGCGATTTTATAGTTAGTATATACATTATTTTTTTTCAGTTAGTAAATATAACAGTTAGTAATATATACTAGGGAGGATTGTAAGGAGGGAACTTATGGAATGTGGCTATACATTATCATCTAGCACCCATTTCCTTTTGTCTTAAATGCTTTGCATAATATTCAATTGCTTTAACAACAAAATCCTCAATGTTATCTTTTTCAACATTCTTTGGCAAAACACTTTTAATTCGTTCCTCATTGAATTTCATCTTTGGAATTTGATTTGGTTTTTCTTGTGATAAAATATCGTCTATTTTATCTTCGTCTAGTTTTCCATCTTGGCTTAATTTTTTAAGTATAATTGCTTGTGCGTGAGATGGTGTAGCGTCATTATATTCCATACAATCCAATAAAAAATATTGCTCATCTTCGGTTAAGTAAGATATTTCTACTGCTGGAAGAAAAGCAATTTCTTTGTTATCAACCTTTTCCATTATTTCTGGTATCAGATTAGTAAGTCTTATATATCTTTGTATTTGTGATTTACTATCTGGACTATTTTTAGAAACTAATTCAACAGAAGTCAACTTCTCCCCAACTTGGTCAGAAGTTAAATCAACTCTTTTTCCTTGATGACTTAATGCTTCTAATTTCATCTTATACGAATATGCTTTTTCACTTGGCAATATTTCTTCTCTTTGCATATTACTATCTACCATTATAATTGTTGCTTCATCATCTGATAAATCACGAATAATACAAGGCATAGTTTCTTTCATTGCTAATTGACTAGCAAACTTTCTTCTATGTCCTGAAATCATTTCATATTTACCATCTTTTGTAGGTCTTACCAATGCAGGAATAATAACTCCACTTTCTTCAATGCTTTTCTTCATCTCTTGCATTTCTTCATTATCTACAACTTTAAATGGATGATTAGGAAAATCTAAAATATCATCAATTCTAACATCAACGACTTTCTCTAATTTATTATCATCCCTCTGTTCTTGCGTTGTAAATAAATCATCTAGTGTAATCTTTGGAATTTGCATTTTTGTTTCTTTCTTTTCCATTAATTAACACCTCCTTCGCAAGTGATGAATATGCCTCTGCTACTTTATTACTCTTATCATAAGATAAAATACTTTTGCCGTGAGCAGTTGATTCTGCAACTTTAATTGCTCTTGGTATTTGTGTATCATATATCTTAATTACATTACCATAATTCTCTTTTAACTGATTACATATATCTTTTGTAAGATTTGTTCTGGTATCTGACAATGTTATTACAATTCCATCTAGTTTTAAATTAGGATTAATCTGTTGTCTTATCTTCATAATCGTTGATAACAATTGTGTCATACCTTTTGCTGCAAAGAATTGTGGTTGAACTGGAATAATAACTTTATCTGCACAAGCAAGTGCATTAATTGGTAGCATACCTAATGATGGTTGTGTATCAATTAAAATATAATCATAATTATCTTTAACATTCTTAATTGAATTCCTTAAAGTATATTCTCTACTCATTGCACCTACTAGAATAGTATCTGTATTGGCTAATTGAATATCGCTAGGTATTAAATCTAAATTATCATTATAATGTTTAATACATTCATCAAAATTAGTTTCATTACCATTTAAAGTATTTAGTATTACATCATTAATAGATACATTTATTTCTTCATCTTCCCAACCCATATATGTTGTTAGATTACTTTGTGGATCTACGTCAATGAGTAATACTTTTTTCCCTTGACTTGCGAGTGCTGCTCCAAGATTAAAAGTTGTAGTTGTTTTACCTACTCCACCTTTTTGGTTAGCAATAGCAATTACTTCGCATTTTGACATTTCTCATCCTCCTTTCTTTTAAATTTAGCCACCTTAAATTAATAAGATGGCTATGTAGTTATGCTCATTTAGGCATAAAAAAAGAACTGACATTATAATCAGTTCAAAATATGTTATATGTTATTTTTCCAAAATTGTAATATATTTCATAAGGAGTTCATCAATTAAATCTGTATCTTTATTTTGATTTAATAATTTATTTCTCATTTCATTTAAAGAATTTATTATTACTTTTAATTCAAAGTTATCTATCTTTATCTTTTTCATAAAAATCACACTCCTAATTCATTTCTTATTAAGATTATATACAATAATTTGTTCAAAATAAATTGTGCGATTTTATGTGGGGTTAATTGTCGTAATCACTATAAATTTCCCTACTATAAAAATACTCTATTTTAACCCAAAATGACGTTTTTTTAATGATTTTTCTTATTTTTCTATAAAAACAGGAAAGATCTGATTTCTCACAAACCCTTGTAAAATAAGGGTTTTTCAAAGGGGTTTATTAAATCGTAATCAACCAGTTAATTCCGACTTTAGTTAACTTTTCATTGTTATTATTTTTATCCATAAAAAAACATCCTTTCTGTTCTTTGTTAATCGTTTTATTTGATTTTTTTCGTTTTTAACTTGCTGATATTATATCACATTTATTTCGATTTATAAAGTCCAGTGCCTCAAAATATTTATCTTCAAACTTAAATATTAATTTTACATTACTATCTTTATCAATAACAATATCTTCTATAATTTCATCTATTAGAAGTCTATCAAGTTCCTTTATTTCTTCTATTTTTTTAACTTCTTCTATCCAATTTTTATTATTAGATGATTCTAAAGTAATTTTTTCTAATCTTGTTTCAAATTCAGTTTTACTTTTTTTCAATTCATTTATTTTTTTACTATATTCTGCTGAATATTCCCAATATTCATCTTCTGTTATAAATTTTTCTTTTAAATCTTCTTTTATTTCACTTTTTAATTTAATATACTTTTCAATTTGTCTTTCAATATTTTCTATTTTAGATTTTATTATTTCTTTATCATAACAAATTTCTTTCTGATTTAATATTTCTTTTATTTTTTCATCAATATCATTTACTACGTTTCTAAAATTATTAAGCAGTTCAACAACAACTTGTTCTAGTTTTTCTTTTTGAAAGGATTTTGAAGAACAAGATTTATTCTTCAAATACGTTTTGCAATAATAATATGTATGATATTTTGACTTTCTAATAATCATACTATTACCACACTCATTACATCTTAAATGTCCTGAAAAGATATCATAAGTATTTTTCTTGTTTACTCTGATATTTCTTGAATATAGTAATTCTTGCACTTTATTAAATTCTTCAATCGAAATAATCTCTTTATGATGATTAGGCACTATCATCCACTCATCATTATCAACTCTCCTATTCTTATGAATTTTATGGCTCACTTTCTTTCTAACACCTTGTACTAAATCGCCTGTATATGTTCTATTTTTTAAAATTTCGTCTATTTTTTTAGAGTCCCATCTCTTTGTTGATTCTTTAATTTCACATTTTTTTATAGTACCAGACTCAAATTTATGAACTCTTGGAGTTGATATTCCAAGAGAGTTTAACTCTATTGCTATATCTTTTTTGCTTTTCCCATTCAATGCCATATTAAATATTTTTTTTACTACTTTTGCTGCCTCTTTATCAACCACAAACTTATACTTATTTTTTGAATCTCTAACATAACCATATGGAGCAAATGAGCCAATAAATTGACCTTTAGCTTTTTTATTGTCAAGAACACTTCTAACTTTATTAGAAATATCTCTAGCATACTCATCATTCATTAAGTTTTTAAAAGGAACAATAACATTATTAACTGACTTTGGATCTTTATAACTATCAACATTATCATTAATTGCGATAAATCTAATACCATAGTTAGGAAATATTTGCTCTATATAATTTCCAACCTCTATATAATTTCTTCCTAATCTTGATAAATCTTTTACAATAATGCAATCTATTTTTTTATTTTCTATATCACTTAACATTCTTTTAAAATCCGGTCTATCAAAAGATGTCCCAGAATAACCATCATCAATATAATATTCTACGTTTTTAAATTCTTTATTTTGTTTTATATATTGATTGATTATACTTCTTTGATTTCCTATACTATTTGATTCTGCTTTATCTCCATCATCTGATGATAATCTTAAATATGCTGCTACATTCCATTTACTCATACAGCCACCTCCATTTCATTTTCAATTGATTTTAATGCTCTTTCATATTCATCTTGATATTTAAATTTAATTGTTATATTTCCACCCTCGTGAACATATATACAATCTATAAGTTCTTCTATAACTTCTCTTGATAAGGATTTTATCTTTTTATTTCTTCTGAAATGTTCTATCCAATATTCATCTTCTTTTATATCTCTTAAACTTGATTCTATTTTATTCTCATAGACTTTAATTTCATTATTAAGATTTTCAATGCTTTTTTCATAGTCATTTGAATAATTTATGAATTCTTCTTTTGATATTCTTTCTAATTTCCAATCTTCGTAAGCCACTTTTTTCAATCTTTTTATTTTATCAATATCATTATTTAATTTTAATATTTGTTTTTCATATTCATCTTTATTTGTTGTTTTACTATTTTCTTTTATTTTGTTAATTGTTTTTTCTATATTTAAAACAGACTTTATTTGCATAAGTATTGCTTCAATGACCATAGAATCAAGTTCACTTGTTTTGATTTTATGAGGAGAACATTTACTTGAGGTTGTTTTATAATTTCTACAATAGAAATTAGATGATGTCCTTCCATCTCGAAAATCTTCCATTTTACACATACTTCTTCCACAATCGGCACATTTAATTTTGTACTTATAAATAGTTAGTTTTTCTGGTCTTTTCTTTTTACTTAATCTTTCTTTTATTGTTTCTTGTATTTTATTAAAGTCTTCAACACTTATTATTCCCTCGTGTGTCCCCTCAACAATTACCCATTCACTTTTTGGCTTATAAATTTGTCTATGGTCTTTATAACTAATTGAACCTGTTCTGTTCCATACCAAATTACCAATATATATTTCACTTGTTACCATTTTCCCTATTGTAGAAGTACTCCAATGATAAACTATTTCTTCATCTTCAGAACTCATACTTAATTTGTATTTCTTTCTTCTTTGCACTTCTTTTCTGCACAAGATTCCATTATCATTTAAAAATCTTGCAATTTTAATGTGTCCAAATCCATCTAATGCCATTTTAAATATTTTTCTTACAACTGGTGCTTCTTCTTCATCTATAATTAATTGATGAATATTATCTGGATTCTTTTTATATCCATAAGGGCAAGTTCCTCCAACCCATTCTCCGTTTAATGATTTAGTCATCAAAACACTTCTAACCTTATTAGAAATATCTCGAGCATACTCATCATTCATTAAGTTCTTAAATGGAACAATAATGTTATTTACTGACTTCGGGTCTTTAAAACTATCAATATTATCATTTACTGCTATAAATCTTGTATTATATAAAGGAAATATCTGCTCTATATAATTTCCAACTTCAATATAATTTCTTCCAAATCTTGATAAATCTTTTACTATTATTGTATTTATATCTCCATTTACAAGAGCGTTAAACATTCTTTTAAAATCCGGTCTATTAAATGTTGTTCCAGAATAACCATCATCTTGATAGTAATCTATTATTTCTATATTTTCTTCTTTCTTTAAAAAGTATTCTATAATTTCTTTTTGGTTAGTTATACTGTCTGATTCTGCATTATCTCCATCATCTGATGATAACCTACAATATATACCTACTTTCCAAATATTTCTTTCTTCTTTATTAACTTTTTTTCTACGAGGCATTATTCAACACCTCCATCACTATATTTTTCTCTCATCCAAGCAAAATCTAGCATAACTTTAGCATTAAATAATTTTTCATCAGATATTGGATTAGTAACACATATTACTATTAGTTTTTTTTCAGTTATATACTTAATCATTTTATTGTAAAAATAAACCGGTTGTCTTGTTAGTCTATCAAAATTAGTAACTACAATCACATTTATTTTTCCATCTCTTACATCTTTAAGTAATCTTTTATATGCAGACCTATTTTCAGTTGTTCCAGGTTTTCCATTATCTTTATATATTTTCACAACTTCAGGATAACCTCTGTATCTACAATATGATAAATTCAAATTCTCCTGTCTTTTTATTTCTTCATCATCTTTTTGTGCAGTTCTCAAATACACACCAATTTTAAAATCTTTTATTTCCATAAAAAATCTCTCCTTTCAAATTACGATTAAATTTTATAAAGAAGAGAATTAAATTACGATTGTGCGATTTTTTCATTCGCACATTTGACTTACTTATAAATATTTTTTACAACATTTGTTAAACATTCTTCTGCTCTTTTTTCTGTATTAGAAAACTCAATTTTGATTTTTTTACCATTACACTTAAACATATAAGGATTAGATGACGATTTAATAAAATCAATGATTTTTTCATTACTATTTGTTTTTTTACTAAAATTTATCTTTGATATTTCTTCCAAATCATCTAATTCAACATCATCAAATGATAAATCGTATTTATCTTTTAATTTTTGTTTCATATCATTAATATTCATCTATTTTTCCCTCCATCTCTTTTTTCTAATTTTTAATTTATATTCATCTTTATTATTAAAAACAAAATAATCACATCCAAGTAAGACATTATCAACTATGTTTTCCGCATCTTCCTTGCTTTCTGCTCTAACTTGAACTTCTTGTTTATAATTCTTCGATATAATAGTCACGATATAATCTTTTCTTCGTTTCATCATTTCCTCCTATTCCTAAACTTTTTAAATAAGAAATAATATCTATATCTTCCATTTCAATTAATTTATTATTAATATCAGAAATAATTGTTTGAGTTAATTTTCCTTTATAGGCAATTAATCTACTTTTATCAATCGTTCTTAATTGCTCTAATAAAATTAAAGAATCATATTTTAAATAAGATGTTTTCCTTACTAATATATGTGTTGGCAAATATCTCTTTTTTAAAATTTTAGTAAATGGTGCTATTAGAATTGTAGGACTATATTTATTGTTTAAATCATTAGAAAGAATTACCACAGGTCTTCTTCCATTTTGCTCACTCCCAGTAGTAGGATCTAAATCAGCAATAAATACACTTCCTCTTACAATTTTATTTTCGTCCATCATCTAATTTAGCCGTGCATATAATATGTGGTGGTAATTCAAATAAACTTTTTAATGTTCTATCTTGTTTTAATATATCAGTCCAAACCTTAACTACATCTGCTATTGCTTTTTCTGCACTTGTTCCAGAATGCAACATTGTAGTTTCATATTTTATTTTTATAGTTATTTTATAATTTTTTCTTTTCATAAATTTCCTCCTTAAATATGTAGAAAGCCAAAGTAAAAATACTCTGGCTTTTATATCTTTTTTAATTTTCTTCTTTTTTTACTTTGAACTGACTTTTTTCTCAATACCCTCAGTCTAGGATTTCATCAGACTATTGATTTGCTAAATCAATATCACAGGAATTCCACCTCCCCGAGGTTCTCTCCGGGCTGCACCCATTGCGTGATTCTGTGGCTATGCAGGAGTATCTTTAATACTATTATTGGTTATCGCAAATTATGTGCTACATAATTTTATAGTCAAGTTATAATCGACAAGCGAACTTACTAATGTGCTAACAATAATAGGAAAGTATCTGATGAATGTGTATCAAATTTTCAAAGAACACATCCTGCTTTCTCCATATAAAAAGGAAACAGGAGAAAGAATAATTAATACCCTTTCACTTGTTTCCCCACTTAAACTCATTTTTTCAACCACTAAATTTTATTTTTTAATATTTTTTTCAAATTTTCTATCCCCTGCTTTATACTTTTGCTTATCATTTGAAAAGATGTATGCTCTATCTTTGCGATTTGTTCAAGATTTAATTCTTCAAAATAATACATTTTTATTCTTCTTTTTTGAACATCAGATAGTTTATTGATTCCATTTATTAAATCTTCAAATCTAGATTTTCTTATAAATTCATCTTCTAAACTCAGAGGCTTGTCCATAACTCTTTCATTTAATTTATTTTCAAATATTTCTGATTGTTCAGTGTGTCTTTCATATTCGTGTTGTTGTCTTTTTATTAATTTGCTTGAATGTAAATAAACTGCAGCAATTTTTCTTTCTACAGCAATTCTTTGTGATTTTTTATTCATATCTTTAAAACAATAATAATATTGCTTGATTTCAGTATCGTACTGAATTTCTTTATATTCATTATCTTCAATCCATCTTTTTATAATTTTTATCATTTTATTTCCTCCTATCAATTTGCTTTTGTTTTCAAATTGATAGAAAGGTGGATCTCTACAATGTATTGATATGTGTTTTATTAACAAAAAAACGCCGAATGCAAAACTCTTTAAACGAGCCTTACATTCGGCGAGAATAAAAACAATTAAATTATCATCAATTGTTGGTTTTGAAGCGACACCAACCCCTTGGTAAACGATATATTCTAAAAATACTATTACTAGGTAATATAAAGTATCACTTCTCATAAGGGCAACAACTCCTATCATAAAAAATCAATGCCTTAATTTTTTATATGAGTCCTCACTTCTTGCTGTTGTTTCCCCTCTTATAAAAAAATTAACCAGTAATATAACTTATCTTTTGTACAAGAAATATTTACTGCTTAATTTTTTCATTTGTTTATTCTTTTATTATTTAATTATTTAAAATACTTAAAAACCTCTTTTCTATATATCACACAGCCTGGCATTGCTAATTGGAGTTATTATACATCATACATTTTGAAAAATTTGTCGAATTATGCCAAAATGTAAAAATAATAGTATAAAATGTAAAAAATTACTAAAAAATTAATGATTTTATGTATTTTATGTAATAAAACTAACATTTCGCAATAAAAAAAACACTAGAAATCAATCTAGTGTTATAATATATAATTTTATAAGCTATACTATTCCAAAATATTTTTCAAAGAATTTAAGTATTTTTTCAATTATACTTTGCTTTCTCTCGTTTCTATTACCTCCTCCAAATCTTCTCATAGGTGGTAATATTTTTTCTATATCAGTACCTGTTGTTTTTACTTGACCATCTCTAAATGAATTATCAATAAATTTTCTTGTTTCTTCTTCGTTTAAATTTTCATCTTCAATTAAAGTCTTTAAATCTGTTTCCTTTTGCTCTTTAACAAATTTAGTCCAATCATTCATAACATCAGTGTTAGCATTTATTCTTGAAATAAAGTTATCAATTAAATCTTTCTTTGAACGCAATGCTAAACTTGATTTAATTGCTTTGTCTATTGAACCTAAAATTTCTTTATCGGTACAATTAGATTGATGATATTTTGCAACTAACATTAATATATAATCAATATTTACTTCAACTTGTTTTACAAGTTCCATTTCAAATACTAAATCATCTTTAATACTTTCACTATCTCCAGGTCTTGGTTTAAATTCTTCATACATATCTGTATAAGTTCCAATGTAGTCTTGAAAATCTCTTTCAGATAGTATTTCGTTTCCTTTAAATTTATCAAACGATGATAAAATATTTCTTAATCTTAATATATTTCCCATAGAAACAATAAAATCTTTTTTTGCTTGTTCCCCAATTATTTGTTGTCCTAATGGATATTTTTGTAATAATAAAGCAATTCTTTCTTCATAACCCATTTGCTTTTTGCCTTTATCATCTTCATATCCATAATAATAATCTTCATAAGATTTTAGTAATACTATACCTGTTGCATTTTTATCTCCAAATAATGCAATAGCATCATTTGTTTCCTGTTGCAAATCTCTAAAACAAACAATATTTCCATAAGATTTAACAGAATTTAATATTCTATTTGTTCTTGAATATGCTTGTATTAATCCGTGTTGTTTTAGATTTTTATCTACCCATAAAGTATTTAATGTTGTAGCATCAAAACCTGTAAGAAACATATTTACTACTATCAATAAATCAATTTCTCTATGTTTTACTTTGTCTGATAAGTCTTTGTAATAATCTTGAAATCCATTACCCTCTGATGAAAAATTAGTTTTAAATTTCTTATTATATTCTTTAATTGCAAAATCTAAAAACTCTCTTGAACTTTGGTCTAATAAATCTGGTTCAAATCCTTCATCATCTAATATTCCATCTGATGTATCTTCTTCGTTTGCTGCAAAAGAATATATTGTAGCAATAGTTAAATCTTTGTTTTTTTCTTCTAGTTGCTTTTTAAATTCTAAATAATATTTTTTTGCCATAGGTATTGATGAAACCGCAAACATTGAGTTAAATCCATTTACTCTTTGCCCTTTTAAATCATAAAATGAATTTCTTTTTGTTTTTTGGTCAAAATGTTCAATAATATATTCAACTATTTTACTAACTCTTTCGTGAGATGATAATGCTTCTTCAGTATTTATTGCTTGAACTTCTTTATCAGTCATATCTTCTTTTTTCTTAATAGTATTAACATAGTCAATTCTAAAAGGAAGAACATTTCCATCGTTTATGGCATCAACAATAGTATATGTATGTAGTTTATCTCCAAAGGCTTGTTCAGTTGTACAAAAATCTGGATTTGATTTATTTGTTGCATTTTTTGCAAATATAGGAGTACCAGTAAATCCAAACAAATGATAGTTTTTAAAATTACTTACTATTAATTTGTGCATATCTCCAAATTGACTTCTATGACATTCATCAAATATTAAAACTAAATGTTTTTGAAATGCAGGATGTGTTGCATTTCTCTTAACAAATTCACTTAATTTTTGAATTGTAGTGACAATAATTCTAGTATTATCATCTTCTATTTGTTTTTGTAATATCTTTGTATTTCTATTACCATTTGCAGCACCCTTTTCAAATCTATCGTATTCTCTCATTGTTTGATAGTCTAAATCTTTTCTATCTACAACAAATAGCACTTTATCAATATAATCTAACTTACTTGCAAGTTGTGCAGTCTTAAATGATGTAAGAGTTTTACCAGAGCCTGTTGTATGCCAAATATATCCACCAGATTCTATTGTTCCCATCTTCTTATAGTTAGTTGATACTTCTATTTTATTTAATATTCTTTCAGTAGCAACTATTTGATAAGGACGCATAACAAGTAATAATTCTTCTGATGTGAATACACAATATTTTGTTAATATATTTAATATTGTATGTTTAGAAAAGAATGTTCTAGTAAAATCAACTAAATCTGATATTACTTTATTACTTGCGTCTGACCAATAAGAAGTAAATTCAAAACTATTACTTGTTTTCTTACTCTTATTTTTTGTTTGAGTTTGTTCTTTAATATGACTTTCTCTTGTTGTATTAGAATAATACTTTGTATTTGTTCCATTAGATATAACAAATATTTGAACATATTCATAAAGTCCACAACCTGCCCAGAAACTATCTCTTTGGTATCTGTTTATTTGATTAAATGCTTCTTTTAATGCTACTCCTCTTCTTTTTAATTCTATATGAACAAGTGGTAGTCCATTAACTAAAACTGAAACATCATATCTATTATCATAATTACCATCGTTTTCAACATATTGGTTGATAACTTGTAATCTATTATTATGAATATTCTTTTTATCTATTAAATAAATATTTCTACTTGTTCCATCATCTTTTTTTAATACTTGAATATGGTCTTCTTGTATTTTTCTAGTCTTTTCTACTATTCCCTCATTGTTATTAGCAATATTGTTATTAAAGAATCTAGTCCATTCATTTTCGCTAAACTTATAATCATTTAATAATTCTAATTGAGTTCTAAGATTATTAACAAGTGCGTCTGAATCGTGTATTGTTAAATATTCATATCCTTGTTCAGTAAGCATTCTTATAAATTCTTTTTCTAATGCTGCTTCACTTTGATATGCGTCAGATCTTTTTTTCTCTGGCTCATATTCAGATACAACGGTAGCATTTGTCATTTCCATTACTACATTGTACTTACTCATTTACTTCAACCTCCTTAAAACTCAATAATTTATCTCTATAATATTCGTATTGTTTTTGCCTTTTTTCTATTTCGACTGGCAAACCTGTTTCTTTACTTATTATTTCTTGAAACTTTCTTATTTTACCTATTATATTTTCTTGTTGTTCAATACTAGGAATTGGTATTTGTACTTTTCTTAAAGAATCAATTGTTAAAGCAACGTTTGCTCCCCCACGCATTAAAGGGACAAGTAAAATATCTTTATAATAAAATAAATAATTTCTTAAAAACTCTGCCTTTATTTGATTATCTTTGGGAATTATCGCACATAAAATATTTCCCAAAGCAAATTTTCCTGATTGAAAAAATATTCTTGTAATACTTGCCACTCCGTGTCCTCTAGCAGATATTAACGGCAAACAAACTGTTTCACAATCAAATTGATAATTATCTGATGTTTGCAAATATTCTGTTGTAGCAACCAAAGGATAAACGCCTGGATTATTTTTTTGTATTGGGGTTTTACCTTTTTCAAAATAACAATAATTTTCTAATATATCAAATTTTTCAAAATTTTCTTTTTTTAATAATGGATACATTATAGCCACATAAGCATTCTCTCTTAAATTTAGTTCCTTTTTCAAACAATATATATATTCCTCCAACTTATCCAAAATATTAACAACCTCGAATTGTATCTCTATTGGTGGAATAGGAATACTTAAATTTTCAACAACTTTATTATCTAATGTTGGTATTCCTGCTTTGCGTACTTTTGATTTCAAGTTTTTTTCATTCATTTGCAAATAGTAATAAAGGAATTTATCATTAATTATTTCATTCTTTTCTATACAAAAGCAACCATCTGATGCCCAAAAATCTTCTTCGCAATATCCTACTGTTCCAGCAGAAGCACCCACATTAATTATCATAACTGTATTAGCAACTCTATTATTATCATTATAATAACCAATTGGAATAATTCCTCCGTGATAAATTGGATATTTACCATTTTCCACAATATCTCTTGTAGTAAGTCTTTTTCCTCTTAATACTTTTGTAAAATCTTTTATTTTTTTATATTTTACTCCATTAGGACATAATTTATCTATTAATTCTTGTAATTTATTCATAGATTACACCTCGATTTCTGAAATGATTTTCTTTATTTCATCACGAAGTTCTTGTTCTCTTTCAACTATTTCATCTATTTCTTTATTTAATACATCTATATCTATATGTTCTCTTGTATCCTCTTGTTCTACATAAGTTGACACTGATAAATTGTAATCATTTTCTTCTATTTCTTTATTTGATACTAGTTTTGCAGTATATTCAACATCTTCTCTATTCTCAAATATTTTAACTATATCTGCTATATTTCTTTCAGTAAGTTGATTATTATTAGTAACCTTAACACATTCTCTTGAAGCGTCAATGAATAATGTACTATTATCTTTTTTGCCTTTCTTTAATACCATAATACAAGTAGCAATACTTGTTCCAAAGAATAAATTGTCTGGTAATTGAATAATACAATCTACAAAGTTATTATCAATTAAATATTTTCTAATTTTTTGTTCTGCTCCATTTCTATATAAAATACCAGGGAAGCAAACTATTGAAGCGACACCATTAGTTGCTAACCAAGATAATGAGTGCATAATAAATGCAAAATCTGCTTTTGATTTTGGTGCTAATACACCTGCTGGTGAATAACGAGGATCATTTATAAGAACTGCATTATCATCTCCTGCCCATTTAATTGAATATGGTGGATTAGATACTATAACTTCAAAAGGCTCATCATCCCAGTGCATAGGTGTTATTAATGTATCTTCACAAGCAATATCAAACTTATCATAATCAATATCGTGTAAGAACATATTTATTCTACAAAGGTTATATGTAGTAAGGTTTATTTCTTGTCCAAAGAAACCATTTCTAACATTATCTTTTCCTAATATCTTTGCAGATTTTAAAAGTAATGATCCAGAGCCACAAGCAGGGTCATAAACTTTATTTACTGATGTTTTACCTACTATTGCAAGTCTTGTTAATAATTCACTAACTTCTTGTGGTGTATAGAACTCTCCACCAGACTTACCTGCATTAGAAGCATACATTGACATTAAGAATTCATAAGCGTCCCCAAATGCGTCAATATTATTATCTTGATAATTTCCTAGATTAATACCTGCTATACCATCTAAAATCTTAACAAGTTTTTCATTTCTTTTAGCAACAGTTGCACCTAACTTATTACTATTAACATCTATATCATCAAATAATCCAGAAAAGTCATCTTCACTTTCTGCACCTTTTGCAGAATTTTCAATATTATTAAATATCATTTCTAAATATTCATTTAGATTGTCTTTAACACTTTTTGTTTTTCCCTCAACATCTGTAAATGTTGCAGTATCACTTTTTGCAGATTTAATTACATTACAGAATAATTCTGATGGGCGAATAAAGAATCCTTTTTCTTTAACAAGATTTTCCCTTTCGAATTCTGCTTCACTATCTCTTAATTTGGCATAATCAAAAGTTGTTTCCCCTGCTTTTCTTTCTCCCTCATTTATGTAATTTGTAATATTCTCTGAAATATATCTATAAAACATAATTCCTAATATGTATTGCTTGAAGTCCCAACCATCTACTGAGCCTCTTAACTCATCAGCAATAGACCATATTGCTTTATGTAATTCTTCTCTTTCTCTATTACTAGCCATTTGCTACTTCCTCCTTTTTTATTTCAACGATATCTCCAATATCACAATTAAGTGCTTCACATATCTTTAATATTGTTTTTAATTGAACTGATTCATCTCTACCCAATTTAGCAACAACATTAGAGTTTATTCCAGCTATATCACATAATTGTGTCTTCTTGATATTCTTATCAATAAGTAATTTCCATAGTTTATTATAACTTAATGTCATATTTCTATCCTCCTACTAACTTATTAATGACATTATACATCAAAAATTGATTTTTTTACAACAAATCTTGAAAATTTAAAGTTTTTTTTTATGTTTTTAGCACAAATATTTATTTTTTTGATATAAAAATAGTCTATTTCCCCTAGAAAAATAATATTTGCCCTAGTTAATGGAATAATTATAAAGGGTGGACGAAAATGATAGTTAAAAATTTTAGAAATAGTAGAGAAAATCTTGATATAAAACAAAAAGATATTGCAGAGTTCTTTAATTTAAACTTCACTACAATATCTGGTTGGGAAACTGGAAAAGATACAATTCCTTTAAGAAAACTAATTGAATATGCAAATCATTATAATTTCAGTTTAGATTATTTATTTGGTATAACAAATAAAAATTGTGAATCATACTTACCATTAAATATAGATTTAGATTTAATATCTAAAAATCTTCGCATACTTCGTAAAAATAACAATATGACACAAGAAGAAGTAGCCAATAAAATAAATACATCACAAGCAAATTATGCACATTACGAAAATTCAAAAAACTTAATACCTACAACTTTCTTATATAGTTTAACTTTAATTTATAAACCATTTTCGATAGATAAGTTATTAGGTAGAAAAAAGCAATAGGTCTTATGCAGACTTATTGCTTTTAATTTTTGTAAATTCTAAATCTTTAAACAACTTAGGTAATGTTTCTTTAACTTTCTCTTGTGTTAGTAATTTAACCATATATTCATCGAAGCCATATCCATCAACAAACATATCTCGTTTTCCCTCTGAAACTGTCAAAACAATTACAGGGATATTAAAACCATCTATTTCTTTTAATCTCATTAAAGTTTCTGGTCCATCACAATGACCAGTATTATAAATATTATTACTTATTATCAAATCGTATTTCTCGTTATTCTTTATTCTTTCAACTATTTCAATCCCAGAATTCGCAATAGTGACATTTAATCCCATACTTTCCAAAACTGATGTTGTATTTGATACAGATGATTTATTATAATCTCCTACTAATACCTTTAATTCCTTATTTGATTTATATTTTGTTTTAGTATCTACTATTGAAGCCATATTTTTTCTAACTTCTTTTTCCCATTCCCCTATTTTCATTACAGGTTCTTCATCATAATTTAATTCTCCATATTCTTTCTTTATTTCCATTATCTTTTTCTTATATCTATCAAGATCTTCTTGTCTTTTATTATCCTCTTTTTCAAATTCCTTGCTTTCTTTAATACTAAAATAAACAACTGCACCTATTAAAATTATCATTAAAACTACTATAAATATTTGTTCCATTACATTACTCCTTCCAAATATGCTATTTCCCCAAGTTTGTTTTGATAAAAAAAGCAGTACACTATAATATCTAATTCGTACTGCTCTCATTCGTAATAATTTTACATTAAATATTATAACATTTTCAATAATTAAAGTCAACGGATATCCGTGCATATTTTCTTGCCTTTTCTTATAAAATAATATAAGAAAGTGAGGTAGAAAAATGAATTTAAAAAAAGCAACAAGTCAAAGAATTTCTAATTTATGTGCTGAAAGAAATATTACTATAAATCATTTAGCAGAATCATCAACAATACCTCCATCTACTTTAAGGGATATAATTAATTGTAATGTAGAAAATCCAAGTTCTATGGTTATATTTCAAATTTGTAAAACTTTAAAAATTAAGATGAAAGATTTTTATGATTCAGAGTTATTTGATGAAATAGATGATTAAAGACTATTCAAAATGAATAGCCTTTTTTTTATTTAAAATATTTAATTACAAATTGTGTACCATTTTCATTTGAATCTACACTAATATTTCCGTTATCTTCTTCTATAATTGTTTTAGCCAAAGCTAGACCGATACCAATACTATCAGAAGTTGCATTTTCGCCTTTATAAAATCTTTCAAAGATGTGTGATATATCTTTTTTAGAAATACCATCACCATAATCTTTAATTTCAACTGTAGAATAAACATTATTATTTTCTACATTGATTATTACTTTTTGATTATCTTTAGAGTGATCTATAGAGTTCTTTAATATATTAGTTATAGCTTCAACTTGCCATTTAAAATCACATATTATTTTTGAATCATTTTTAATATTTAATTCAATATTAATATTTCTTAAATCACATAAAGTAGAAACATTTTTAATTGATTCATTAATTATGTTTTTTAAATTATATTCTTTCTTAATAAAGTGAACTGTATTAGCATCAAATTTTGATAATTTCAAAAGAGCTTGTACTAAAAAATTAATATTAACAACATTTCGCTTTATATCTCTAATAAAATCATTTCTAACATTAATATCCATATCAGGATCTTCAATGATGTTGTCTAACATTACTAATATGCTAGTGAGTGGAGTTTTTAATTGATGTGAAATATCTTCAAGTGATTTTTTTAAATTCATTTTATCTTTATTAGAGTTTTCAGCAGATTCCTTTAACATAATAGTTGTTTTATATATTTCGTTTTTTAAAATAGACAATTCATCCTCTGACATTGAATCAATTTGTAATTCATAATTTTTCTTATTAATTTGTTCTATACATTTTATAATTTCCTTAATATCATTTTCTTTTTTATGATTATATCTAATAAATACAATTAATAATATAACAATAGATAGTGCTAAAAATGACATATTAACTATTAAAAATGTATGATAATCTTTATCATTATTTAAAAGTACAGATTTATTGTCTATATCAATTCCATATTTAGTAAAAAAATCATTTGATTCAAAGTCGTTGCTATTTAATATTGTAATAACTTCTTTATCAGTTATTTCTGGATACTTATCTTTAATTACATTAATAATAGCACCAATTTTATTATTAAAATTATTCGTATAAGTTTTATATTCATATATGTTTAATGCTAGGAACGAAACAAATAAACATATAGATACGATAAAAGTAGAAATAATATATTGTTTTAATCTTATTTTATTCTTCATCTATTCTATAACCCATACCCTTAATAGTAGTTATAATATCTGTTCCTATTTTTTCTCTTATTCTCTTGAAATAAACTGTAACTGTATGATCATCTACATAATTTCCAGTCCAATCCCAAATTTTATCTAATATTAAATTTCTACTAACAACTTTATTTAAGTTATTAAATAATAAGTTTACAAGTTTTAATTCAAGAGCAGTAAGTTCAATAGGAGTAGTATCTTTCATTAATACTAATTTATCCATATCGAAAGAAATATCTTTTATTTTAATAATACTTTTCTTTTTAGATCTTAATAATATTCTATTAACTCTTGCCATTAATTCTTTAGTGCTAAAAGGTTTAGTTATGTAATCTTCAGCACCGACATTTAATCCTTTAACAATATCATCTTCTTCATCTTTAGCAGTTAAGAAGATAGTAGGAACTCTTAAACTCTTAATTGTATTTTCAAATAGTTCAAATCCATTTCCATCGGGCAAAGTAATATCAAGTATTATTAAATCTATATCGGAGTTATTTATTAAATATTCTTTTGAATCTTTAATTGTTGTTTTTACAGTTAAATTATAATTGTTTTTTTCAAAAGAATATGTAAGACCTTTAATAATTGATTCTGTATCTTCAATTAATAAAATATTCATATAATTAGCTCCTTTCATCACATAATATTATACCACAATATAAGGAGCTTTCGCTCCCTATACTAGATATTTTCATTTCTAATTGTTTCAATAGTATTTTGTTTATTAATTTTACTCATTGAATACTTCATAATCAATGAAATAAGTATAAATACAACAGCGATAGATATTATAATAGCAACTATAGGAAGTTTGTAAGGTATTCCTGATTCTTCAGATAGGAAGTGATAAATTATATAAGATAATGCTATTCCAATAGGAATACCAAAGAATAATGATTTAACACCCATAAATAAACTTTCTAATCTTATCATCCTATTAAATTCTTTTGTTGTCATACCAACTGATTTTAACATTGCAAATTCTTGCTTTCTTAATTCCATATTAGTAGTAATAGTATTGAATATATTAGTAATTCCTATTAATGAAATAACAATTATAAATCCATATAAGAATATTCCTATCAATGTAAATAAGTTACTCATTGTCTTAACATTTTCATCTATATTATTAATACTATAATTTTCGCCCTTTAAATACTCATCAAGTTCATTTTGTAACTTATTGGCATCTTTCGATTTGTAATAAATTGCTAGAGATGGAGATTTAGCAACTTCATCAAAAACTTCATCACTAACAATAATCCATCTAGCATTAATACCTTTTAATCCAAAAGGTTTTATTTCTGTTACTTCGCCAATTTCAAATTTTACATTTTTATTTGTTGAAGTTATAGTTGAATCAATTACATCACCTTTATTAAAATTAAACTCTCTTATATATTTAGTGATTAATTTGTCATTATCATCATAGGTTGTAACATATTCTTTATCTACAAGTATAGCTTTGTCTTTTATATCATCATAATTTAAACCTAATGAATTAACATACTTTTTATATTGATCTTTACCAATAGATATTATTGATAAATAAGTAGGAGTATTTGGATTAAGTTCTAACTTTAATAATTCTTGATATTCTTTATTATAATGATTTCCTGTAAATGATATTTCGCTATTTCTAAATATAGAATAATCTTCAATGCCATTTAGTTTAGTTGTTTCTATAAATTTATTATAGGATTCTGTATTCATATTACTTGTGCTTAATGAAATATTGAAATCTGATATTTCTAATTCGTGATCTACTTGTTGAAATGCTAATCCCATAAATCCAGATAAAGCAATAAATACAAATACTGATACAACTATTGAGATAACTGTAGTTCTATATTTTTTCTTATTTCTTTTTAAATTTTTAAATGATATTTCACCACCCATACCAAATATGTTTTTTATTAATTTAGGTGATTTGATTTTTTTAGGATTTATTTTTATATTAGCACTATTTCTAATAGAATCTATTGGAGATACTTTTGAAGCTCGTTTTGCACTTCTAAATGCAGAGAAGTAGATAGTTACAATACCAAGTAAAATTGCTACTAAAATAGCTAACCAAGAAAATGCAAATTCTAATTTTAAACCCTCTGCAAATGAATCAGCCAAATAATAATTACTAATAACAATTAATATAAGTGAAGCTATAAATCCTAGTAAAATGCCTAGTGGAATACCAATCACACCTAATATTGTAGCTTCGTAAAATACATTTCTTTTAATTTGTTTTTTAGTAGCACCAATACTTCTTAACATACCATATTGCTTAATTTTCTCTGTAATAGAAATATCAAAACTATTTTTAATACAGAATATAGAAGTAAATACAATTATTCCTATTACAATTCCTACAACAATACCTAAACCACCAATCCCACTATTTGATATAGGATTTGTTTCTAAAGCTATTAAATAAGTATTTACATTTATATTGCTATATTTAGCTTTATCCATTTGTTTTAGATATTCTTCTATATCTTCATTTGATGCTCCCTCTTGATTATTTACTTTTTTAAATAATGTAGCATCAACACCTAATATATTAGCAATAGTTTCATAACTGTTTTTAACACCATCTTTTGTAAATCTTGCATATATATCAACATTACCAATTAATTTATTTTCACCAATATAAGTTATAAATGTATATCCTGGTGCAGAATAACTCTCAATATTGGTGGCTGGTCTTTCTATAATACCAACTATTTTATATGTTTTTGATATTGTTTCAACTATAGATTCGCCATTTTCTTCATCAGTTTTTTGATATGGATTATTTTGATTTAATTCATAATTACTATTATCAATTCTTTTTCCTATATCTAAAGTGATTGAATCACCAATATTTAGAAACAATCTACCATTTGTTTGTAAATGTGTAGGTATAATTATTTCATTTTCATTTTCAGGAAGTTTTCCTTTAACTAATTTAACTGATAAATTATTTAATGAATCTTTTGTAAATGCTTTTATATAAGCATAAGGTTTATATTCATTTTTTGAATCTATTTTAGCATAACCTATACTTTTTGTTATATTTAAGGTTTCAATATTTCGGTTATTCTCAAATACATCTATATCAGTCATAGGAACATCATAAAAAACAGTATGAAAATTTCCTTTTTCGTGTGTTTCAAATTTTATTAATGATTTTATTCCACTAGCATAAATAGATGCTACAGCAGTTATTAAAGCTACTGATAACATAATACCAATAATAGTAACAATAGTTCTTTTCTTATTTAATTTAAGATTTTTAATTGTTAATTTGTTAAGTAAGTTCATATTTATACCTCCTCAACAATTTTTCCATCTTCAATTTTTATTATCCTATCAGCCACTTTTGCAATTTCCATATTGTGAGTAATCATTATAATTGTTTGATTAAGCTCTTTATTTGATTTTTTTAGTAGAGCAACTATTTCATCACTTGATTTAGAATCCAAGTTACCAGTTGGCTCATCAGCAAGTATAATTGTAGGGTTAGTGATTAAGGCACGACCTATACTTGTTCTTTGTTGTTGTCCTCCAGATAATTCATTAGGAAGATGATTCTTTCTATTTTGTAATCCTAATAATTTTAACATATTGTCTAATTTTTCTTTATCAACCTCACGATTATCTAAAGAAAGTGGTAGTGTTATATTTTCTTCTACATTTAATATAGGGATTAAATTATAGAATTGATAAATTAAACCGACTTGTCTTCTTCTAAATATAGCAAGTTTATCATCATTGAAATTAAATATATCTTTGCCATCAATAAATACTTTGCCAGAAGTTGGTCGGTCAACACCTCCAATCAAATGTAGTAGTGTTGATTTACCTGATCCTGATGCACCAACAATCGCTACAAATTCGCCTTTTTCTACCGAAAAAGAAATATGATCTAATGCAACAACTTTAGTTGAATCTTTACCATAAATTTTAGTTAGATTATCTACTTTTAAAATTTCCATAACTAAAAACTCCTTTCTTTTTACATTTACATTATAAAATATCCAAAGTTACAACTAAGTTACATTTTAAAAATTTTTTTAATTTTTATTATAATAAATCAAATTACATAGCATAATACCATAATCAATAATAAATTTCTTTTGCTTTTCAGTAAAATTATTTCTTTCTTTTATTGCTTCGTCAGAAGAATGTCTAAAACATTGTATCTTCTTCTTAAATGAAGTAATAGTTTCATCATTTAGTGTATTTAATGCAATAGTTTCATAATCAAGTTTTATATATTTACCATTTTCTTTTAAAATGTTTTCAATAAAATTAATAATTTCTTTAATCTTTTCATCGGTTGTCATAGCCTCAAATTTTGCATTTCTCGTTGATATTTCTTGAAATTTTTTATTTATATCATCATCTACTTTTATACTTGAATTTTCTTTTACGAAATGAAAATCTGCTATTATCATTCTTCTAGTATTATATTTTACTGTACCATTTTCATCAGCCATCCCCTTTTCTATTGCTCTATTTCTTATTTCATTATATGTGAATTTAAAAGGTTCTAATGGTGGTCTTTCTAATAATCTTGGAAATTCTTTCAAAACAAAACCAGAACTTTTTAAATAAAAGCATATAAAATAAAACAATTCTATATTAGTATTGTTTGAGGTCATATCTTCATTAGGATCGCATAATTCTTTAAATCTTTTAATTGCGTCTTCTTCATCAAATACCTCATATCTAGTATCATTTATATAATCTCCGTCATCAAACCAGAATGCTTCTTCCATTTGCTTTTGTTTTTTTTCTGGAATTGTAATAAGTTCCTCGTAAAATCTATAATAATAATCATCCTTTTTTACATTATTTTTATAATATTCAACTAAATCTATCATAATATACTCCCTTCATAAGATTATAATATTTAGTTGCTATTATATCATTTTTCTTCCATATTTTCTATGTATCAAGGCTATTTCTTTATTTTAGAAATAACCTTTTTAATTTTAATAATTAAGATTACTAAACCTATAAACAATTTAATTAATGATTTAATCATTTAATTAGCAGCAAAATAATTAAATTGTGATGATTTACTCCATTCATAAGAACTCCATAAATCTGTACCATCTCTTGCAGGATCTACTATAACAACGTTATTACCATTTACTCCTGTTATTGCTACCCAATGTTGATTACCAGGTGTAGCACCTTTTACTTCTATTGTTAAATAATAACCTTGATTAAAGTATTGAGTAATTAATGCTAATTTTTCTGTTCTTGATTTTTCTCTTAAATTGACATTACCTGCATATTTAAAGTTAGGTACTGCTCTCGTCACTCCTGCATATTGTAAATTACCTCCACTATCAAAAGCATTATTTTTATTCAATGCTTCTAAAAAAGTACCGGGGTTAAATGGTATTATAGTTGAATTACAACCAGACTTTTCAATTAATATTGATATAGATGTGACTAAACAACCAATCTGACCTAATGTGCTATTAGTATTGCCTATTTTTATATTAGACCAACTTTGTCCTGATTGCCTCCAATTAACATATTCGCCAGAATCAATACTTCCATATATTGCACCACTCCATAAACTAGCATATTTAGGACTTGATAATTCATCATATTGTTTTAGTTGATTATTATTAAAGTGATATTCATTCTTCATTTGTTCAGCAGTTTTTGATGTTAATTTTATATGCAATACTTTCTTTTCTACTTCTTTTGGCATTTCATCTGCATTGATACCTTGTTCTGTTACCTTTTCAGTTTTCACTTCTGATGAAACACTATTCATATCCCAGAATATATCTTTAACAACTTTCTTTTTCTTTTCATCCATAGTCATAACTTCTTCTTCGTTATTTCCTTTGGATTGTTTTATAGTATATACAAGTAATATGTCTTTCCAACTTGCCATACTACCATCTAAAACATAATCGTCGTGTTCATTTTTATCTTGTATATCTTGCAATTTATCTGAAAATTCTTGATTACATTCTGCAACTACTTCTTTCATTGTTATACTATTAGAACTTGTTTTCTCACTTGAAAAGAAAATACCAAATATTGAGCCACATAATAAAGCAACTAAACATACAACTAATATAACTACAACTGCCACCCATCCTCCTGCAACTATTGCAGCAATTAATGCTTTTGTCCCTGCTATAATTCCTTTTATTGCAGATATAGTTGCTTTTATTGCTAATTTAATTCCTCTTGCAGTAGCCTTTGCCGTTTCTTTTGCAGTTTGTATTGTTCTTTTACTTGCTTTAACACTTTCTTTTGCCATTCTTTGAGATTTAATTGCTACTTCTTTACTTGTCTTTACTGCTGTCTTTCCATTCTTAATAGTATTCTTACTTGTTTTAATAGTTCCCTTACCAGTTTTAACTGCTTGTTTTTCCATTTTTTTAGCAAGTTGTTTGTTCTTAAAATCTTTGATTTTTACTTTTGATTTAATAATATTTTCTTTTGTTTCTTCAAAAGACTTTTTACCATATTTATTAAATTTAGTAGCAACGGTACTAGCAGTTATACTACTAGCACCTGTAATTGTATTGCTACCATATTCTATATTATTTTCATCATTCTTATTTGGAGTATTTTCATTTATCTTTTCTTTGGTACTTACTATATTATCTTTAATATTTTGAGTACCAACTACTGCTTTATTTAAAGTCTTTATAGTTTTAGGTTTAGAATCTTTTGTTTTAATATCTGCCAATTACTAACACCTACTTTCTATTTTCCCTCTCCCGGTTTTGTTGTCATTAATTTATAAAGTTTCGTATTAGTTGGGAATTTATTTATAAATGGAATTAAAGAACTACCGACTTTTACTAAACCTTGTCCTGCTCCTACATTTGTAATATATCCCATTTGTAATTCTGATATATTTAATAATTTTGCAAGTTCAATTCTATCTGTACTTGCTTGATTTAACATTACAATAAATTCAGAGTTTGCTAACATTGTTCTAGCAGTATGGCTTTGTAATAAGTCATCAACATTTTGTGTTATACCAGTACAATATGCACCATATTTACGAACTCTTTTCCATAATGTGAATAAGAAATTAGCAGAATACTCGTGTTGGAATAATAGATATATTTCATCAATAAAAATAAAGGTATTTCTACCTTTTTGTCTATTTGTTGTTATTCTATTTAAAATACTATCTAATACAACTAACATTCCTATTGGAAGTAATTGTTTACCTAAATCTAATATATCATAACAAATAAGTCTATTTTCTGTATCAACATTAGTATTCTTTGCAAAAGTATTAAGGCTTCCATTAGTAAATAATTCTATTGCAAGTGCTATTTCTTTTGCTTCTGGCTCTGTTTGTTTCAATAATTCTTCTCTAAAATCTTGCAATGTTGGTGGTGTCCCCATATAGTTTCCTTGTTGAAAATGTCTATAAACAGAAGCAGTACATCTATCTATAATTGACTTTTGTTTTGGACCTAAATTACTACCACCAATTAATTGCTCACATAAAGAAAGAATAAACTCTGATTTTAATATTACAGGATTTGCTCCATCTCCATATTCACTATTCATATCCATAGCATTAATATGATTATCACTTGTTGCTGATATATGGATTACTTCTCCACCTAGTGCATTTATTAGTTGAGAATATTCTCGCTCTGGATCTATCACGATTACATCTGCGTTTGGATCTCTTAATATTACTGATACAATTTCATTTTTACCAGTAAATGATTTACCACTACCAGATACTCCAAGAATAAAACTATTACCATTTAATAGTTGGCGTCTATCTGCAATAATCATATTTTTACTTATTACATTTTGTCCATAGTAAATACCATTTTCGTGATTTATTTCTTGAACTCGAAACGGCATAAATACTGCTAAACTTTCAGTAGTTAAAGTTCTTAAAGTATCTATCTTTCTAACACCAAAAGGCATTGCAGTATTAAGTCCATCCATTTGTTGCCATTTAAGAATAGCAAACTGACATAAATGTTTTCTTGCAGTAGTTAATAAACTTTCTGTATCATTATCTAATTGCTCTTTGGTATCTGCTGTGTGTACCATTGTTAATACTGATAAAAACATTCTTTGATCTCGTGTAGTTAAATCATCTAAAAATTCTTTTGATTCAATTCTCTGCTGTTCCATATCGTAAGGAATTACTGCACTAAAATTATTATTAGAGTTTTGTCTGCGTTGCCAATTAGTAATATTAGTTTCTACACCTAATCTTCTATTTTCAACTTCTCTTACTGCCTCGTCCATTGGAATTGGTACAACATCTATACTCATCATTAAGTTTCTATTTAAGTCAGTTAATTCTGCAACCATATTATCTTTAATATAACTTGCATATTCTTTTAAGAAAATAACTCTACCATACTTTTTACCCATTTTGAAATAATCATTTTTAAATTCAAAATTATCTGGACATATTGTATCTTTAAAACTATGTCCTTTTCTCATTGTTTTAATTAAATCAAAACTAAAAGAGTTTTCTTCTCCCTCTCTATAAAAATCGTGACACATTCTTAATCTATCTACTGCGTCAAGTTCTACACACTTTGAGCCTAAACCAGAAAAGTGAGAAATTAAATCTGCACCAATTCTTGCAAAATAATTTCTCGCTTCTTCTATACTCTTTTTATTTACTGAAATAGTAATAAACTTTTCTTGTATTATTCCATTAGCCCCAGTTGCTTTATCTAATAACATTTTATTATATTCTTTTCTATATTCATCAAGTTTATCTTCTGCTAATGGTAATAAAATATTCTTTTCAAAATCTATTTTATTTAATCTTCTATTTATAATAGTTAATTTTGTTGTTGCACCTGTATCAAATGAGTTAAGAAGTTCAGAATATTCTAAAAACATTCCCTCTTTATCACTTCTACTTGCAACTGCATAATTTATATCTGAAAATTTATAGCATTTAGAATATTTGTTTTTTCCTACTAAAAATACACCATCTTCCCATATTCTATTTACAGGTATTACATCTTGTACTCCTTTTGGAACAACAAATGCTTCCTTATCTTGCTTAAATAACATTTTTAGGGTTTTCATATATAACCTCCTTTTCTAATTTATCTTTTAATAATTCGTTATAATAATTTGTTGGTTTAAAAGTTAAATGCTTTGGTATCAATATTTCTGACTTAATCCACGCATATACTAATTTTTCTGCCGTCATTCCGTTATAAGTTATAAAGCCTATTGCAGCGAATGGCGAAGCACCTAAAATACATACCCAAGATAAAGTTTCAATACCAAAGTGTCCTTTTAAAACAAAATATAATATTACTGCAACACCACAAGCCAATATAGAAAAAATGAACTGCCTTAAAGACAGTCCAAAAAATATACTTTCCGTATAGTTTCTTATTTCTCTATTTATTTTAACTTCCAATTTTATCTACTCCTTTCATCTTTCTTTTTTTCATAATTAAAGTTCAATTCACAACTCATAATATTATCTTTGATAGTCCCATCATTAAACTTAACTTTATATCGGTCGTTATAAATATCTTTACCTTTTTCAAAAGATAATATTTCCACTATTTCTCCATTACGATTCATATCACTTGCCAACTTTGTATTAAATAATGCTTTTTGCTTTTCATCAATTATGCTAAAACTATCAACCCCATAAATAAAGGATAATGTTCTACCATTATCCCAACTCATACCAATTTGACCTTCATCATCAACATAATCAACTGTCCCCGTCATTCCACTAGGAACTGCATAATCATCTTGCATATAATTTAATTTAATTCTTGTTCCTACTGGATATTTCTTTTTTATCATTTCAACTTTTCTTCTATCTTCCATTTATCTATCTTCCTTTCTTTCAAAGGTTTTTGATAAATTACCACCTGCAATTACTTTATTAAAATCTTCTCTTGCTTTTGTTAAGTCTTTATCATAGTAATATCCATAAGCCCAATCAATTTTATTGTTTTTAATTCTATAATTAAAAGCGACTACATATTCCATATACTCGCCCTCTCCTCGTTGAACTAATGCAATAGGCTGTTCTCGTCTATAACCAACATCAATTACATACATTCCATTATCTAATTGTCTAGTTTTATTATTTTCTTCTACTTCAATATACTCATTTATTAAATTAGGATTTTTATCAATCCATTCTTGCAACATTTCATAAGTAGAATGATTAGTGTTTTTATATTCTTCACTATTAATAAAATGTTCTGCGAGTGAAGAACAAGTATCATAGCAAATATCACATTCTGGGAAACTAGAATTTTGTAGTTTTTTATTTAACAAATCATAACCTAATACAAATGCTATATATGATTTTTCACTTTCTTTATCATAATTCTTTTTAGACATTATTACATTATCATTAACTTGTTCTATAACATTTATAGGGTATTCATAATATTGCATAATATCTGGTACATTTAACTTCATTGTTTCATCTAAATATTCTCTTGTTATTAAATGCTCTTTACAATATGATAAATACTTTTGAACTCCACCTATATTTTCAATATCTTCTGGATATAATTCATTAATAGTATTCCATAATCCATAATGTGTATCATCATTTATAAATCCTACTTCATATCCATTTGCAAGTTCTTTAAAGAAGTATTCATCAAAGTTAAAATCCCATTCTGGAACATTCATATAACCATTTTCTTGTTCCTTTGTAAAAGGAGCAAATAAGAATATTCTTTCATTACCATCACTTGCCAACGCTTGTGTTTCATTTGTTTTAGGATTTAATAAAATAAATTCAACTCTCATTTCTTGATTATCCATATCTTCCATTAAAAATGTTTCAATATCATTTTTAACTTTATCAACAACTTCATTCATAGTTATCTCCCCCTTTCATTAGTTTTATCTTTATTTTTTTCTAGTAATTCCTTAATTGTATCTACTTGAATATTTTGTTCTACAAAAGTGTTATAATCTACAAAATCATTAGGATATTTATCTCCTAATTTAATTTCCTTATCAGTAATCATTGTACCTATTCTATTTACAACAACTCTTTTTTCTATACTAGCAATATCTCTGCCATCATCACTATCTCTTAAATCATAACAATATAGTCCTAGTTCTTCTAACTTTTGTTTTTCTTCATTAGACTTAATACCAGATACCAAAAACTTTATTTTATCCTCATCTTTAACATTGACAATTATGCTATCTTTATCAAATTGTTTCATATATTTATCTATTTGTTCACTTGTTAATGAAGTAAAATCTTCATTTTCAATATCATCAGCAACAATTAAAAAATCTCCTACAATAAAATCATTATTAACTTTTCTATTCATAGGTAATCCTTTTATTTTACCTTCTTCATCACATAAAATAGAAACACCTTTATCAAAGTTATAACATTGAACATACCCTCCAACATAATGTTGTAATGTTTCTAATTCTGTATTCATTTCAATAACTTCTGGCTCTTTTTCAATTTTAACTAAAATTGCTTTTATTTTATTTTCCATTAGATAACGCCTCCTATAATCCCATCATTTCTCTTACAACTCTATCTGACAACTTAATTGTTCCCACTAATACGAGCATATTAAATACAAGTTCTCCAATATACTTCCAAACTTGTGTGACTGCTGCTGCATTTGTGTCCACTACTGGTGGACTTGAAGCAAATAATGAGAAAATAATACAAGCAAGAACTATAATTGCACCCTCTAAACATACTGCACAATATGATTTAATAAAACTTTTACCAACCTGTTGAGTTGGTTCTCCTGCAAAAGTTGATAATGGTATAGGTGCTATTGCTGTATATAGATATAATTTAAAGAATCTACCATAGACAGTCATTATCATAATAAATGATAAGACTGTTATAAATAATCCACCTATCAATGTGACTGCCCATAATGGTATTGATTCAAAAAAGCCACATTTTTCTACTGCCGTTATTATATCTTGTGGTAGTGTTGTAGAACTTGCACCACCAAAACCTGCTGCATTCATTATTGTAGATATTACTCCTTGAACTATTTTAAATATTGATAATAATAAATCCATTCCATAAGTAACTACAATTTTTGCTATTGCAAATCTAATAAATAATTTTAATGCGTGTTCTGGTTTCTTAACTTCTGTTAATGAACCACAAGTTTTCATCACACCTACTACAAAGAATAAAACTAACAAAGCAAGTCCAACTGCTTGAACTGCACCATATATATTCTCGATTACTGACCATATTGCTCCACCTTTAAAGGTTTCGGGTGTTTGTGTTACTAATTGCCATATTTCTCCTAATTTAGAGTTCCAAGTTTCTAGTGCATTTTGTAAATTTTGCACTACCCAATTATCACTCAATATTAACACCTCCTTAAAATAGATGGAGGCAAGATATAACTTGCCTCATACTTGATAATTTAACCTGTAATCATATTTAAAATTTCTTTTGCAAAAGTTATGATTATTCCTCCTGCCACTGTCAAAAATCCATTTGCTCTTTGGCTAGGGTCGTGACTCTTTAATGATAATCCTACTTGAACAATACCAAATCCTAATATTATCATTCCAATTGCTCTGATTAGTCCAAATATGAAGTTTGATAGATTATTTACTACTGACATAGGATCATCAGCTGCAAATACTGTCATACTTGTTCCAAAAGTTAAAGCAAAAAGACTTACACCTAAAGCATAAGTCTTAAATAATTTTTTCCCTTTATCACTCATTTTTAATTTATTTTTCTTTTCCATAAATTCTATTCTCCTTTTCTTTTAAAATAATCTTCAAGTTCTTCTGAAGATAACAATTCATATTCTTCTGCTATATCTTCAATCTCTGTGAAATCATAATTATCAATATTTTCATCAAATTGAATTGAAGCAATAGCATTTTCTGTTCCTCCGTGTAAGTAAGGTTTTTCTTTTCCATCTGTTGTATAAACTACATTCGGATGTTTTAAAATATCGTATTTAAAATCCATTATAGGTCTTTCTCCTCTAATAAATAATAAAGCATACTTATTGTCTAATAACCTTACTTCATCAGGAGTCATCAACTCTCTACCGCTTATTTGATAATTAGTTGAATAATTACCACTTCTTCCACTACTTTTCCCATAAGTATTAGTGTCAATTGTTTCTTTACCTAATAATTCTGAAACATATTTATGAGTAGATTGTTCATTACCACCTAAATATAAGAACTCATCACAATTTCCAACTATACTTTCCCATTGTTTTTCAAATAACGCTTTTAATTGTGCTAAATTCTGCAAAATAATAGATACTGAAACTTCTCTACTTCTCATAACTGATAAGATTTTATCAAAATCATCTGGTAAACTTACATTTGCAAATTCGTCCATTACAAAATGAACGTGAACTGGCAAACTACCACCATATTTATGGTCTGCTAGTAGAAATAGTTGTTGAAATAATTGTGTATATAAAATACTTACAAGAAAATTAAAACTTGTATCATTATCTGGTATTAATGCAAATAATGCAGTTTTCTTTTCTCCTAATGATGACAAATCTAATTCATCTGTTGTAGTTAATGATGCCAAACTTTCTAGGTTAAACTTTTCAAGTCTTGCAGCAAGAGTAATTTGTATTGATTTAAGAGTTTTGGCACTTCCACTATGGTAATCTCTATAATATTTGAGTGCTATATGTTCTGGATTCTTGCTTTCAAGTCTATTAAATAAAACATCTAATGGACTTATATAAGAATCATCATCTTCGTGAACTTCTCCTGCTCTCAATAATTCCATTACCATTGGAAAGTTTTGTTCATCTTCTGGTGCTTCATATTTTAAATAAAATACTAATGCTAACAAAAGCATTGAAGCCGCTGTATCCCAAAATGGATCATTAGATGATGAACCTTTTGGTGTTGTTGCTTTAAATAGATTTGTCACTAATTTTTGAACATCATTATCACTTTTTAGATAAACAAATGGATTATAGCAATGACTTTTTTCCATATTAATCAAATCTAATATTTTTACTTCATATCCTTGTCTTTTTAATAAATAACCTAAATCTCTTACAATTTCTCCTTTTGGGTCAAGTATTACAAATGAAGTATTAGTTTGCATTATATTAGGCTTACAATAAAATCTTGTTTTACCTGCACCACTTCCTCCACATACTAAAACATTCAAATTTCTTCTATGTTTTTTACCATTTAATCCAAGTGATACATTTTGAGTTAATATCTTATTATTCGAAATAGGTTTTTGCTCATACTTTTTATTAATAGCATATGCAATACCCCATTTTGCACTTCCGTGTTCTTCTCTCCTACGATAATTCTTTCTTGTAGATAAATATATTCCTATACCCATTGCGTAGCATAAAATCATTATTATAATTACTTTTAAACTATTGTTACACCAAGATATAGAAAAAGGACTCTCCATTAATTTAGGAAAGTCCTTTATTATCTGTGGTAAACCACCACTTATTGATGGTGCAATTAAAAGTGAAATCCATATTGTAGGAATTAACCCAAGAAAATAAACCCATTTCGGAATATTATCTCTATTACTATCCATTATCTACATTCAAGTACCTTAACGTGTTTCTTTTTAAATGGGGTATCAATAATACGAATTAATACTTCATCTATAAATGTTGTATCTTCATCTCTTGCAATTTGTTTATTTCGCATTTCATTAAGTGCATTTATAACAAGTCCAACTTCGTATTTATCAAGAGCCAATATTTTAACTTCTTCTTTCACTTAAAATCCTCCTATCTTTCTAAATCTTTTGTTTTTGCTTTTTTAGATATATTTTCAAAATGTTGTCCCATTCTTATATTTATATCTTCCATTGCATTTCTCATTGAACCTAGTTCATTTCTAATTTCACTAGAATTCATATTTTTAAGAGAATCAGGAATTGATTCCAAATTAAAAGACGAAACATCAATTCCATACTTCTTACATAACATATATGAAGTACATCTACATTTAAAGTTATCTAAACTTGCATTTCCTGTTTCTTCTAATGTTGCTCTTGCAAGTTCTTCAGATAATTCTTTAAATATATCTTGTGTTTCGCCACCTCTTTTAACATATAAAACATTATCTTGTTTATTCCATTCAGCAACTCTATTTGTTCCAGATATTTCATCAACTACTTTTATATTAACAGGACAATCTTTTAAAAGTGCTGTTAATTTTGTTTTATCATCATAATCATTTAACTTATTATTTTGTTTAAAAGTTGTTTGTGATATATCAAACATTTTCTTTGGATTATATGAAGTTGCTTGTGTACCATCTGCTCTTGTGTATGAATCTCCTGGTTCTAGAATTATTATGCTATTTGCATTCTTTTTTATAAATGCTCCCGCTTCTTTCCAATCAGAAAATTCTTTTAATTGTGTTGCATTTGGCATTTGTGTAGTTATTAGTAACGCATTACCAACTGAATACTTATTCATTCTACCTTGAACATCTAGATAAGTTTTAAATTTACTTGAATCACTCACTATTTCAGTAGCAGTTTTATCAATTAAATCATAAGCACTTTTTCTTTCTTCTTGTTTTTTTTTCATCCAAGCATTTTTATCAAATGATTTATTTTGTGTACTACTATTTGCCACTGAAACTATATCATCAATATCATTCATAATTTCTAACCTCTTTCTTTTGATTTTTTCTTTTTATTTTTAGGTTGTTTATGTTTAGTTTCATTAACCATATTTTTACTAACTTTTTCTTTTGATAGTTCAGACTTATCTAAATCATTATCTGCCTTTTGTTTTTGTTCTTCTTTAATTTGTTTTATTTCTTCTCTAACACTTGGCTTTTCTAATTTAGCACCCTGATCTGATTTGTTTTTGTTCTTTGAGATAGGCTCTGATAGAGGGCTTTTTTCCATCTTTGCCACTTGGGGGTTTGATACCTCTTGTTCCTCCTTATTAATTGGTTTTGTTAAAATATCATCTACAAGTTTTTCTTCTATACTCTTAACAATGATACCTTTGTCTTTACCATCTTTTGATTTTTGAACATCATTTTTGATAGAAGCAGTATCTATTGTTACAAACTTAAATCTTTCAACTATACGATTGATTTTACTTGCATCTTCTGCTCTTACCATTATATCTACCATTCCATCAATACTTTTTTCTTTGCCTTTTAAAGCACAAAACAAAACACCATATCTTTTAGCTTCTTGTGTGAATTTTTTGAAGTTTTCTTCTTTAACTGTGAAAACTTTTAATTCCTTACCACTTTTTATCATATTAGTAAGTCTTGTTTTACCTTTTGTTTGAGTATTATCTTTCATAATAGTATAAATAAGTGCTGCAATATTTTTTGCACCACTTCCAGATATTCTTGTTGCAACCTCTAATCCTTGCAAACTCATTCTAACAATTGATTCAGCAGCGTCACCTGATGCATTCATTGTTTTTCACTTCCTTTCCTTGTTCTTTTTCTTCTTGAGATAATTTTTCTTCTATCTCTTTACTTCTTGTAAGAATATCATCACATAATACCACCTCCTTTCTTATTGGATTTAATTCTTTATTTATTTCATCTATTTGACTAGATAAAATTTCTTTTTCTTCTACACTATTTGCTTTTTTGTGTTTGTACCAAAGTTCATATCTTTTATCAGTGAGTTCTTTTAGTCTTTTTTCTTTTTCCTCTTTGAAACAAAAAAACTGCTCATTAGTTTTTAAATCATTACTAATGAGCATTCTTGCTTCTTCTGATATTTTATCCATTTTTCTTATATCTGCACGAATTTCAGCAGACAGTCTTTGTTTAGGATTTTTTACGGGAAATACTTTTAATAAATAACAATAATGCAAATATAAGCCGTAGAATCCTTTATGTTTTGGTTTGGTATATGTTTTCTTATCAACTTCATATTTAACATTACCAAATACTTCAATAAATGGTATTCTAGGTGCATAAGTTGTTTCTATTCTTTCATTAATTCTATCTATTGAATAATCTTCTCCAAAATATCTTTCAATTCTGATATTCTTTTTATAACCTTTTCTCCTAATGCTAATTTTGTCATATCTAATCATTACCTCATAATCCATTGCTTTCATTACATTACAAAAATCCTTATAATCATAGGCTTGTTCTATTGCTCTATCTAAATCTTCCTTTGCTTTTGTATAATAATTATTCTTTTCAAAATTACCTTTTTGATAATTAGCATAATTTATTTTACTTCTTTTACAAGATTTTTCTTTCAATTTAGATAAACCATATTCTTCACAAATTGAATCTGATATTTTACGAAGTTCTGCATAAGTTTCTCTTTTATCATAATATCTTTTACCATCTACAAATGAAACAGAATTTATTACAAAGTGATTATGATAATATTTTGTATTTAAGTGAGTTGATACAACAACTTCAAATCTATCTCCCCACATTTCTTCTGCTAATTTTACTCCAATTTTATGTGCTAATTCTGGAGTAACTTCTCCCTCTTTAAAAGATTGAAATGCGTGAAATCCTAAAATACCACCAGTCTTATTAAAACTTTCTTTTGTAATCATCATTTCTTGTAATGCAGTTTCTACTTCACAATTAATTCCTGTTACATATAATTGTTTTTCCGTTTTATAATCTGCTTCTACATATTCAATTACATTGTGAAGATTACAATATGGCTCTTTTGTATATTCACTATTTTTAGTTTTCTCAATATTAGTTGTATATACTAATACATTATCTAATCTTTTTCCTATTTTCCATATACCTGTTGTTGCCATTACTCACTCCTTTCTTTCAATAAAAAAAGAGCAAATCATTTTTGATCTGCTCACAAAATTGTAATTTGTATAACTACTTATATACTACCACTTTTGGGAAACAAGTAACATTATATTCTTCACAAGTTTTACATTCTTTATCTATTAGATCTGCATTATCATAAACAAATCCATTTTTAAGATAAAACTCATCTACTTTTGAAATTGTATATACTGGTTTTCCTAATTCTTTTATGGCTTTCTCTAATAATATTTTTCCATAACCTTTACATCTATATTTTTCATCTACCGCTAATGCTTCAATAAAGTTCTTATCTTTATATAATGAAATAGATACTGCTCCTTTTATTTTTTTGTTTTCTACTATAACAAATGATTTTACATTAGTTCCAAAATAATTTTTGTTTTCATCAAATTCTAATCCATTTTCTATATAAAAATTAATTAAACTGTTATTATCATACTCAATAAATTCCACTATTTTCCACCTACAAATTACTATTTAAAATTTTCTTTTTGTCTTTTTTCTTCTATCAATTGTGTAATCATAATAAGATTTTCATTATCAACACTCCATATAACATCTGGGCTTGGACAAACAAATACTTCTACATCTTTTAATTTATCCTTTTCATTTTCAAATATATAAGTATTCTCATATTCTAACATTCTTTTAATTAGTTTTTGTCTTTCTTTTACTAACTCTTCAAAAGATTTATTTTCATAATCTTCTCTAAACATTGGACATACCATTAAATAATTCCACTCCTAACTTATAAATTACTCTAATTTATCATTTAATATTCCATATTGATAAAATTTTCTTCCAAAATCAGTTATAGCCACATCGTTTTTAGGTGGATTAAAAGATATATTATTACTTATAGTGTTTCTAACAAATCCGCTCATATTATAAGCAAGTCCTAAAGAAATCAATCTACTTGCAGTTCCATAACTATCTTGCATATCTTTTAATTGACAATCGTGCTTGAATAGCATTCCTAAATTGTACTCGTCAAACAATAAGAAATTATCTAAAATTAAAGTAAAATTTTTAAACTCACTAAAATTAATTTTTTTATTTATATATGCAGTATATAAATTAGCAAGTATAACAGCTTTCTCCTTTTCTACTAATTTATCTAAAATTATAACTATATGTTCTAATTCTTTATAAATATTTTTGTCTTTTTCTTTCAATTTACTTTTATATTCATTATATTCTTCACTAGATAAATTATTTGAATTTAGTTTATTGATAAAGATAAGTGTCTTATTTAATAAATGCCTATCCCTAATTGCAATTCCTGTTTTAGCAATGCTATATATCGTTTTTACAACTGGTATTTCCTTTAGTGGTGAATCATCAAATACAAAATCTATACCAAGTTCACCAATATCTACTAATAAATCACTATTATTATCTATTATTGTATCGCCTATACTATTAACAATTTGATTTTCCATAATCAACCTCTTTTTGTATTAATTTATAACATATTTATATGATTAAACAAGTCTGTTAACGATAAAATTACATTTCTATTATCAATCATAAATGATAGAAATTCATTCTTTTTATCATCATTATCTAACTTACTCATTACTAATGAAATAATATCTGCTTTAAAGTTTTGTTTATCTAATTCTTTTAGTATAGAATTTTCTAAATTAGAAATCATAATTTTATCCTCTCCTAACAAATAAAATTATAACATATTTATAATTTATTTACTATCTTACTTATAAAATTTCTTGTTCTTTTTTTGGTAGTAAAAACTCCTTTTTTATTTCAATAATCAACTCATTTAATTTATCAAATTGTTGCTTACAAGCAAGTTCATCTAATATACCCGTTTCATTAGCAAGTCTAGCAATTTGATTTATATTATTTCCTATCATTCTTATTTGTTTTATTGCTTCATAAAATTCTTTTGGTGGCTTTTCTCTCGGTTCAAATCCTACTGCTCGACTTCTGATATAATCTGACAAATTTAATCCAACTTTTTCTGCTCTAATTTTAATTTCTTTATACTCTTCATAAGTGGTACGAAACACGATTTGTTTTTCTCTTAATCTCACATTGTACCTCCTAATTATTTATAGATTTTTTTAACTCTTTTATTTTTTGATATTGCATATAGTTTGCGATTGATAATCCACCGATTATCATTCCTAATGAAAAAAATAATAATTCATTCATTATAACTAAAACCTCTCTTTCTTTTTTATTGGGGATTGGGGTCTAGCCCCACATTGGAATTTGTGGCTATACAAATTCAGTGCTGGCTAGACTTAAATCCATTATTCTCTTGCAGTACAATTACCACAATTAGGACAATAATAAATACAATCTTCTGGACAAATTATTCCATCTACATCATCATTTTCTTCATCATCTCCTGTTATTTCTAAGTCAATTTCAACATCATCTTCATCAATTAACTGACCGGTTCTTTCATAATTTTCTATTATCTTTTTATTAAAATCTTCTGGATTTTTTACTGCTCCTATCAATAAATCTTTCTTTGATTTACTGAAATCAATCAGTTCATTTTCACATACAAAATCAAATGCAATCCTTATTGCTTCGCCCTCACTTCTAGCGTGAATTTTAAATTTTTTTTCTTCTTCTTGTTTAAACATTACATAGAATAATTGGTCAGAATCTACTTCCCAGACACCAACATCATCTAACAAATTCATCATATCAATATCTAATTCCTTACATAATTTTGCAAGAATCACAAAAGAAAAATGTGGTCGCATACCATTTTCAATTCTTGATATTTCTGTATGACTTACACCAACTATTTCTCCTAATTCTCTTGTTGAATATCCTTTTTCTTGTCTTTTTTCTTTTAGCACTTCTGCTAATTCTAAATAATTATATTTCATATTTTTACCTCACTCTTTCATAATTTTTTTTATAATTTATTCCTTTTTTATAACATAAAAAGTCATTGAAATCCTTACCTATTTTTGGTGGATCATCAATGACTTCATATTGCTTTGGAAGAATAGTTTTTAATGCTGTTGTTGCTAATCTTCCTGCACTATCATTATCTAAATGCAAATATATTTTTTTTATATTTTGATGTTGATTTAGATAATAATTTAATGCTAATGGTATCTTACTTTCATCTATCTTTTTTGCAGGTTGATATACTCCAGATAAAGATAAAAGATTAGTGTTATACCATTCTTTATTATTCATTTTTAGTAAAGTTGCATAAGATAATAAATCAATTGCACTTTCAAACAAATGAACTTCATTGTTATTTTCTAATGAATCTAATTTAAATGAAAATGCTTTATGACTTCCATAAGCATCTTGCATAAATCTACTATAATTAGTTGCTCTTATACTCGCATATCTTGGAAAATCGTTCTTATCATATCCTACAAATACAACATTATTATTAGGATATTGCTGATATATTAATCTATTATCAATACATTCTTTAATAATATCAATATCAATTCCTCTACCTGTTAAATACTTAATAACTTTATCATTATTAGGTGCTTTTTTTGGTAGTATTACATTAATATTTTTTACTTTTTCATTTTGCTGATATCTAATTGGTGCTTTCTGTTTTGAATATCCTAGTATAGTTTCTACTGCCTGAATAAAAGAATAATCTCTTACCTTGATTAGATATTCTAATGCACTTTTTCCACCCACACCTTGTGAAAACCAGTACCACATTCCATTACTTATTTTTAAACTATCGTGTGTTTTAGTCATATAAGTATCTCTACTAAAATGAACTAATTCATCTGGTTCATAATTATCTAAATAAGTATATAAATCCATTTCTTTTGCTTTTTTTATTTCTTCTGGCGTGTAATATGCCATAACCATTACCTACCTTCCATAGATTTATTTCTATTCTTTTGTTGTTCTTTTTTCAAAAATTCAAGAGTATCTTCTATGCTATATTGTAAAGGTTCGTGAACTCCACCATCATAATCCATCCATCCTTGATATAATTCTTCAAGAGGTGCTTTTGTTTTATTTAATGCTTTTAATTCTGATAACTCATAATTATTAAGCTCTGGATAAAACATTTCTTTTAATTCTTCTTTCATAACTTTTTCATAAGATTTATTGATTATTTCATCTGGTGTTTTAGTTTTTAAATCTTCTATAAAATCGTTATATTCTTTTTCTAACTTATCATATAACTCTTGTTTTAATTTCATTTCATAATCCATAATTGCCTCCTTATAATAATTAAAGCGATTCAAGTTAATTACTCAAATCGCTTATTTTTATCTTTGATAATCTCTACTATTTTTATCATTATTGTCTGGGTTATCAAGTCCATCATCTATTATTTCTTTGTCTTTTTCATTAAGATTTAATTGAATATTTAACTCATCTAGTCGTTTAGATTTTTGCTTTAATTCTTCCTCTTGTGGGAATGGTCTTTGAGTTTCTAATTTAGCATTTTCAAATTGTTTTTTTGTGTCTTCTAAATTATTTTTTGTAGTTTCTAGTTTGTTTTCAATATTATTTAAAACATTATCAATACGAGTAATATTTCCAAATGGATCACTTCCAAGTTCAACATTATAAGATAATTTATTTTTCATATCTAAATGGAAAGTTCTATCAAAAGTGTCAAAACTTAATATCATTTTAAATCCCTTATATTCTCCAATTTCAATAGGTTCTTTATTAGTCATAGATTTACAAATATCAATTATTTTTTGACCGGCATCTTTCTTTTCTATAATGTTTTCTCCTTTAATAATCATTCCCTGGAAGTCATCTGTATTTTTAGAATTATTTTTCAAATGAGAAATATCTTCTTCTATATTTTGTATTCTTATTTCTAATCTTTTTATTTCATTAGGATAAAATTTTATTACTTTATCTTCCATTGCATATATATTACTTAAATGAGTTTGCTTTAATAACTTTAATTTTGCAACTTGTGTATCAAGTTCTGTCTTTTCAATTATTAAAGGATTACCTGCTGCTAATGCTTTAATTTCTGCATAAGATAAAGCAGTTTCATCAATATCTTCTGCAAATCTTACTGGTGTTTTAGAAGTCATTATCTGTGCTATAAATCTTTGTTTATTTTCTACTAACTGATATAAATATGCATCAAAAGTTCCCTCTGTTACATATCTATATATATCTACTTCTGGATTCATATTTCCTTGTCTTATTATTCTTCCAGAACGCTGTGTTAAATCACTAGGTCGCCACGGACAATCTAAATCGTGTAATGCAATTAACCTATCTTGGCAGTTAGTACCTGCACCCATTTTTTGTGTACTTCCCATTAAAACCCTTACTTGTCCTTTACGAACTTTATTAAATAATTCCTGCTTTCTTACATCAGTATTTGCTTCGTGTATAAAAGAAATTTCTTCCTCTGGAATACCTCTTTCAATTAATTTACTTTTTAAGTCATCATATACATTAAACTTTCCATCATTATGTGGTGTAGATAAATCACAAAACACTAATTGAGCAGATTTTTTATCACTTGTTTTATTCCAGATTTCATAAATATTATTCGCACAAGTAGCAACTTTACTCTTTTCAAAATCTTCTAACATATCATTAGATAATCTTTGATCTAGTGCTAATTTTCTACCATCATTTGTGATTTTAAGCATATTGTCTATACTTGAATCTACAAGTTTATTTCTAACTCTTTCCGCTCTATCTGATAACTCTTTTACTAAATCTTTTTGTATATCACTAGGTTCTATTACTACATTGTGATAGTTTGCTTTTGGTACTGGAAGATTAAGCATATCTGCCGTTTGAATGTCTGCTACTTCTTTAAACATAGCCATTAGCTCCGGTAAATTGTAGAACTTTGCAAATCTTGTCTTTGCTCTATATCCTGTTCCCTCTGGTGATAATTCTATTGCAGTTACTGTTTCTCCAAAGGTACTTGCCCAAGCATCAAATTGTTGTAAATTTCTTTTAGCCAGTTCATTATATTGCAAATATCTTTGCATAGTATAAAGTTCTACCATTGAATTTGAAATTGGTGTACCAGTAGCAAAAATAACACCTTTTCCACCAGTTATTTCATCTAAATATCTACACTTCATATAAAGGTCTGATGACTTTTGTGCTTCTGTTTGTGCTATTCCTCCTACATTTCTCATTTTGGTATAAAGATATAAGTTTTTATAATAATGTGCTTCATCAACAAATATTCTATCAACACCTAATTCCTCAAATGTGACTACATCATCTTTTCTTGAAGTATCATTTAATTTTGCCATTTTTGTTTCTAATGCTTTCTTGGTTTTCATCATTTGCTTGATAGAAAATCTTTCTCCATTATTTCTTTTTAAATCTTCTATACCTAGTGTAATATCTTCTATTTCTCGTCTTATCATTTCCATTTGTCTTTCTACTGACATTGGTATTTTTTCAAATTGAGAATGAGATATTATTACTGCATCATAATCTCCTGTTGCTATTCTTGAACAAAACTTTTTACGATTTGCAGTTTCAAAATCCTTTTTAGTAGTTACTAAAATGTTTGCACTAGGATAAAGTTGTAAGAACTCTTGACCAAATTGTTCCACTATATGATTAGGAACTACAAATAGACTTTTATTACATAATCCTAATCTTTTTGATTCCATTGCAGCAGCTACCATTTCAAAAGTTTTACCTGCACCAACTTCGTGAGCAAGTAATGTGTTCCCACCATAAAGTATTCTAGCAATAGCATTTACTTGATGTTTTCTTAAACTTATTTCTGGATTCATTCCATCAAAGGTAATATGAGAACCATCATACTCACGAGGTCTAATAGAATTAAATTGTTCATTATAACTTTTAACTAATCTTTCACGCCTTTCTGGATCTTTCCATATCCAATCAGTAAAAGCATTCTTGATTTGTTCTTGTTTTGCCTGTGCAATTGCAGTTTCTTTTTTATTAAGTTCTGCAATTTTTTTACCATTTTCATCTTCTTTATAATCAAATATTCTAGTATCTTTTAAATTAAGTGTATCTTCAATAATCTTATATGCACTGGCTCTGTTTGTACCATAAGTATTATAAGATTTAACATTGTATTTATCATAGTTTTTTCCCTCAATATTCCATTCAGAAGTGCTAGGCATATAATGAACTCTTATATTTCTTAATACATTCCAAGATGGTTGTAATAAGTAGTTAATAAATTCTTTTATATCATCTTCTGGTATCCAAGTTGAACCTAGTCTTACACTTATTTCACTTGCTGATAAATCAATTGGTTGAACTTCTTTTAAATATTTAACATTAATGTTGTATTTTTCATCATTATTAGCATATTGTTCTGCAACTTTTAACTTTTCTCTAACATTACCACTCAAATATTCATCTGCAGTAACATATTTTTCTTCTCCAGGTATCTTAAATATTTCTCCCTCTAAATCAGATAACATTTTGTTTTCATCCATTTTACAAAGTTCTTTCATAAAAGGAATATCAACTCTTGCTTTCTCTGATATAGAAACAAGTAACGCGTCTATTGCATTATCAACTTCTGTTATTTTTTCTTTTGGTCTAATTGTTCTTTTAGTAAACATATCTGCTTTTCTAGCAAGATTACCATTTTCATCTAATATCTCTAATGAACATAAAAGATAATAACTTGAATCATTAGAAAAAGCAGAGTTATTACCTCTGCTATTAATTAGTCCATATTTCTTTGTAAATTCATCATATAAGCGATTTAATCTTCCCTGTTGATATTTTATATCTTCTTCTGGGAAATCCTCTGTTTGATACTCTATTAAAGTTCTAACGCAATCTCTTATTTCTATTAAACCTTTTATTCTACTTTGAGTAGTTTGTGCTAATTCTTGAGGATACATTCTGCTATTTTCTCTAAAATATATTTGTCCATCTTTTAAAGTATATGAAAAGTTTCTAACACCATATTCTGCTGGAATAGATAAGTCTTCTTCTTCCATATCATCTATTTCATATTCTTTTACTTCAGCGTGTATATTTGTAATTGCTTCATTTAATCTTTCTTTTAAAGAAATTGTATCATCTGCAATACAGGCACTATCCATACCAAATCTACTACTAATCATTTGCATATTACCCATAATCATATCTGGGTTATCTACAAAATACTTATTCATCTTGATTCCATTTTCATCTGTATCAAGATATACCCAATCTGGTTCAATATCAGTTATTGAATCTCTTTTTTGTAAGAAAATTATATCTGATGTTACTTCTGTACCTGCTGCTTCTTTAAAAGTATTATTAGGTAATCTTATTGCTCCTAACAAATCTGCTCTTTGTGCTAAATATCTTCTAACATTAGAGTTTTCTTTATCAAGAGTTCCTTTGCTTGTTATAAATGCAACAATACCACCTGGTCTAACCTTATCTAATGTTTTTGCAAAAAAGTAATCGTGTATTAAAAAATTATGCTTATCATATTTTTTATCTAATACCTTAAAATCTCCAAATGGAACATTACCAATTGAAACATCAAAGAAACTATTGGGTAAATCAGTATTTTCATATCCCTGAACTGCAATACTAGACTTTTGATATAGTTGTCTTGCAATTCTTCCACTTATACTATCTAGTTCTATACCAAATATTTTACAATTATTTAATGTTTCTGGACGCATTCCAATAAAGTTTCCTATACCACAACTTGGCTCTAATATATTTCCAGTTTTTAATCCCATATTTTCTAATGCTTTATACATTGAATTTATAACAACAGGTGGAGTATAAAATGCTGTTAATGTTGATTCTTGTGCTTGATTATATTCTGTTTCATCAAGAAGGTTTTTAAGAATATAATGTTCATTACTCCAAGATGAATTATCTTCTTCAAACGCCATTGATAATCCACCCCAGCCGACATATTTCGACAATATTTCTTGTTCTTCTTTTGTAGCAAATCTATTTTCTTCTTCACACTTCTTTAATACTTTTATTGCTTCAATATTATTATTAAATCTATTTTTAGGTGTATCAACTCCTAAATTATCATCAATAATTTTATATTGATTTCTATCATTCATATCTATTTCTGGATGAATATCAAAAGTATTAACTTTACTTTTCTTCTTTTTAGTAAATTCAGGAGTTATAACTTCTTCTGGATTTTCTTCCTTAACTTCTTCCTTTGCTACTATTTCTTCTTTTATTTCAGTTGGTGTTTCTTCTTGTTCTTCTATTACAACTTCCTTTTTTATCAAATGGTCATTAGATGGATTTTCTCTTACTTTTTTATCAAATTCATCTTTTGACATTTCTCTATTAAATAATGGATAACGATAATCGTATAGTAAAACATTCATATCTCCTATATTTAATATTTCATATTCATCTGCACCTATATAAACTTTATCTCCTAAATGATATTCATATTCTACTGGTAATTCTTCTACTACTTCAGCTAATTCATTTACCTTTGAATTAAATTCTCTTTCTTGTTCTTTTTGCTCTAACCATTTAGGATATTCTTCAAGTTCTTTCGGATTTAAATATCTATCTTCTTTAATCAAAAACTTTATTCTTTGTTCAATATAATTCCATTTAAATAATTGTCTAGTTGCACTTTCTCCAAAATATCCTCTATAAAAAGTAATACCTTTAGAATTATGATCTTCTCCTATACCAGAACCACTAATTGTATAACTTGCACCACCAAGACCATATAGATTTTTTATAAATTCTTGATTAGACTGAGATGAATAACTTTTATTAAACTCCTCATATATTAAATACTTTGTTTCTCTACTTCTTTCAGTCAAATATCTATCTACAAATTCTTGTGTAAATTCTAAATCTACTGGTGTTTTATCCACATTATTATCAATAAGTGTTAATTGTTCTGTTACAGATTTTAAAGGTTCTATTCTATCATTTAATTGATTTAAAAGTATCATTGCCTCAATATGATTTATCAAATCATTCCATTCAACAAAACTTTCTGTATCCCTTGATAAGAAATTACCCTTCCAGAATAACATTCCGTTATTAAATGTTTTATATCCATACATTTCATTATCTATCATTATTCCTGTATAATCATTATTAAACAATTCTTTTAGATATTTTAATCTTTCATCAATATCTTTAACATTATTAAAATAATCTCTAATGCTACTATTTTTCTCTTTTTTATGAGGAGATTTTGCAATTATCTGATTTATCTTTTCATCAACAACAACATAAAAAGAACGATTCGACTCGTCCTTTTCATAATTATTTAAGAGTAAATTAGTTCGTTCATCACTATTTCCTCGGCTGACATCTTCAAGTTGTTCATTATTGATACCCATTTCATTTGATTGGTTTGTTTCAATTCCTCTGTTATATTCTCTGTTTTCTTCAATTGAGATACTATTTCCTCTATCCTGATTTCTGCTTGATTCTGTATCTCCATCAAATGTTCTGTCAATAGGTCTTTCATCAACAATGTTGTGTATAGTGCTTTCTTCTGTTCTTTCAGATATTTCAACCTCAACATTGCGTATTTCCCTGTCGCTTGAATATTTGGATTCTTCTCCTCTAATACTAGGTCTGGAATCTCGTAATCCCCTTGTTTGGTATAAGTTATTACTGCCATTTAAATCACTCCTTTCAGCAATATTTTTGCTTTCATTATAATCATATTCCATATTTTTATTTGATTCAAATGTGCGAATTTTTTCTATTTCATTTATTCTTAAATTTCTAACAGTAGAATAAATTTCTTTCAATCCCATTTCAGTTATTTCGCTAGTTGCTAAACCTAATCTTGTTAATGTGTCATAACTATTAAATGTTAAAATATATACAAAATCTTCTTCTTTAAAATACTCATTAGGATTAATTCCACATCTATTCATCATTGAATAAGCTATACTATTAGACAAAGTATATTGAAATACATTTCTTATATCTTCTTCATCAACATTTTCAAAAGCACTATTATCTCTATAAAACATTAAATCCGATAAATAATCTGACATATTATCTTCTGCAATTATTTTTGAAACCGATTTTATTGCTTCTGCTAGATTATTTTTGTCTTCTAATTCTCCATACTTATTTTCTAATGATTCGATAACATCATTTTCATATAATTTAGGAATTGACCATAATCTAAAACTTTTACCATATTTACTATTAGTATCTGCTACATCAAATACATATTTTAGACTTGTATAGCCTTTATCATAATTAATTAATGCAATTCCTTTTGAACCTCTATTTACCCATCTTCCAACATTTCTATTCCAAGTGTCAATATCTGCACAAGCCTTTGCCTCTGGTCTTTGAGCATAAATTAGAACTTGATCATTAAATGAATACTTATAGTTATTAGAAGCAGTAATTAGAAACTTCATCCATTCATTCGGACTATCGCTTATTTGAGTTAATGTTTCTCCATAAAGGTCTGTTATAAGTCTTAATTTGTTTGCCATTAATTACACCTCCATTTCTTTAAAAATATAACTTTTATTCTTTTTTAGTTCGTTCTTCTTTAATTTTTGCTCTTACACCTAGTAAAACTTCATAATAATTATTAGTTGTAATAACACCATCTACTGCATATAACAAGATATCTATCATATTACCTGCTTCATTAGGATAAAACCTCATTTCAACTAATTGTTCTTCGTTATCTCCAATAACAGGAACACAATATCTTAACAATTTTTCTTTTAGTTTAGTTGCTTTTTCTCTACCTTCTTCTGGACTTGTATTTTCCACCTTTGATATAAATTCTATTAAAGAATTATAAGTATCTGTTGTAACTTTTAATTTAATTGGTGGAGTTTTGCTTTGATATGCCATAATAATTACCTACCTTTCCCTAACATTAATTTCTTTAACTCTATTATTTAGAGTTATATTATTTCTATATTTTTCTAACGCTTCTTTTACAGAATCATTACTTAAAATATCATCTACTTGTTTTTGAGCGTCTTTTCTATTTTTAGCCTGTACTTCAAAAGTAATCGTTCCATTTATATCTACATTTATTTCAAATTTTTTCATCTTAATTTCCTTTATCTTTATAACCACTTAAAAACTCTATAAATAGTTGAGAAGTTTTATTATTATTCTTTTTTACTAATTCCCATAAATCAGAAATAATATAAAAATCTGACATTGTTAAATTAGGTATTTTTCTAACTTCTTTTATATCAAGAGTCGCTATTTTTTTACTTGTATTAAATCCTGCATTAAATAATTTTTCAAATGCTTTAATCATATTATTTAAATTATATTTTTCTTCCAATTTAATACCTCCTAAACTTTTTCTTCTAACTCACAAATAATAATAATTTGCTTATTTGTGTTGTGTCTGCAAGTCACTAATGTTAGAGTGCTTTTATTAGCATTTCTAATAATATTAGCAGAACCTGTTTTTTCGATATCATACATATTTACAACTTTGTATCTATATTCTGAACCATTATAAAAAACACTAACTTGATCTTCTCTTTCTAATTTGTGTAAATTTTTAAAATATGCAACTCTTCCATTACCACTATGACCTGCTAAAATAAAGTTTCCATTATCTTCATCTGGATAACTAGAATCATTTAATATTTGAATATTTTTATTAACATTATTGTTATAACTACCTTTTTTGTATAATCCTTTTTCTAATCCTATTTTAGGTATTTTTATAACTGCAATATATTCTTCATTAGATACAGATATTTCTTTCTTTTCTTCTTGTAGTTTATCTTCATTATTTGTAATTTCCTCATCTGTATTATCTATTTGTTCTTGTACTTCATAAAAATCTTGTAGTTTATTATCTTCTTCTTTGTTTTGTAAATAATTATAAAAATATTTACCACCAACAAGACTTAATCCTCCTAAAATAAGTAAAGAGCCAACTATAATTAGTTGACTCCCTTTAATATTAAACTTTTTATTTTTAATTTTTTTATTATTTTCTTTTCTTTTTAATAACATATACAATAACTCCTATTCCACCTAAAACTAATAAAGAACTTACAATTTCAATAATATGATAATCATCTACGCCTGTATTTGGCACTTCAATAATTATCTTTTCATCAACCATTGTGCATTTAACTATTTCTCCATCTTCTAGGATTTCAAAATACATCTTTTCTTCATTTAAAGTGTAGCCCTCTGGAGCTTCTTTTTCTAAAATATAGTATTTTCCAAATCTTAATTCTTCAATAGTAATTTCTCCATTTTCATCTGTTCTACCACTATAAACTAATTCATCAGTTTCAGCATTATAAATTTCTATTAAAGTATTTGGAAGTGGTTCACTTGTTGATACATCTAATTTAGAAAATACTAATGTTCCAGTAATAGGTTTATTCTTCATTTCTGCTTTTACAACTTCGCCATTTTCTTTAATTTCAAAAACAACTTGTTCATCTGTGATTACATAGCCTGTCGCAGATTCTTTTTCTAAAATATAATATTTACCTGTCTTTAAATTATCTATGATAACTTTTCCATTCTCATCTGTTTTTCCTGTAAATATTAATTCATCATCTATTGTATATACCTCAATAATTGTATTAGGAATTACATCTCCATTTACTAAATCAGTTTTAGTAAATTCCAAAGTACCTTTCTTCAACATATTAGTTAATTCTAATGAATTATAAACTACTGCTGTTTTATTATCTTTTTCAGTTAAAGTAATGTGATATTCTGTTGTATCTAATACATAATCATCATTTGTTTCCACTTCAACAACATAGTATTTTCCTAAAGGTAATTCTTTGCTTATAGCATATCCTTTTTCATCAGTAGTCATCTTTCCTACATAATCACCTTTATTAAAATATAAATAATTTCCATCAGCAGATTTTATATCATCTTCTGCATATATATTATAAACAATTCCCTTTAATGATTTTTTGCTATCATAGTTGAATGAATTATTTTCTATATTAAATATTTCTCCACTTTTAAATATTTCTATTTGTCCTTTTATTGGTCTGTTAGAAAAATACATTGTAACAAATGCTCCATAAGTTGTGTAATTATAATGCGTATCATCTCCAATAGTGAATTTAAGTCCATCTTCATTAATTAAATATCCGTGTGGACTAGAGATTTCAACTAATTTATAATTTCCGGCTTCAAGTCTTAAATAAGTAACAAATTTTCCTTCTTCGTCTGTTTTAAACTCAGTATAAACTTTACCACCTACATATTGAGAAACATATTGATTTGTATCTGTATTTAATATTTTAAAAGTAGTATTAGCAAGTTTTATTGTTTTTCCTGTTTCTGAATCAACTTTAAAAACTTGTAAGTATGCTGATAAAGCATTATTTAAAATATTATAATATTGTTCTTTCTCACTATCATAATTAATAGTTATATAAAAATCATATATTTTTTCATATCCTGTTGTTGAATTTACTTGATGAAACTTCCATACACCATAAGGAATATTTTTTGTTGCATAACCATTTTTATCTGTTGTTATGGTATCAAATAATCTTCCATCTGGATAATATATTTCAAATTTAACTCCTGCTTCTGCATTTAAAAAAGTTGTATTGCCATCTACATAATCATATTGTTTTAATATACTTATATAATTTTTAACAACTTTTTCTTTTACATTAATTTTAGTATTTTCTTTACCTCTCATATCAATTTCATATCTATTTCCATCAAGTAAATATCCCTCACTTGGGCTAATTTCTTGAACATAATAATCTTGATATGTTAATACTTTATCACTTATTGCATTACCATTTTCATCTGTTGTAATAGTAGTTATTAATTTTCCTGTTGATTTTTCATAAACACCATATTTAGCACCTTTTAAAGTTGCTTGTCCTTGTGCAGTTGTTGCTTCATCATCTGATTTATTTAGTTCAATTGAACCATAGTATGAATTAATTCTTACTGCTGCTCTTACTGGATCTATTGTTCCTGGTACAAACATATTTTGAATACCATCTCCTATAAATAATTTATATCCAGTATCATAAGGTGTATTTTTAGTTAAATTTAAAGTGATTGCTCCACTTGTTGTTGGCGTAATTGTTAAAATATTACCATCTACATTATAATTTGCTCCACTTACTGAAACATTGAATTTTGATAAAACCCCATTAGTGTCTGTTAAAGTAATTGTTTCTCCAACTTGTGCTTTATAAACACCTCCATTAAATGATGGTCTATCATAGTGATGTGCAATTAAATTATTGATTTCATTTTGTTCTGCATCAACATTAAATTGACTTCCATTTGCCCATCTTTCTGTCCAGAAAGTAGTATGAGCTCCACTACCTACTATTGTATCCCAAATAAGTCCTTGTGTTGCTGCTCTATATTTTAATGTTTGATGCCCTGGATAAGTATAACCATAATATCCAGTTAATAATATTCTTTCTTTTATATCATTAGAAAGTCCTGTTTGTTCCCAAGTTCCTTGATTATAATTTGTTCCTTCTGGAATATTTGGTTCAATACAATAAGCAACTTCTCCATCTACTTCATATAAAGTATAATGCCAAGAATGATGATCACTTCCATCTGCTTTTGCTCTATTATACCAATAATCTGAATAATGCATATTTAAACTTGCTGCTTGAACTGCAGGAGTTCCAATAGCAATGCCTGTAAAAATACAAGCCGCTACCAATAAATATTTACTTAATTTTTTACCTATCATTTCTTCTTTCCTCCTCTCTGCTACATCTACCCGAAATGACACAAGCAGAATAGCAAAAAAGCACTGATATTCCCACGAATAAAAGTGCTAATATAATTAATATTGTTTTTATCAATTTACTTACCTCCATAAAAAATGACTCTAAAATTAGAGCCATTAGAATTTTGATTTTAATATATCATCTTGTCCCTCTCCATTTGTTGTAAAGAAATGCAAATAATACCAATATTGTCCATTTTCATCAATTGCTGATGGATAAATTCTGTAATAATTTATTGATGGTTGTATTGGATTATCTGGATGTGTTTCATTGTAATCTAAAACATAATTTAATTCATTGTCCACTATTTTATCTCCTCTTGCAATTGCTTCTGCTTCAGATTTAAATTCTTTTCTTCCGTGTGTAATTGAATCGTAAAATGTTGTAGATACAATATTATTTTGTGTTGTATCTTTTGTTGTTTCTTGTTCTTTAGTTTCTGTCTTTGGTTGCTCTATTGGTTGAATATCTTGATTTACTTTTGTTTCAATTTGTTTTGTATTAGAACTTACATTTTCTTGTTTTTTAGTATTAACATTTGAAGTATTAGTTTTTTGATTATTTGTAGTTTTTGCTTTTTCCTCTACCTTTTCTGTTTTTACTTCATCAACATTTTTTTGTGTTTCTTGTTGTTCTTCTACAACTACTTCTGTTGTAAAATCTTCTTTTTCTTTCTCATCTTCTAAAACTTCAACAATATTTGTATCATCAATTTTTTCATTTTGAATTTTATTTTCAAAAATTTTACTACTTCCAAATCCACCAACTAAAAACATAACACTGAATATTAAAACTATAATTTTTCTCATTACAATCATCTCCCTTTCTTACTTTCAATCTAGCATAAATTAAATATAATTTCACTTGTACGAATTTATAGTTAGTTATATATATTTCTTTTCAGTTAGTAAATATAACAGTTAGTAATATATACTAGGGTGGTTTGTAAGGAGGGATTTAATGGAAAATGGCTATACACTATCTTGCACCCATTTCTTTTTGCCTTAAATGCTTTGAATAATACTCTATGGCTTTAACAACAAAGTCTTCAATATTCGCATTTTCAACATTTTTTGGTAAAACACTTCTAATTCGTTCCTCACTTAATTTTATTTTTGGAATCTGATTAGGTTTTTCTTGTGATAAAATATCGTCTATCTTATCTTCGTCTAGTTTTCCTTCTTGACTTAATTTTTTTAGTACAATTGCCTGTGCGTGTGATGGTGTAGCGTCATTGTATTCAATACAATCTAATAGTGCATATTGTTCTTCCTCTGTTAAGTAAGAGATTTCAACTGCTGGATTAAAAGCAATTTCTTTTTCATCAACTTTATCCAGTAATTCAGGAATTAAGTTTGTTAATCTTATATACCTTTTAACTTGAGTTTGACTATCTCCATTTTCTTTACCAATAATTCCAGTTATTTCTAACTTTCGACCAACTTGGTCGGAAGTTAAATCATTTACTAAATCATTTCTTTTTCCTTGATGACTTAATGCTTCAAGTTTCATCTTGTAAGAAAATGCTTTTTCACTTGGCAATATTTCTTCTCTTTGCATATTACTATCTACCATTATTATTGTTGCTTCATCATCTGATAAATTTCTAACAATACAGGGCATAGTTTCTTTTAATGCTAACTGACTTGCAAATTTTCTCCTATGACCAGATACCATTTCATATCTTCCATCTGATTTTGGTCTTACAAGTGCTGGAATTATAACACCATTTTCAATAATGCTTTCTTTCATATCTTGCATTTCTTCGTTATCAATAACTTTAAATGGGTGATTAGGAAAATCATCAATTTCATCAATTTTAATATCAATGACTTTTTCTAAATTAGCATTATCTCTTTGTTCTTGTGTTGAAAATAAATCATCTAGTGTAATCTTTGGAATTTGCATTTTTGTGTCTTTCTTTTCCATCAATTAGCACCTCCTTTGCAAGAGATGAATAAGCTTCTGCTACTTTGCTATTCTTATCATAAGTAAAAATGCTTTTCCCGTGAGCAGTTGATTCAGCAACTTTAATTGCTCTTGGCACTTGTGTATCATAAATTTTAATAGCACTACCATAATTTTCTTGCAATTGATTATATATATCTTTTGTAAGATTTGTTCGTTTATCAACAATTGTTAATACAATTCCATCTATTTTTATATTAGGATTAATCTGTTGTCTAATCTTAATAATAGTAGAAAATAATTGTGTCATACCTTTTGCTGCAAGATATTGTGGTTGTAAAGGTATAATAACCTTATCTGCACTAGCTAGAGCATTTATAGTTAACATTCCTAAAGCAGGTTGTGTATCTATCAATATATAATCATACTTTTCTTTTAATTCCTTAATTGAATTTCTCATTGTATATTCTCTGCTCATTGCACCAACTAATGTCATTTCAATACTAGATAATTGAATATCACTAGGTATTAAATCAAGATTTTCACTATGATGTTTAATACAACTATCAAAATTGTTTTTTCTATCATTGAGAGTATTTATTAATAAATCATTTAGAGTAACTGACAATTCATCTTCTGTCCAACCCATATAAGTAGTTAAATTACCTTGTGGATCTGCGTCAATTAATAATACTCTTTTACCTTGACTAGCCAGTGCTGCACCAAGATTAAATGTTGTAGTAGTTTTACCTACGCCACCTTTTTGATTTGCAATAGCAATTATTTCACATTGTGACATACTTCTTCATCCTCCTTTCTTTTAAATTTAGCCACCTTAAATTAATAAGGTGGCTATGTAGTTATGCTCTAATAGGCATAAAAAAAGAACTGACATTATAATCAGTTCAAAATATGTTAATTATATCATTTTTCTAATACAGTTATATATTTCAAAAGTAGTTCATCTATAAAATCTGTTGCTTTATTTTGATTAAGTAATTGTGTTCTCATTTCATTTAATGATTTAATAACTACTTTTAATTCAAAGTTATCCAATTTAATTTTTTTCATAGAAATCACACTCCAACTTATTGAATAATATATTTACTTATATTATAATTGATTCATATTTAAATGTTAAATGTGTGAGTTAACTTATGTCGGAACTACCTCATTTTTTATTCATTTTTCTAATATTTTTACCTTAAAAATGTAAAAAGGAATTTATATAAAACCCTTATAAATAAAGGGATTGAGCTAGAGTTAACTTATGTCGGAACTTACCAGTTAATCGGAGTTTTGTGAAACACCTTTTCCTCTTGTTCTTTTGCCATATAAATCACTTCCTTTCTCTATAATTAATTTTAACTCTTTTATTGATTTATTTATATATTTTCTATTAATTCCTATCATAGGAATTTCTATATTTTCTTTTTGTAATCTTTTAAATAACTTATCTATAAACAAACCCTTTCTTTTTTCCATTCCATTATTCGTGTATATATAATTTATACAGCAAGATGGGGAATGTTCTATACCTAATATTGCAATTACTTCATATCCCGAATTTATTATATTATTGATTTCATTGAAAACAGTTTCCGCTAAATCATTACAATGATTGTTAAATTCTTCAGTATCGTATTTAGATAACCCTTTAGGTTCTCTAATTAAACTATTTTTATATAAGCTTTCTGCACAAGGCATCTGAATAATATTTATTTCATTATCAATTAACAGCTGCATTATAGCTTTAATAGTCCCTTTCCAGTCATATTTAACAATACCTTGTGCTTGATATGCCTGGGCCATTAAACAAAAGGGAACAAAAATAAATTTTTTACTTCTATTATCACTCATTAGATAAATCCCTCTCCTATTTCAATATTGGAGAATTTCTCAATCATATTTTGTGCCATATTTTTAAATATTTCTTCATATATATTGATACATGTTTTAAGCGATTCTTGATCCACTATTGAATCTTGAAGAGGCATTCCCAATAAACACTGAGATTCATTCACTTTAGGAATAATACCTCTTATAATAAATTGATTTTTTTCATCAAAATCATCTCTAATATTCTTAACAGGAAACAACAATTCCATATTATATTCATCAAACAATCTTTTAAATATTTGTAACATTTCATCTTGTTCTATTGCAAATAGTTGACTATTTCTTGCCCCATCTGCAACATATTTTATATTATACTTTTTACAGATTATAATTGAGGCAATATACATAGATAATCTACAGGATAAACAATTTAATTGCGATATAGTTATATTTCCATATTTTTCTTTAATTTCATCAATGTGCATATTATATATTACATTTATAAAATTTCTAAAAAAGCAAGCGATGTTCTTTGTTCCAATGTATTCAATTTTATCAGAACCATATTTTTTCACCAATCTTTTATAACCATTCTTTACATTATTGCATCCTATTGTACACATATTATCATAATGAACTAACTTTACTTTATACCCTTGTTCAATTAACAATATAGTACTTAATAGTGAATCTTTTCCACCTGAAAATAGTGCTAAACATTCCTTCATATTACTTTTTTCCTCCAATTTTAGTAAAATCTGTAATAAATTATTTTAGAGAAACCCTTTATTAATAAAGGTTTGCAAGTGGTTTTACATATTTCCCGATATCCCAGTTAATATTTGTTTTATTATCCATAGGAATCACTCCATTTCTATTCAATTATAGCATAAAAAAACGAAATTTAGTATAATTCCGTCAATTTTTGATTCATTTCTATGGTTACCATAAAATGGTATCATATATTAACTATAATACCCAGGATATATGGCAAATCATAATATTTTAATCTTACAAGTTGTTTAAAATTTTTTCAATGACTTTCTTAAAGCATTATATCTATAAGTATTATCAAGTTCTTCACCCTTTAATTCATTAAAAGCTACATTTGTACCTTCCAATACGAATACTGAATAAAAGTATGGTTTCTTTAATTCTCCAATTATTTCTTTTGCTATAGTCCCATTACTTTCACCAATTTCTTGTTTATAATCTCCACTAGGCATAATGCATGTTACACAACATCTGTATTTTGCATTTCTATTCACTTTATTATTAAGATTTCTAAGTAATTTAATAACACACTGATGTTTAGGTAAATTCGGATTCAAAGTAAGTTCATCATCTGCATATCTAGCAGTATATATACCAGGTTCTCCATTCAATGCATCTACAAATAACCCAGCATCGTCTGTCATTATTGGATAATTTATATTATGATTTTTACAAAAAGCAAATATAGCTTTTGCTTTAATTAACGAGTTTTCTTCTATTGTAAAACCATTTTCTTCAATTTCACCTCTATCCCAACCTATATCATCCATACTAACAACTTGAATGTCTAAATTCATTTCATTAATTATGTTTTGTAAATCTTCTACCTTTCTTTTACTAGTAGTTCCAAAAATTAGATACATATTATATCTCCTTACATATTCAATTATACCACATGTTATTCCAATTTAATTACATCGTAATATTACTATTTCCAGATTTTGGGTTGTTAATGTTAACACCCCATAATTTACTTATCTATCTATAAAACAAAACTAAAATTATAATATAAATTTAATAGTAACTTTGCTATAATCAATTTGAGGTGAAGAAAATTGAAAATTAATATACAAAAAAAGCCATATATATTAAATAATAAAGACTTTAGAACAATCCAAATTCATGTAATGTTTCCTATAAAAATCAAAAAAGAAAACTTAGCATATATTAATATTCTTCCTAATATGCTACAATTTATGAATAATAAATATCCTTCCGAAGATAAATTCTTACTTGCTAATAAAAAATTATATATTTTAAATAATCATTGTGGATACTCTAGAATTGGATTAAATGGATTCTTTACATTTGATATGATAATTCCAGATACTAATTCACTTAAAGAAAATTTATTAGAAAAACAATTTAGCTTATTTAGTGAAATGATTTATAATCCTTTAATAGAAAATAATTGTTTTACTTCATTTGAACTAGAAAAAGAAAAGAAAAATATCCTTTTTGATATTGATAATTCATTAAAAAATATTGGTACATATCAAAATTTAAGACTTAAAGAAATCATTGATGAAGATAATATATTATCATTAAATCTTGCTAGAAATACTGATTTAATTGAAAAAGTAACACCTAGTAATTTATATAAATATTATAAAAAGATTATTATTGATAATTCCCCTATCATATTTGTAATGGGTAATGTTGATGAAAATAAAATAAAGAAATTATGTAATAAATATTTATATAAGAATTTTAAAAATAAAGAAATTAACATTAAACTTGATTATTTTATGAATACAAGAGAGAAAATTTTAGAAGTTACAGAAGAAAGTTCTTTTAATAATTCATGTTTATCTATTGTATATAAAGTAAAGGATGCAAATGAATTTGACTATATTTATTTAAATTATGTAAGAGATATATTAACATCTATTTCTTTAGGATTACTTAGTAAAACCTTAAGAGAAGATTTAGAAATTGTTTATTCAGTAAAAGTACAACCATATTCTCGTTATGGATTATTAGAAATTAAAGCATTTATTAATAAAAATAATATGGAACTTGCCAAAAATAAAATTATAGAAAAAGTTGATAGTTTAAAAAATCCTGAAGTATTTAAAGATGAATTAAATAATTTAATTGAAAGGCAAAGATTAGATGTTATTGAAAAGAAAGATAATAAATTTATTATTTTTGATGACTATATTTCTAGTACTTTAAATTTAGATGACACTCTTGAAGAATACTATGAAAAATATAAAAATATTAGTTGTGAAGATATAAGCAATTTTGTAAATAGATTAGTATTAGATACAATATATTTTTTGAAGGAGAAAGATCATGAATAATATAGAAACAGTTACTTTAGATAATGGTTTAAGAATATTTTTATATAAAGATAAAAGAAGACATAAAACATTTTTTACTTATATCACTTTAGGTGGAGGCCAAAGAAAAAACTTTATTCTTGATGGAACTAAATATCATTTAAATGATGGTCTTGCTCACATATTAGAACATTATATAGTTGAATGTAATAATAATGGGAATTTTATAAAAAAATTAGGTAAAATGCAGATGAGCACGAACGCTGAAACAAGTGATATATATACCGAATACTACTTTCAAGCAGTTGAAAATATTGACATTGGAATTAAAACAATCCTTGATGCAGTTAATAATGTTAAGTTTAATGAAGAAAACCTTAATAAATTAAAAAAGCCTATTATTCAAGAAATAAGAAATAGAATGGATAATAAATTTTATCATTTAAATAAAATGGTTATGAATGATGTATTTGGTGAAGAAAATTATATTGATGTTGGTGGAGATATTAAAGATATAGAAAATGCTACTATAGATGAAGTTGAGGCTCTTTACAATGCTTGTTATAAACCAGATAATCAAATTATATTAATTGCAGGTAATTTTAATAAAGAAAATGTTATTAATATAATAAAAGAATATTTTATGAATCTTAAAAGGAAAAAACATCATGTTGAAATAATTAAAAACAATTATGTAGATTCTGTATTAAAGAAAAAAGATGTATTAAATTTCCCTACTCCTAAAGAATATAGGGAAATTGCTTTTAAAATTAATTGTAGTAAATTTACAAATAAAGAAAAATTAAATCTTGAATTTTATATATCATGTTTTTTTAGTACATTCTTTGGAGTAACTTCCACGCTTTATAAAGAATTAGTCAAGAAAAACGTTATTACTGATATAATGAATTGTAGTATGAGAAAAATAGATAACTACCTTCTTATAACTATTGGTAACTACACAACAAACGGAGATATTTTATCTAAAAAAATTATTGACACAGTTAAATCTATGAAAAAGTTTAACACTACAATATTTAATTTAAATAAGAAAGATTTTATAATGGAACTAATATTAAGAGATGAAAGTATATTTAAAATGATTAATCCATTTATTACTAATGTAATTTTTTATGATTATCCATATATTGATACACTAGAAGATGTTTACAATTTAACATATGAGGAATATGTTGCTACAATTAAAAGCCTTGATTTTAATAATTATACTGATATAAGTATCATAAATTAATAAAGAAGATCCTAAAAGTTCTTCTTTTAATATATATTTTCCTTGTTGTTTTAACTATTATAAACGCTTATTTAATTCTTTTTCTAATTTAAGTAATAATATTTTATCTTTATCTCTATTTAAAAGTTTTTTAACATTGTAGCAATCTTTTAAAGAAGCAACTTTATAACCATTTATATATACATAATTTATTGGACAAAAATCAAAGCTAAAATTTATTACATCATCTATCATAAAAGCCTTATTTCCAAATTCATTTATTCTATCAAATTCACAAATAAAATTACTTAATAGATGTTCATAATAATCTTTTGAAACCCAAATATCAATGTCATGAGTTTGATTACTAAAATTTTGTAAAACTAAAGCAGCTCCACTTATAATAATAAATTTATCTTTATCTAAATTATAATTATTTAATGTTTCAATAATATCTTTTTTAGTCATGTTTTACCTCTATTCTTATATATAAATAAAATTAATCAAATCAAAATAAATTCTATCAAGTCTAGATTGAAAACTTAAATATACAATTATCGTCTTTCTAATATTTCAAATAAAGCAAAAAGACTTTATGGATAAAATTTGGTACAATTTTTCTGTAATAATATGAATTATGATACTATAAAATCTACTACTAATGGATTTATTGATTTATATAATTTACAAATTAATGCCTTTAAGAAAAAATTATATAATTGTAACAATAAAGATTTAAATATATTTATGATTGTTGGAGAAAACAATCCTGTTATTGGTAATATTAATCTTTTATAATTTAATATTTTTTCTTTTATCCTCTATGAATTCTTTAAAATTATTAAATAATAATAAAATTTCTCTTGCAACAATTATTTCAAATAAAGCAAACATCGTAACCAAAATAGATGCCTTTAAAGATATTGATCTAATACTAAAAAATTCTGGTATCATATTTATAGTAATAATCATTCCTAATATGCATCCAATAAAGACTATCGTTCTATACTTATTTAAAGGTTTAGCACATTTATATAAAATTATAAATCCACCAGTAAAAAATAAGTAACTACAAGCAGTTGTCAAATCATTAGAGTTAATATCAAATATAACTGAACATTTAACCATACAAACAATTGCTAAAAAAGAAATAATTGCGGATGGTAAAGATTTTAAAAATATATTTTTCCAAAATTCATCATTTTGTTGTTTCTTTTGATTTTCTTCAAAGGTTAAGAAAAATGCCGGTATTCCAATTGTAAATGCACTTCCAAGTGATACTTGATTAGGTTCTAAAGGGTAAGCGATTGTAAAAATTATTGCATAAATTGAAAGTAACAATGAAAATATATTTTTATAAGTAAATAGTGATGCTGATCTAGTTATATTATTTATATTTTTTCTTCCCTCATAAACAATATTTCTCATATTTCCAAAATCGGAATCTAAAAGAACAACTTGAGCTGCTTCCCTTGCTGCATCAGATCCATTTCCCATAGCAATGGAGCAATCAGCTTCCTTCATAGCTAATATATCGTTTACTCCATCCCCAGTCATAGCAACTTTTAATCCATTTTCTTTTATTAATTTAATTATTTCTCTTTTCTGTTCAGGACTTACTCTACCAAATATTTTATATTTATCAACTGCATTTTTTAGTTCATCTCTAGTTTTTAGTAAACTACAATCAACAAACAAATCATAATTCTTAATTCCAACTTCTTTAGCAATAGAAGAAACTGTTACAGGATTATCTCCTGAAATAACTCTTATTTCAACTTCTCTATCATTAAAGAATTTAATAATCTCCCTAGCGTTTTTTCTAATCTCATTTTTTAAACTTATAAATAATATTGGTGCGCACTCATTATTTTCTTCTTTTACAAATACTATAATTCTTTCACCATTAATTATTCTTTTGCTAATTAAATGATTATAATCTTTATTAAGAAGAACATCCGGTGCACCTAATTTATAGGTAACATTTTCACTCATTTTTATATATGAATATTTATTTTTAGAATTAAAGTTTTCATATTTAAGCATGTTCAACTTTTGTTTACTAATATTTTTTAAATATTCTCTTAAAGCATTTATGGTCGCATTATTATCATTTATTGAATTAACGTAATTAGCAAGTTCCAATAGTTTTTTATCCTTTTTCTTATCTAAATAACTAACTCCATTTTCATCAAAAATATCAATAACATCCATCTCATTAGTCGTAATTGTACCTGTTTTGTCAATACACAAAACATCAGTTCTAGCTAAACTTTCAATACTTTTCATATCATGGAGTAAAACCTTTTTCTCAGCTAGCCTCATAGCACTAAGTGCCAGTGCAACAGTAGTTAATAAATATAGTCCTTCAGGAATCATACCTATTAATGCCGATACCATTCTAACTACACTTTCACTATAACTGAATTTATTAACAAAATATGATTCGCCAAATAAAAGTAATCCAATCGGAATAATAACAATTCCTGCAACAAGTACAATTCTATCAATAGCTTTAATCATTTCCGTTTTATTTTCTTTAATCTTTTTAGATTCTTTCATTATTTTAGAAGAATATGACTCATCACCAACATTTGTTAATTTAACTATAGCGCTACCAGATACAACAAAACTACCAGATAATAAGCTTGAATTAACCATTTTTTCCCTTTCATCTTGTTCACCAGTTAATAAAGATTCATTAACAAAAAGTTTACCATCAACAAGTACTCCATCTGCTGGAACTTGGTTTCCACTTGAAAGCTTTACATAGTCTCCTTCAACCAATTCATCAGAATAAACAATTATCTCTTTATTATCTCTAATAATACTATACTTACACTTATCTAAAAGAGATAATTTATCTAATACCATCTTAGATCTAATTTGCTGAAAAATACCTATTAATACATTTATTGTTACTACTATTAAAAAAGTTAAATTTCGGAATGCTCCGGCAAAAGTCACTAAAATAGCAAGCATCATAAAAATTACATTAAAATAAGTAAAAATATTCTTTTTAATGATAGTAGATATACTTTCACTTGTCTCAAAATTTATTTTATTAACCTTACCAAGTGCAATTTTTTCTTCTACTTCCCTATTTGTTAAACCATTTATCTTCTTCATATAAATAAAACAACTCTCTTCAATATTATCAATATAATTGTATCAAATTTTTATCAAAAAGTATTTATATTACGCTTTTATTTATAATATATATATAATATTCCAACATTGTTACAAATAAAAACCACCTAAAAGGTGATTTCTATTTTAATTTTTCATTTATTAACTCATTTAATCGTGCATTGCCTTTTTCAGTTAAATGAATACCATCAGCCATTAAGTAATCTTTATGCTTTTGAATCTCTTTATAAAAATTAATTATATAAACATTTTTACCATTCAAACTATTTAACGGTTTAACTGTCGAAATAATATATATTTCTCTTTCTTTACATAGATCAATTAATTCTTGATATTCCTTAACACTTATAATTGTTGAATTATCAAATCCAAATACAATTTTATTAGATAAAGTATTTTCACTAATTGTTTTTTCTATATCTTCTTTTAAATCTTTATAACTATAATTTAATTTGATCATAAATCTTGAATCTGTATAATTATTTTGTAAATCATTAAAATCATAGAATAATAAATCATTTCCATAGAAAGATATTTTATTTCTCAATTCTTCTTGATGTTCCTCAATTAATGCTTGTTTCTTTTCTTTAAACTTATCTTTATAAACATCAAATATCGCATTATAGATTATTTTGGTATATTCTTTTCTACCAATTGGAGGTAAATGAATTCCGTCATAGTAGAACCAGTCATCATGGCTAAGCGATAAATCATGCCAATTAATAATATGTAAATTATCATATTTAGTAGCAAGTTCATTTAAACTATTATTAACTTTTTCATTATTTGTCGTATTAAGCCAAAAAACAATTTTATCATTTAAGATATTCATAATATTTTCTTTACAATTATTAGCACAATCACCATTAGTTCCTAAATGTAGTACTACAACTTCGCCTAGTTTATTACTATTCTTTAAGTTGGATAGTATTGAAACTCCAGTTGTTAAAGCACGAGATTCTTTAGCATCAAAATAACTATTAGGAAACATTTTAGTTATATTATTCATCGCCCCAAGCATAACTGAATCCCCTACAAATGTAATAGGAAGTTCTTTAACTAATTCTTCATAATTACTAGGATTTTCTAACTTTTCTAACTGTTTGTTCCAATCCTCTTCATCTTGTTGCTGTTTTAATTCATAATCTTTTTGTTTTTCTTGCATTTCTTTTTCATTTTCTGCAAGTTGTGTTCTTAATTCTTCCATTTCTTTTTCATAAGATTTAGCACTAATATATCTTATCGCACCATATAATGAACCAGCAATAAACAATATTAATAACAACTCTTTAATATTTTTATGTTTCTTTTTACTACTCAATGCAAAGTGAAGTAAAAATGAAAGTAATAAAACAATTGCTATAATAATAGGAAATTTAATTGAATGATTTATATTTAAATATTGAAAAGCATAAATAACTGGATACTGTACCAAATAAATTTCATATGTCATATTAGCAACACTCCTAATCAAATTATCATTTTTGCTATCTTTTTTATATGAAACAGCATAATCTATTAATCTACATGATATAAAATTAATAAGAATCATGCTTGTTATAAAATATGGCGAAGTTGCTGGCAAATACTTAAACATAACTATAACAATTATAATATATAAGTAAAATATTAAATTCTTAAGTTTATTTGATGTAATATCTAAAGTAAAAATCTTACCATAATCATTATGAATATATCCTAGCATTACACCTATACATAATGAATATATTCTACTAAATGTATTGTAATATGCACTCATTAAATTTACATTACTTAGTTGATAAAAATATAAACAGCTTAATACACTTATTATAAACATTATAATTATTGGCATAAAATTATTTATCTTTTCCTTTAATTTATTTAAAAGAACAAATATAAAAGGAAAAACCAAATCAAATTGTATAAGAATTGAAATATACCACAAATGCATAAAAGGTGAATCAATATGTCTAGCAAAATAATCTAAATTAGCGTTTATTTGCCAATAATTATTATATCCTAATAACACTGATGTTGTTTCATTCTTAATATTAAGCCAATAAGTATTAGGAATATTAGATACAACTGCTATTGATAAAAAAACTACTAGTAATAAAGGAATATATAGTTTCTTTATCTTTTTTAAATAATATTTTTTTAATGAAAAATTATCATCTTTAATATTTTTAACAACTGCCAAATAACCACTTAACACAAAGAAAGTACATACTGCTAAATATCCACCGCTCATATATCCTAAATGATAAAAAAGTATTGCAATAGCGCATATTATTCTAATAACATCTAATTTTCTATAATAATTTATTTTTTCATTATTCATACTCATCACATCCAGATCTCATCTAATTTTATTATACCTTATTTTTAAGAATTTTATTTAAAAATCGTTAACTATTTACAATCAATAAACAAATATTGTAAACATTAAAATATGGAATAAATATTTCTTTATCTATCCCATACTAAATAATTATTTTTCAGTAACAAAGAATCTTTCATACCATATTAAGAACGTATATATTGTATAAATTTTCTTCCCGTTACGTTCAATATTTTTATAATGATTATCAAGCATTTCATTTATTTTAACTTTATCAAAAAATTCACTTGTAAAATCTTTATTAAATATTTCTTTTACTTTATTATAATATTTTTCTTCTTGAATCCAATTACCAAATGGCACTGGAAAGCCTAGTTTTCTTCTCTTAGCCCATTCTTCTGGAATAACTTTTTCGGCAACTTTTCTAAAAATATATTTAGTTTGTCCGTCATGTACCATATACTTTGTTGGTAATTTTTTAGAAATATTCCAAACTTCTTTATCTAAAAATGGTACTCTAAGTTCAACACTATTAGCCATTGACATCTTATCTGCTTTTAATAATATATCATTAGGAAGCCAAAAATTTAAATCAATATACATTTTTCTTAAAATGTCATTTTCTCCTTTAGTTTCATCATGAAACGGTTTACATAAATCATTTGGACTAATATCTGAAATATATTTTTTATTTAATATTTCTGGTATTTCTTCTGGTAAAAACATTTCTGTTTTATTATAATATCGTTTGCTTATATCTTTACCATATTTTATTAATGTATGTTTTCCTTTAAAATAAGGCAATGGTTTAATTACTTTAGCAATGCCACTTCTAATAAATAATGGTAAACTTAAATATATTTTTTCTATCTTTGAATCATTATACTCATTATATCCACCAAACATTTCATCAGCGCCTTCTCCTGATAAAACTACTTTAACCTGACTTCTTGCTAATTTACTTAAGAAATATAAAGGAACTGTACTTACATTTGCGCTTGGTTCATCACAGTGATATTGAATAGTTGGTAATATATCAAAAAATTCATCACCAGTTATAACCTTACTATAATGTTTTACATGAAAATGATCTGATAGACTCTTAGCATATTCTATTTCACTAAATCCTTTCCCCTCAAAACCGACCGTAAATGTTTTATTTGGTTTAGCAAGACTTACAACATATGAAGAATCAACTCCACCACTTAAATAAGAACCAACTTCTACATCACTTATTTGATGATATTTAATTGAACTTTCTAAAGTTTCTTTTACTAATTTTTCGTAATATTCATAACTATTATTTTCCTTTTCATAACAAGGTTTAAAATAACTTTTAACATCTATTTTACCATTTTTATAAATAAAATAATGACCTGGTTTTAATTTTTTAGTATATTTAAAGAAAGTATCTTCTAAATGATTAGTACCATACGATAAATATAATCCTAAAACTTTATTATTTAGTTCTTTTTTAAAATCAGGATGTGACAAAAATGATTTAATTTCACTACCCACCATAAATAATCCATTATGATTATAATAATAAACAGGTTTAATCCCAAAATAATCTCTAGCTCCAACTAAAGTCTTATTCTTCTTATCATAAATAATTATTCCAAACATACCTCTTAATTTATTGAAAACATTAGTTCCATATTCTTCATATCCATGAACAATTACTTCGGTATCACTATTTGTTGTAAATATATGGTTATGTTTTTTTAATTCTTCTCTTAATTCTTGAAAATTATATATTTCACCATTAAACATAACAACTATATTATTATCTTCATTATATAAAGGTTGATTTCCACCTTTTAAGTCAATAATTGATAATCTTCTAAAACCCATAGCAATATCTTTATCAACATAATATCCATCACTATCTGGCCCTCTATGTTTAATTCTATCAGCCATATCTTTAATTATTTTCTTTTTATTTTCTATTTTTGTTTTATCATAAAATGCACAAAAACCACACATTTAAATCAACTCTTTCTTTAAAAATTATACAAGAATTTTAATTCTTTAATCAAGTTAAATCTTAGTTAAATGAACTTCATTACCATTATTTTTTATAATACTAACGAAATCATTTACATTTAACCAATTAGTTGCTGAATTATCATTAGGATGAACTCCAATTATAAATGGATCTTTAAAAAAATTATCATCTATATAAAGTTTTACAACTTTGTCTTTATCATTTAATAATCCTAAAGGTGTAACCACCCCAGAAATTAATTTTAAATAATTATATAGTTCCACATCACTTGCAAAGCTAAAGATGTCTCAATCCATTTTCTATTCTAAATTTTTTCAAATCAATTTTCTTATTTCCTAAAACCGTTACTAAATAATAATTTTCTTTTTTATCATCTCTCAAAAATATATTTTGTTCCATCATAATTTTGATATTTTAGTGAAACTCTTTTTAAATCATTCATATTAAATACCAAAATATGTTCATCTACTTCAAATTTAATATTATTTTTCTTTAAAAAGTCATATACCTCTTCCTTATTCATTTTTCAAGTTTCTTTAGCTTAATTGAATCAGAATATACATAATTTTCCATATCATAATTAAAATTATTAGCTATATTTTTTCTTGCATTTTCACTTAAACTTGAAATTCTGCTATCATTAACTAATGGATCAATATATCTTATTTTAGCTCTAGATCTCACCCAATAATAATCATCAGGCATATTTTTAGAAACTTTAACATCTTTCATATTTGCCCATTTGCCAAAGACATTTTTTAATCTAGATTTATTAATTATTTCAACAACTTCATCATCACTTAATTCATATAAATCATCAATAGTTATTAATTTATTTTTAACTAACCATTTCAAAATATCACTTAATAATCCCATTGAAAATCTTGTTTTATCATCACGATACAATATTGATAACCTACTAGTTAACTCCACAAATTTATCTGCAATATCTTCATCATCAAAACATAATTCTAATTCTTTATCTTCATTAACTCCCACATAAATATTTTCATAAAATCTTTTTATTTCTTCTATATCACATAATTCATTTACGAACAAAGCATTTGAAAGTGAATATTCTAATCTATCAGCTGATAATCTAGGAGTATCATTATCAGCAATTGAATATATATAATAGTCATTGATCTCTTCTAATTTAATACCATCTCTTTCAAGTAATGTCATAATATCTTCCGAATTTTTAATAATATCTGAGGTCTTTTCTTCTGTTGATTCTTGTTTATCAGCATCTCCATTAAATATATCAACAGTATGTTTAAAAACAGGAGAAGCAATATCATGAAATAATCCTGCCAAAGTTTGTTTCTTATCAGCCGTAAAATTCCAAACAATTAAAGCAACACCAACACTATGATCTAAACTTGTATAAGGATAGCCATATTTAAACATTTTTGAATATATTTTACCACATGTTACACTTATTTCCTTTTGATGTTGCATTTATTTAGTAAAAATATAATCATTTAAAAAATGAGGAAAATCCCATGACAATATTCCATAATACTCTTTTAACCTATTATCTATTGTATCCAAATAATTCAATTTTATCATTTCTTTCTTTTCATAGTTTTTTCTAAATAATATTTTTTATCAAAACCACCATTTTTTGCTTTTTTCATCATAGCCACATCGTTAACTTCTTGCATATTAACATTTATAGACTTAGCTAAATAATTTAAAACTTCTAAAACGTCAGCAAGTTCTATAACCATATCCCCACTTTGCCCGTAAGCAAATGCATCAATAACTTCATTACATTCTTCTTTTAATTTTTTTAAGAGTTCTCTTTTATATTCTATATCATCAAGAACTCTATATGAAACAAACTCTCCATTATTAGTAATTTTTTCAATTATATTATCTCTAACAAGCTTATTAAAAATTTTTTTATCTTCCATAATATTTATCTTCCTTTATATTGAGTATTAAAAACATTTTTATCATTGTAATGATAAAACAATATATATTTATCTATCAATGAACTTTTACCCATAAACAATTTTACCTCTTCATCACTTAATTTCATAGTTTGAATAAATCTTTCAAGTCTATATTCGGGTAATTCCAAAGCATAACTAATTATATCTTCTCTAGTTAAAATTTTATCAATCTTAATTTTATCAGTAACGTATAAGTCATAATAACCATAATAATCATCTTCATATTCAATTATTTTTCCAAGAGCAGTAACTTTACATATAATTACATCCTCTTCACGAGCATTACCATATCTTAATGTATCTTCTAATCTTTTAGCAAAATGAAATCCTGCTTTTTTAGGGCAAATATCTTGATCAGTTTCGTATATTTTTCCTTCTTCAAACTGAAATCCATAATTATTTACAAAATTATCTTTACTACCTATAAAAATTTTATATCCTTCCATAATATAATGTTTCCTTTAAAAATTTACACTAATAGAACCAACTTTATTTTTTACACTTATCATTTTATTACCATTATTAACATTTTCATTATTTTTCCCATTAATTAAAACACTTCCAATAATATTTGTTGTATTAACTTTATAATTTTCAATATTATCATTAACCATAAGTGTTATATCACCAATATTATTATTAATATAAATACTTTCATTTATTTTACCATCAAAATTAAAATTACCCATTTTTAAATTAAAACTAGTTTCATTAAATATAGAATTATCTATATTTACATCTCCATGTTTAATATCAATATTTAACTCATTAATAATAACATTTTCTACATTAATATTTCCATTAGCTACTTTAACATCCAATAAATTAATCATTTCCTTTGGAATAGTTAAGTTTAATTTATAATCATTAGATTTTCTATTACCATTTTCTTTTACATATAAAGTATCACCAATAACTTCAAATTTTATTTTATCATTATTAGATTTAACATTAAACTCACTTCCATCATTAACTGTTATATTACTAGAACTAACGTCAATAGATATTTTTGAAAAATCAAAATTATCTAACTCAGCTTTTTCCATAATCAAATCACTTGGTAAAGTAACAAATAAAACTTTATGGATTCCATTAATCGCACTACTTATAAACATAAATGGAATATAAACTATAAAGAAAATTAACATTAATGCTAAAAAAGTAACTAAATATTTAATAACTTTTTGTGTATTATTCATTTAACACTTACACCTCCAAACAAAACAATTCCCTTTAAATTAATATTTATTATTTTTTCATCAACTGATTTATATTTAATATTAGTTCTTCCAAACACAGTAGATACGTTATTAACCACCTTAACATTATCAGTAACATACAAATTAACTTTCCCGAACACAACATAATTATCTATTACTATATCATCGCTTAAATCTATATTTCTTAAATCTAAAGTAATATTCCCAAATAATGCCGTAGTTTTAAACACTTTTACACTATTATCATTAATTATAAACTTTTTATCATTAAAAATAGTCCAATAATCATTATCTAAACATTTATTATCACTTTTATCGCTGGATATAACATTAAATCCAAGCCAAATAATAATAACTGATAATATCAATTTAACAATCAATCTAAAAATTTTAAAATTCAATACTTCAAATCCAAACATTATACCAATAATTATCAAAATTATTCCTAATAAATAAATATTTTTATTTCTCATAATTATCATATCCTTCCATAACAATTTTATCATAGATTATTAAAATTAAATATATTTTTGTTCCATATTCACATTATATATTATAAACATATGTTCGTCAATATATTTTTCAAAAAAGTGAATAATCCAACTATTCACCATTTAATTTCTTCTAACCCTTTGCTCTTTAAATAATTATTGCACTTTGAAAATGGTTTAGAGCCAAAAAATCCATTATATGCACTAAAAGGTGATGGATGAGCACTCTCAATAATAAAATTATTTTTAATTAACGCTTTCTTACTTCTTGCATAATTACCCCATAGTATAAAAACAACATCTCTTTTATTATTATCAATTAATCTAATAACATCATCTGTAAATTGTTGCCAACCTATATTACTATGACTATTCGCATTATCTTTTTCAACTGTTAAAGTTGAGTTAAGCATCAAAACTCCTTGTTTGGCCCACGAGCTTAAATCGCCACTAGTTCTTATTGGAACTCCTAAATCGTCATATAATTCCTTATAGATATTTTTTAAACTTGGTGGTAATTTTACACCATCTCTAACTGAAAATGATAATCCATGTGCTTCACCTACTCCATGATATGGATCTTGTCCTACAATTACCACTTTAACATTAGCAAAAGGAGTTAATCTAAAAGCATTAAATACTTCATGTTTAGGTGGAAATATTACTTTATTTTTATATTCATTTTGTACTTTTAAAAGTAGTGGTCTAAAATATTCACCATCATATATATTTTTTAAAACATTATCCCAATCATTACCAATCATAATTAATCCTTCTTATATCTAAATAATCTAGATGGCCTATGTCCTTCACCAGTTTTATAATCATCCGTTGCTTCAACCTTATTAGCAATAATTCTTCTAAAAGCAGGATCTAGTAATTTCTTATTAAGAATAACCTCATAAACTTGTTGTAACTCTCCCAATGTAAACTCCTTAGGCATCATATTAAACACAATATCTGTATACATTATCTTATTTTTTAATCTTTCAATTCCAGATAAAATAACTAACGCATGATCAAACGCTAAATCATTATTTTCAACTATTTCAAACTTATATCTATCAGTTGTTTTATCTTTTAATGTCTTCTTAATTCTAGTTTTTAATATATCTTTACCATTATCAAGAATAATTGTAACAATTCCATTTTCTTCTTTAACACTAACATTAAACCAAGAAGCATTTTCCATTAGTTTAGTATTTAATCTATTTTTATCAATTAATGCCATATAAGCTGTTGAAACAATACGCATTCTAGGGTCTCTATGAACATCACCAAATGTATATAATTGTTCTAAATAAATATTATCTAAATTAGTTTCTCTTTTTAATATCCTATTTGGAGCATCTTCTAAGTCTTCATGTACATCTAAAAAACCTCCTGGTAAACACCATTTATCCTTAAATGGATAATCATCTCTTTTAACTAACAAAATACTCATATTCTTTTTTGAAGTTTTACGATAATTATCAACCTTTTCATTTGCAATTGAAATAATTAATATATCAGTTGTTAATGATAACTTTTCAAATTTACTTGAATCATAATTTTTTAAAAATTCTTCTTCACTATTGTACATAAGTTACATCTCCTCTTATTAACAATTTTATTATATCATACTAAAAAAGAAAACACGACATTTTTTAATTATGAAATATCGTGCATTTTTTCTTGACCTAACATCTTATAATTTGATATTCTATTACCTAAGGAACATTTAATTGTTTAGGTGATTACTTCTATTCTTTTTATAGAAAGAGGTGATAGTTGTGAATAAGAAATTATTATATTTTATTTTAATTAATTTATTTATAATTATTTTTATTTTATTCTATATTATTATTAAAATGATAGTGTTAAAATAAAAACCACCATAAACAGGGGGTTTTGTGAAAACTACAAAAAGGTAATCACTTAACATCCAAAATTAGGTGTTCCTTTTTTATTTTATGTAAGTCTTCCTTACATATTCATACTATCATATATTTAAATTATCTTCAAGATGTTAATTAGTTCAAATATGAAATATCGTGCATTTTTTGTTACTATTCACAGCCTAGATAAATGATTGTACGAAAAAGAAGATGAAATTAATTGCTTTTTTCATCTTTTTCTTTTGCTAATATTTCTGATAACTTTAGTGGTTTATCATTCATTAAATCTATAAGTGCACTTGTAGGA
>JAGBEP010000010.1 GCA_017936925.1 Clostridia bacterium | reverse complement strand
CATATAAGTTTTGCACAAAATTTTCTTGATTCATATATGGTGAATCGCAAAATTCTTTTATTAATTTATCTAATATACCTTTTCTTAATTCTATCCTACCAGTTTCTTTCAATATTTCTCTTCTTTTTTCCAAAATACTTTTAATTTGATTATCTGATAATATTAATCCATATTGACTTATATACTCATTACATTTTTTTATATCAGCAATCTCATTCTTTTCTTTTGGATTTATCATTTCTAAATAAGAATTCCCCATTTTACTCCTCCCTTAATTTATATACCATACTGTCAGTCTAAATAACATTCTTGATTTTTTTGCAATTTTGTGGTATAGTAAATAAAGTAAAAAAGAAGAGAAACACTTGATTTTACAGTATTTCTCTTCTTTTTATATTTAATTAATATTTTTTTCTAATTCTAAAAAATTTTCAAAAAATAATATAAAGAATAGATAATTAATTATAATCATCTATTCTACACTTTTTTTGGGAAAACATATTATTTATTACTTTTTATATAAGCATATATTGGATAATTCAATACACATACTATTAAGCCTATTACTCCAAATATTAGCCCTAATACCATATTTCCATCTGTCATTACTTGACTCATGCCAAATCCCATAACTAATGCTCCAATTACGCCAATTATCCAAGTAGCAACTATTCCCCAATTTACTGGTGCATGTTCTTTCTTTGGGTGTGAAGTTTTATAAACTGGTATAATTCCTAAAAGAATTATAAAACCAACTATTGAAACAACTACTCCTACTTTAAATAAATTCCATTCTGGTATTAAGCACATACACATTCCTATTGCAAATATTAATCCTCCGATTGTTCCTAATATAATTTCTAATAATGTTTCTTTTTTCATTACAAACTTTCTCCTATTTCTTTATATTTGTTTTCTCTTCTATTTTAACTTTTCTTTCTGCCATTTCTTTTTCTTGTTTTTCTTTTCTCTCTTTTTCTTCATTCTTTAACCTTATCTTTGCTTCTTCAATAGTTTCATCATCATGTTTTAAATACTTGTCAACGAATTTATCTTCTATCTTTTTATAACCTGAAACCACACCGTTTTCTATTTTTTTATATCCGCTAACTGTACCTTTTTCTATTTTCTTATAGCCACCTACTACTGCATTCTCAATTTTCTTATTTACATCTTTTAACTTTGACACATTTCTCACCTCTTTCATTATTCCAACACTTGTTTTTCCGTGTTCAATTGTATTATAATAATTCATATAACTAAAAACAATCATCAATTTTCTATTAAGTGTTGGAATAATAATTTAGGAGAAATATATATGAACACGCCTAATAATCAAAGAAGAAAAGAATCTCAAAATAAAATAGAATCAGTTTTTATTGAACTATTACAATCTAAAGAAATATCTCAAATTTCTGTAACTGATATTTGTAAATTAGCAAATGTAAATAGGTCTACTTTTTATGCCAATTATTTAGATGTTTATGACTTAGCAGATAAAATTAAAGCTCATCTAGTTGATGAAGTAAAAAAACTTTATTCAGAAGAGAGAACTACTAAAAATAACTCAAACGATTTTTCTAAATTATTTAAACATATAAAAAATAATCAAATATTTTATAAAACCTATTTTAAATTAAATTACAATAACACTACTGATATAGTTGAGTTTGATTACACTCTTTCTAAATTACTTTATAATGATAAACTAATAGATTATCATATTGAATTTTTCAAAGCTGGATTAAATGCAATTATAAAAAAATGGCTTGCTAATGATTGTAAAGAATCAGTAGAAGATATAAACGAACTTCTTGAGTCTGAATACGCTGATAAAAGTATAATTAAATCACCTATAAAATAGTCCGCTTCTTTATATTTATCTACTCTTTTTCGCCATTAGTTAAAACAAATAAAATGTAGTGCTAATTATTCTACATTAGCACTACATCAAAACTTATTATCATAATATAATTCATCAAACTTTAGTATTTCATATTTTTATATGATTTTACATTTTGTTTCTTATAGGAATTTGAATTTCAGTAAGCCATTCGTCCTCATTTTCTTTGTTCCACACTCCATCTATATATCTTTCTCTAATTGGCTCTGCTATCTCATATCCATTTTCCTCAATCCACTTTATAAGAAAGCTATATGATTCTCTTAAGTTATTATAAGAACCTTTATGATAAATACAAGCTGCTCTTATTGGTTTAATTTTTTCGAATTTTATGGTCTCATTGGGTATTCCCATCTCTGTCACTGCTTGTGCATATCTTATTTTAAAGTCCTTTTCTTTATATTCCCCATCTAGATAATTCAAATAGCAATAGTCTGGCTCCACACATTTAATATTAGGATTTGTCTTTTTACATTCTTCAGCAGATTGTAGTATAAAATTCACAATCTCACTAAAATCTTTTACAAATCCTTCTTTGTAATAAACAATACAGCTAGGTAATTCCTTTATGATAACTTCTTTCTCCATATTTTTTCCCTCCAATAAATTATTTATTTGAAGTAATTGACTATTAGAAAGAGAAATTTCATTTTCCAGTTCCTGTTTTTTCACTAATAAAAATTGTTTTAAATCGCTACCACTTAAAATACTTTTAATATTGTTAATTGATAATCCCATTTGCCTTAATGATATAATCTTAGCCAACTCTGGAAGTTGACTAGTTTCATAAAATCGATACCCTGTATTTTGATCCACATATGCTGGAATTAAAAGTCCTTCTTTTTCATAATAGCGAAGTGTTTTTATTGTTGTTTTTGATAATTCTGAAAACTCTCCAATTCTATACATAATCTTTCCTCCTTAATTAAAATTTATCTTATCCTCTAAGGGGAGAGTCAATAATTTTTATTACATCTTTTCATTTTTATTTTTCTAATTAAAATACTACAAAAGTATAATGTAAATATATTTCTTTCAAAAGTTTTTCTCACATTTTATTTAGTTAAAATTTTTTTATTCCAACTTCTACTGTTACATTTTGGGCACTTCATATATCTTGTCCTTCCATAGTGCATTGAAAACAATACCTTGTTATAAGAAGGTATATATTTATAATGGCATTTATTACATTCATAATAACCTGCTATTTGTTCAATCTTAATTGCATTTGTAACTCCTATCGCAAAAATAATACCTCCCAAAATTATAAGTAAGACTCTAATCATCGAAGGCATTTCTAAAAATGATGCCACAAATACCAATACTAAAAATGATATTGATGAAATATATCCTATAACTAATTCCAAGCTCAACATATTTCTATCACTATCTTCTTTTTGTTTCTTTAATTCTATTAAATTTTCTTCTGCCTTTAAGTCATAATTCTCCATTTTTATAACCTCCCCACTTAATAATTCATTCACACTAATTCCAAGTATCTCGCACAAATCGAGCATCACAGAAGAATCTGGCATACCATTTCCTGTTTCCCATTTTGATATTGCTCTATCTGTAATATTTAATTTTTCCGCTAATTGCACTTGTGTTAATTTTTTATTTTTTCTACATTGAGCAATAAATTTTCCTATCTTAACTTGATCCATAATTAACCTCCTTCAATTACAAATTAGCAAAATTTTGTCATAAAGTATACAAACTATTAGTAGAGTAGATTATTTTTTTCAATTCTACTTTAAGTCGAATTTTACTCTTTTACAACTTTCTTCTACAAAATCCATTTTCATCAATACCTTAAAATATAATTTAACTAAATATTGACGTATCTAATTTAGCACCAAAGTTACTCTCTGTTTTTGTTTTTCTTTTTCTTGCTATATATCCATCTAATATATATGTGACTCCACAAATAGAATATATAATCAAAAATTGTTTATTTAATTAAATATTTAACTATTAAATTTTTTTCAAGTTCTAAATTTTCTTCTACAAATAACTGTCTATCAAAAAATATATTATTTTTATTTAGGCAAAGCTCTAATATTCCTATATCTATTTGATTATAATAAACAACCCTATCTTTAGGCATTATTCCTCTTTTACAAGTCGTACTATCTATAACTTGTACTTATTAAATATATTCCAAAACACAATTTTCATTCTGATATTTTTTTATTCATCAATCCATCTTTATTACAATACGTATACACTATGCCTTTACCTCTCTTAAAAAATCTAGCTTCTGCATTTTGTTCTGGATATAATTTTACAATTTCAGATCTATCATTTGTAACATATGCAATAAAGGAAATATAATGTTGTTTAGTCATTTCATGTTTAATTGAAATATAATATTCATTTTCAATTATTTCACAATTAATAATATGTTCATCATTTTCTAATTCACATTCCAAAATAGGTAAATTTATTCCACAACAAGAATTTATATTTTCTCCCATTGTATGAATAATATTTCCACAAATAGGACAAACTGAAAAACTTGATTTTAACATATTACTTGATTTATTTTGATTTGTAATATATTCCCCATTCATAAGCTCAATTACAGAAACATTTAAAGCTTTTGCTAATGGTTCAATTAATGAAATATCTGGTAACCCTTTTCCAGTTTCCCATTTACTTATTGTTTTATCACTTACTCCAATAACTTCTGCAAGCTCTGTTTGCGTTAAATTTTGTTTTTCTCTTAGTTCTTTTATAATTTTTCCTGTTACAGCAGTACTTTAGCAGAATTTTACAATATTTTTTACATACCTTTAATAATTTATTATCAATATCACCATAAATTAAAACACAGAGTGTCAACACATTATTATAGGTTAACACTCTGTATTCATTCAAAATTTATTTATTTTTTATAAATTCAGTAGATAAATTAAATTATGTTATTTTCAAACCATTGACAATATTATATTATTGATTTTTTCCGCAACAGTTTTTATATTTCTTACCACTTCCACATGGACATAAATCATTTCTACCAACCTTAGGTCCTTCATTAACTATTGGTGCTTTAACCTTTTTCTTTTCTTCTCCAGCAAGTTCAGGATTAATCATAGCATCTATATCTTCTCTTCCTTCTCCAGTTACTTTAACTGTGCTTTTTCTTTCATACCCTTCTCTTTTCTTAATGCACATTAAGATTTTAGTTACCTCTAGTTTAATATTACTAACCATTTCTTCAAACATATCAGAACCATCAATTTGATACTGAATAACTGGATCCTTTTGTCCATAAGCACGAAGCCCAATACCATTTTTTAGTTCATCCATCTCATCAATATGATCCATCCATTTTTCATCAACAACTTTTAACAAAACAATTCTTTGAAGCTCTTTAAAAGCATCTTCTCCTATTTCTTTGCATTTTGCTTCATAAGTTGCTAACGCTTTTTCTGTTATTTCAGCTAATATTTCATCAGCATCTGGATTCTCTTTATTTAAAGCTTCAACTTCTTTAATATTTAATCCAGTTTGTATTTCAAGTAATAAAGCACTTGTGTCTGGATTTTTTTCCTCAAGTTCGTTTCTATAAGTATCAACGATTAACTCACACGCTTCTCTAATCATATTTTTAATTGATTCTGTAACATCTTCACCATTTAATACTTCTCTTCTTTGACCATATATAATCTCTCTTTGAGTATTCATAACATCATCATAGCTAAGTACATGTTTTCTGATTGAGAAGTTTCTACTCTCAACTTTCTTTTGAGCAGTTTCAACAGCCTTAGAAATTGGCTTAAATTGAATTGGCATATTTTCTTCAGCACCTAATGCATTATATACAGCAGTAACTTTATCACCACCAAATATTTTCATTAAGTCATCATCTAAAGCAATATAGAAAATTGATTCTCCAGGATCTCCTTGACGTCCACTACGTCCACGTAGCTGGTTATCAATTCTTCGAGATTCATGTCTTTCTGTACCAATTATTTTAAGACCTCCAGCTGCAATAACTTTCTCTTTTTCTTCTTTTATTTCTTTCTTATATTTTTCTTCTAAGTCATTAAATTTCTTTCTAGCTTCTAAAACTTTTTCATCTTTAGTTTCGTTATGTGCAGAAGCTTGATTGATAAGATCATTTGTATAACCTTGTCTTTTCATTTCTTGTTTAGCCATATATTCAGTGTTACCACCAAGCATAATATCTGTACCACGACCAGCCATGTTGGTAGCAATAGTAACAGCACCATATTTACCTGCTTGAGCTATAATTTCAGCTTCTTTTTCATGGAATTTAGCATTCAATACTTCATGAGGAACTCCCGCTTTTTTTAGTAATTTACTTAATCTTTCAGATTTATCAATTGAAACAGTACCAACTAGAACTGGTTGACCTTTTTCATGTGATTTTTTGATATCCTCAACAACAGCATCAAATTTTACTTTTTCATTTTTATATATAATATCACTTAAGTCTTTTCTAGCAACTGGTAAATTAGTAGGAATACAAACAACATCTAAATTATAAATCTCTCTGAATTCTTCCTCTTCTGTTTTTGCAGTACCTGTCATACCAGCTAATTTCTCATACATTCTGAAATAATTTTGGAATGTGATATTAGCTAAAGTTTTTTGTTCATCTGCAATTTTTACACCTTCTTTAGCTTCAATTGCTTGGTGTAATCCAGCATTATATCTTCTTCCATACATAATTCTTCCTGTAAATTCATCAACAATTAATACTTCTCCATCTTTTACAATATAATCAGTATCTTTCTTCATAACACCATGAGCTTTTAATGCTTGGTTAACATTATGAACTATATCAGTATTATCTAAATCATTAAAGTTTTCAACTCCAAAGTAGTCTTCAGCCTTTTTTATACCTTTTTGAGTTAAAGTAGCTGTTTTTGCCTTTAAGTCAACTATATAATCATATTTTTCGTTATCTTCTTGTTGAGCTTCATCTTTAACATCTTCCTCAACAATAACCTTTGCCTGTAATCTTTTTACAAAATCATTAGCTTTTTTATACAAATCAGAAGATTTATTTCCTCTACCAGAAATAATAAGTGGTGTTCTAGCCTCATCAACTAATATACTATCAATCTCATCGACAATTGCATAAGCAAGATCTCTTTGAACCATATCTTCTTTATGAATAACCATATTATCTCTCAAATAATCAAATCCATATTCATTATTAGTACCATAAGTAATATCACAAGCATAAGCTTTTTGTTTATCTTGTTGATTCATTCTAGATATATTTAATCCAACAGATAATCCTAAAAACTTATACAATTTTCCCATCCATTCACTATCTCTTTTAGCTAGGTAATCATTAACAGTAATAACATGAACCCCTCTACCTGTAAGGGCATTTAAATATACTGGCAATGTAGCAACTAATGTTTTACCTTCACCAGTTTTCATTTCTGCAATTCTACCTTGATGAAGAATAATACCACCAATTAATTGTACATCAAAATGTCTCATTTCTAAAACTCTTTTTGATGCCTCTCTTACAACAGCAAAAGCTTCTGGTAAAATATCATCTAAAGTTTTTCCATCGGCTAATTGTGCTTTAAAATAATCAGTTTTAGCTCTTAGTTCTGCATCAGTTAATTTCTCCATTTCAGGTTCTAAACTATTAATTTTATTTACTATAGGTTGAACTCTCTTTACTTCTTTTTCACTATAAGATTTAAATAATCCCATCTATTTTGCCTCCTAATTATTAACTATCGATAAATATATCATTATTTTTTATACATTGCAAGGAATAATATAGAAATTATTTCATAGTATTTAATAAATTTATTTAAAGGCAGGATTTTAATTATGCATATATATAATTTTAAAATTAACAAAAATAAGTTATTAAAAGGTTTATTAACATTTTTTGTCTTAGTCTGTTTATTTTTTTTAACCTTTTCAATATCAAAACTTTTTTCAAAAATTAAAAATTTTAAATCCGAAAATTTTGTTGTTAATGATACTAATACTATTCCATCTACTAATGAAATTACTTCTTCACAATACACAAATACATTAAAAGCAGTACACGACAATTTAGACAACTATATCGGAAAAGAAATTACTTTTACTGGTTACATTTATAAAATTGATTACCTAAATGATAACCAATTTGTAATTGCTAGGAACATGATAATAAATGAAGCTTCTCAAACAGTCGTTGTAGGATTTCTTTGCGAATATGACAATATATCAGATTTTGAAAACTTATCTTGGGTTAAACTTACTGGAACAATAAAAAAAGGATATCTAAATGGCGATATCCCAATATTAAAAATAACTAACATTGAAAACACTCAAAAGCCATCTGATGAATTTGTTTATCCACCAGAAGATACTTATGTTCCAACAAGCAATATTTATTAATCATCAACAAAATATTTCATATAAGCTGTTAAAAAATTAATAATTATTATCAAAATAATAGGTCCAATTAGAAGCCCTAACACACCACTAACTTTAAATCCAATATACATAGCAATAAGTGTATATAAAGGATGTATTCCTAAATTATTTGAAACAACTTTTGGTTCTAAAAACTGTCTAACCACAGTAATCAACACAAGCAATCCCAGTACACTAACACCTAATGTAACATCCCCCATTATAATTAAAATAATTCCCCAAGGTATCATTACAGTTCCAGAACCCAATATTGGAAGTAAATCAACAAAACCTATTCCTAAAGCAATTAAAAATGGTGATTTTACATTCATTCCCAGAAACTTAAAAATATACAAACCTATAAGTACTAGTAAAAAAGAAATAAAAACAAGCGTAATTTCCGCTTTCAAGAATTTTCCTAGCACACTAATAACTGATTGAAATTGAGTACTAGCCTTTTTTATCCATTTTTTAGGAACTCTTTGTTCTATATCATCAAGTAAAGAAATTTTATCTGTAGTTATAAAATATGTTGCTAAAATAGTAATAATCAAATAAACAATAAAAGAAGGTATCTGCGTCGCCAAATTTAAAATATTAATCAAAAAATCTTTAAAATATCCCAATCCTTTACCAAGTACCTCATTCGTCATATTTATTACAAACTGTTTTACATCATCTGAAACATTAACATCTTCTAATTTTAAAACTCTACTTACATTCTCTACAGATTTAAAAATATCATTTCCAAATCTTGAAAAATCAGATAAAATTTTTGTAATTTCAGCAGTAATCAATATAGTAGAAATAACAATTACTCCAATCAAAACAGAAAAAACAACTATTAAAGCTATTATTGCCGAATATTTTCTAACTAATTTAGTTTTTCTACAAATTAATTTAATAAAAGGTTCCATCAAAGTTGCAATTATTAAAGCTATAAAAAATGGCATAAAAAAACATGCCATTTTTAATACAAGAAAAACAGCACCAACTAAAAGAAGAACATATAAAGTTTTTTTATATTTCAACAAATTTTTAAGAATATCAAGCATTCTAGTACCTCTTAAAAGTAGTATAATATTTTTTCAAAAAAGTATTCGTAAACATCTTAAATTTAAACTTTCTTTGTAAATATAAACACAAAAGGTCAACTTCCAAAACTGAAAGTTGACCTTTTCCCACGAAATTTCTAACTATAACCTTCTCAAAAGGAAACATACTATCGGAATAGAAACAATCACTAAAGTCACAGCAATTGCAATCAAAGCTTTAGTACACGACAATACCACACCCCAAAAAGCAAGCTGAATTATAGTCGCTACTCCAACAAGAACAATTGCAGTCCCCAAGCCAGCCAAGCTGACTCTATGTTTCTCATCAAAACCTCCTAGTGCAGCAAAAACTCCTGCAACCAAAAAAGTTACTGAATAGAGATATGAAAGCTCACCTAAAACAACTGCCAACCATAGTTTCCATTTAACCGAAAAAGAAACTTTCAAAACATACTTTCCAAAAACAAAAGCTCCAATTATTACTACTAGCAAAGCAATTGCTTTCAAAATCTCCTTCCAATTAGTTACAAACCAATTCCGTTCCTTCATTCTAGAACACCTCCTATAATGTTGTAAATATCTATAGATGAACAGGTCATTAGACCCGATTGTGTTTCGATAAATGAAATGGAGTTTATTATATCACATTTTAAGAAGGCCGTCTAGAAAATAATATATAAAAAAAGATTTTAGAAAAACTAAAACCTTTTTTTACTAATCTCACTAATTTACCTTTCTTCTAACTGCCGCTCTAAATTTATCTCCTCTATCATATGCATTCTTAAACATATCAAAACTAGCACTAGCAGGTGAAAACAAAACTACATCATCCTTTTTAGAAACTTCATCTGCAATTTCAATTGCCTCTTCTAATGATAAAGCTTCATATATATCCATTTCTTTACCTTGTTTGTTAAGTTCAGAAGTTACAGCATTATAAATTTTTTTCTTAGTTGCCCCCATTAAAATTAAAGCTTTAACTCCATCAACTATTGGCTTTGCAATAGGAGTATAATCTAAATTTTTATCATAACCACCGGCTATTAATATAACTTTTTTACCAAAAGATTTAATTCCAGATATAGTTCTAGTTGGAGTAGAACTAGCAGAATCATTATACCATTTAACCCCATTAGATGTCTTCTTTACTAGTTCTAATCTATGATGAACACCTTCAAATTCTGTAACTACTTTCTTTGCTGTCATTTCATCAACTAAAGTTCTAGTAGCAGCTAAAGCAGCACAAATATTCTGATAATTATGTTTTCCAATCAAAGCTACATCTTTAACATTTAATATGTGTTTTCTAAGTTTGTTTTCACAAAATTTTATAGTTCCCTCATCTACTATATAACCATTATCAAGTCGTTCTTGATCACTAAAGAATATAACCTTTCCTTTTGCTTCTTTTGCAAATTCTCTAGTCACAAGATTATCATAATTTAAAATCAATATATCATCTTCTAATTGATGTTTAAAAATTTCTTTTTTTGCTTCAGTATATTCCTCTAAATCAGTATGATAATCTAAATGATTTGGTGTGACATTTGTCACTACCGCTATATTAGGGCTGATTTTCATATTCATAAGTTGAAAACTGCTCATTTCTAAAACAACAATATCTTCTGGTAGCATCTCCTCAACCTTAGTAAACAAAGGTATTCCTATATTCCCACCTAAAAAAACATTATATCCTTTAGCTTTTAAAATTTCATATGTAAGTGTTGTAGTAGTAGTTTTTCCATCACTTCCTGTAATTCCAATAGTTTTACATGGACATAGTTCTAAAAGCATTTCAATTTCAGTAGTTACAATTGCTCCTCTTTCTGTTTCAGCTACTAGTTCTTCTCTGTTAGGCAAACAACTTGGTGATCGAAAAATCAAATCAAAGCCTTTTAGCATAGATAAACAATCATGTCCAAGTGAAAACTTCATTCCATAACTAACAATTTTATCCATAACAGATTTATCTATATCATCAATAGTTCTGTTATCAAAAACTGTAACTTGAGCTTTATATTTTCTCATATAATCTATTAAAGGAATATTACTAACTCCAAGCCCAATAATAGCAACCTTTCTACCATTTAAATATTCATTGAATTCATTTAATTTTTCATTTACAAATTTCATAAAAAATTAATCCTTTCTATCAGCTATTATATTCTCTAACACTTTTTTTGTTGACTCTTCTATACTTTCAGCATCAGATACATCTATAATTATAGTATTTTCATATGTTTGGTAATAACCTGATTTTTCTTGCAATTCATCTCTTTTTAAAATATTATCTCTAACTTCTTTTTTATTCACATCTTTGCCATATTGTAAAGTCTTTAATTTTACTCTTTTGTCTAAATCAGCAGTTATAAAAAAATGATAATCAAGATCAGGATAAATATTCATAGTATCTCTACCAGAGAAAATTACATTATATTTTTTCTTATACATATTAATATATTCTCTAAGAACTTTATATGCATTTCCATTACTTGCAATATTAGAAATCTTAGAAACTGCCATAGAATTTTCTAAAGACTGTAAATCTTCTTCTTTAACTTTTTTTCCATGAGCATAAACAACACTTTCTCTATTTTCTATTTCAATTGATATTTCAAATTCTTCAAAAAGTTTTTTTAAATCAACAGAATACATTTTTTCAAAAGGAATCTGCTCTTGTATAATTTGATACGTAATCGCTCTATAAATATTTCCGCCATGCAAAACAATTGAATTTGGAATATATTTTAAAAGTTCTCTACAAATTGACGTCTTTCCGGTTCCAACTAATCCCTCTATTCCTATAACTATATTTTCGTTCATTGTTCCTCCAATTTTTTATTGTATTCTCACTTAACAAAAATATTATACTACATTTTTTGATAAAGATGAATAATTTTAAACAAAAATGAAAAAATATATTCATACAAAGCAATCAGCTAAAAAATCTCTGGAGGTGTTTTATTTATGAGTAAAGAAAAGAAAAATAAACAAACAAAGAAAAATTCTTCAAAGAATAATAATTCTGAAGAATAATTATTAAAGTATATCAAAAATTAATTTTGAACTATAAAGAACCCGAAATCTTAAAATTTCAGGTTCTTTCTTTTAACCATCTCTTATTTTATACTATTTTTAAAATATTCTACATCCTCTGGATAAAGATTATGTTGTACCTTTTTCAAAACTTTCAAACTCTTTGTGCAAAACTGTAACACTTCTCCCACATTCGTTTTATCCATTCTATTTTGAAGAGCAATTAAAGCTTCTTCTCTACTTTCTTCTGGAATACTAAATTTAATCAAATCAGAAATCGTAGCAGAATCTAATTTATAACAACATTTATAAAGCATTTCAAGTTTTCTTGTTATTGGAATATTATATTTAATAATATCAGCAATTTGATTACAAGATAAATAATGATAAGCCATATTCAAAACATCAGGCATTTTATCACTTTCAGTTTCACAAACAATATCTTCTAAATCATTTTGGTTAATTTCTTTTGCATATAATTCTAAAGCCTTAACTTTTCCTTCTCCATCTAATTTACGAATAATAGTTGCTTTAGAAAACCCATCTAATTTTAATCGATATATATTAAGCGCATCTAATCTTTCATATAAAGGCACATAATTTTTAATTACTTCTGCAATTCCAAAAGAATCAAACCTATCAGAACATTTTCTAAGTGCATTCAACCTTTGATCTGGTGGAAGGCTATTAAATAATTGATAAATATCTTCTAAATCCAACCTATACTGAAACTTTTCTAGAACATCTATTTTTCCTAAATAATCTAATTTCTTTAAAGCAAACTCAGCAAGATCATAAGGTGTAATATATTTATTTGAAACAATAATAGCACTCATTCTAGATTTCATAGGCATATGACCAATTATCTGTACAATATCAGATGATTTCATAGCATATGCATGATTATGCAAAATATCTAAAACATTCTCTGGATCACGTTCACGAGTAGCAAGCAAAACAATTTTTGATATATCTGTTGATTCTGCTGGTAACGCTTTTACTTTATCTTTTATAAATATTCTTTTTATTTTTTCAAAGAAATTCATACCTAATTACTCCATTTAATACTTCAAAAATAGTATATCACTAAAATAGAATAACTAGATTACATTTTAATTACTTTTATAAAACAAAAGTATTACATATCTAAATATTTCTTTAAAAACTTACCTGTTTCAGATTCTTGATTTCTAGCTACTTGTTCTGGAGTACCAACAGCAACAATTTTTCCTCCAGCCTCTCCACCTTCAGGTCCTAAATCAATAATATAATCAGCTGTTTTTATTAAATCTAAATTATGTTCAATAACAATAATTGTATTACCTGTATCAACTAATCTTTGTAAAATATCTACTAATCTATGTACATCGTCAATATGAAGCCCTGTTGTCGGCTCATCTAAAATGTACAATGTTTTTCCAGTTGCTCTCTTTGAAAGCTCAGTCGCAAGTTTAACTCTTTGTGCCTCGCCACCTGACAAAGTAGTAGAAGGCTGTCCAAGTTTAATATATCCTAACCCAACATCAAATAAGGTTTGTAATTTAATTTTTATTTTAGGAATATTAGCAAAAAATTCTAATGCTTCTTCTACTGTCATTTCCAAAACATCAGCAATACTTTTTCCTTTATATTTAGCCTCTAAAGTTTCTCTATTATATCTTTTTCCATGGCAAACTTCACAAGGAACATAAATATCAGGTAAAAAGTTCATTCCGATTCTTATAATTCCATCACCTTGGCACGCTTCACATCTACCACCAGGAACATTAAAACTAAATCTTCCTTTTTGATATCCATGCATCTTTGCCTCATTAGTATTAGCAAAAATATCTCTAATGGTATCAAACACACCTGTATATGTAGCAGGATTAGAACGAGGTGTTCTTCCGATTGGAGATTGATCAATATTAATTACTTTATCAATATTTTCAACTCCTTTTATTTCTTCACATTTTCCAGGTTTTAAATTTGATTTATAAAGTTCTCTAGCCAAATAATTATACAAAACTTCATTTACTAAAGTACTTTTTCCTGAACCAGAAATACCTGTTACACAATTAAAAACTCCTAAAGGGAATTTAACATTTAAATTTTTTAAATTGTGTTCTGTTGCATTTACAATTTCAATGCTCTTTCCATTAGGCTTCCTTCTCTTTTTAGGAACAACTATTTTCTTTTTACCACTCAAATATTGACCAGTAATAGATTCAGGAATAAGTTTAATCTCTTCTGCAGTTCCTTGAGCTATAACATTTCCTCCATGAACACCAGGTCCGGGACCAATATCAATAATCTGATCTGCAGCATACATTGTGTCCTCATCATGTTCGACAACAACAAGCGTATTTCCTAAATCTCTAAGTTTTTTTAAAGTAGCTAATAATTTATCATTATCTCTTTGGTGAAGTCCAATACTAGGTTCGTCAAGAACATATAATACACCACTTAGTCCTGAACCGATTTGAGTAGCAAGACGAATTCTTTGCGCCTCCCCACCTGATAAAGTTCCTGCCGCTCTGGATAAAGTTAAATAAGAAAGACCTACATCAATCAAAAATTGTAATCTTGTTGAAAGTTCTCTAAAAATTTGATCTGCAATCATTCTATCTTTTTTAGACAAATCTAGATTTTCAAGATATTGTTTAATTTTATTAATTGGCATATCCGTAAGTTCATTAATATTTTTATCACCAACTTTTACAGACAAAACTTCTTCTTTAAGTCTAGCACCATGACAAGTATTACAAGGTTTTTCACTCATATACATTTCATAAAAAGTTCTCATTCCTTGTGACTTTGTGTCCCTATATCTTCTTTGTAAGGTTGGAATTACGCCCTCAAAAGGAGTACTAAACTTTCTAGTACCACTGGCTGATTCAAATTCAAAATCAATAACCTCATCACCTGTACCATAAAGAATTTTTTCTAAAAATTCCCTAGGAAGCTTTTTAATAGGCTTTTTTATATCAACGCCATAATATCTTCCAATTGATTCAAAATACATTTTAGCCATGGTTTCACCTTTTTTCATAGTACTAGAACCAAAAGCTTTTACTCCATCATATAAAGTTTTATTTTTATCAGGAATAATTAAATCCTCATCCATTCTCATTAAATATCCAATACCTGTGCATTCAGGACAAGCTCCTTGAGGATTATTAAACGAAAACATTCTAGGTGTTAATTCTTCAAAACTAATACCACAATCGGGGCAAGCGTAATTTTGACTATAAATTTTTTCTCCTATTCCAACAGCATCAATAGTTACTAAATTATTAGCATATTTTAAAGCTGTTTCAACAGATTCAGTTAATCTATTTCTAATTTCATCTTTTACAACAAGCCTATCAACTACAATATCAATATTGTGTTTCTTTTTTCTATCAATATCAATATCATCAGAAAGTTCATACATTTGACCATCAACTCTAACTCTAACAAAACCATCTTTTTGAAAATTTTCTAAGAGTTTTACATACTCACCTTTTTTTCCTCTAACAACAGGAGCAAAAACTTGAATTCTAGTTCCTTCTGGCAATTCCATAATATTATCAACAATTTGATCTACTGTTTGTTTTTCAATCTTCTTTCCACATTTAGGACAATATGGAACGCCAATTCTTGCATATAATAAACGAATAAAATCATAAATTTCAGTTACTGTTCCTACCGTAGATCGAGGATTTTTAGAAGTAGTTTTCTGATCTATAGAAACTGCTGGAGAAAGTCCTTCTATACTTTCAACATCTGGTTTTTCCATTAAGCCTAAAAATTGTCTTGCATATGCAGAAAGACTCTCAACATATCTTCTCTGACCTTCTGCATATAAAGTATCAAATGCAAGTGAAGATTTGCCTGAACCAGAAAGTCCTGTAATAACAACTAATTTATCTCTAGGTATCTCTAAACTAATGTTTTTTAAATTATGTTCTTTAGCCCCTTTTATAATAATAGAATTATTCATTTTATTAGTTCCCCCAAACTTCATAAACTAACTACAAAAATAATTTATAATTACCCTTTATACATCATTAAATATATAATAATTATTTTTCTACACATTTTTGTATTTTATCATACTTTTATTTTTATGTCATTACTTTTTTAAATAAAAAAAACAAAAGTTTGAATATTGATTCATATAGTACTGTAAAACCAAGTATCTAAGCATCATTTTTCTGAAAATTTTTATTTTAAACAACTTTATATACAAATATTCTTCAAAATAGCTGTTTTCAAGGATTCTTTGAATTTTTGTCTATTTTATAGTATAATAAATATATGAGTATTTTCTCGCACGTCATGGCTCTATCGGAGGTGCTGAAAATGACAAATACTTTAGCTATCATTATGATAGTACTATTCCACATTTTAATTGTTATTTGCATAGCATTAATCACTTTACTAGTTATAATTTACAAAATTGGACGATTAAACTATCAAAAAGCAGAATCACTCATTGATGAAGCAAAACAGGAATTAAAAGATAATCACAATGTAATAGATTTCAAAATTATTCACATTGCTGAAAAAGATATTCCAATGGTTATTATTCGGGAAAGAGAAAATATTACAGAAGTAAAAATTCCCGATGACCCAGAAAAAATAGTCAATATTTCACAAGCAATCTCACAAATAGACAATTCAGAAGGAACTTTTTCTACCGCAGAGCTTGATGAAATTAAAAAGAAACTGAACAACTAATCGTTTTTTATTAGCCATGACAATCGAAGGGACTTCCCTTCCACAAATAAAAGACATAGATAATGCATCTATGTCTTTTATATTTAAACAATCACTTCATACTATAACTTTGAGCTAATTTTTCAAATGATTCAAATGATCTTCTAATCATATCTTCACTTACACAATAAGCAATTCTAATATAACCACTACATCCAAAAGAACTACCAGGAACAAATAATAAATTGAATTCTTTAGCCTTTGCACAAAATTCTTTATCATCAACCGGTGTTTTTACAAATAAGTAAAAGGCGCCTTCTGGTTTAACGCATTCAAACCCAAGATTTACTAGCTGATTATAAAGCAAGTCTCTATTGTTCTTGTAAATACTAACATCTACTTTTTCATCAATACATTTCATAATAGTTCTTTGAATCAACGAAGGTGCATTAACACACCCAATAATCCTGTTAGCAATCGTAACTGCTGTAATTATGTTTTCACTATCTTCCATCTCATTTGGAATAACAACATATCCAATTCTTTCCCCAGGCAACGAAAGTGTTTTACTGTAAGAATATACAATAAAAGTATTATCATAAAATTTAGTTAAATAAGGTAACTCTTTTTCTTCATAAACAAGTTCTCTATAAGGTTCATCTGAAACTAAAAAAATTTCATGTCCAAATTCACTTTGTTTTTTCATTAAAATTTCTGACATCTTCTTTAAAACATCTTCTTTATAAACAATACCCGTTGGATTATTAGGAGTATTAATTAAAACTGCTTTAGTCTTAAAAGATAACCTTTCTTCAAATTCTTTTAAATTAGGTTGAAAAGTATCTGTATTAGGTGAAATAACAACTACTTTTCCATCATATCCAGAAATATAATTATCATATTCCATAAAATATGGTGCAAAAACAATAACTTCATCATCAGGATTTAAAATACTTTTAAAAATAATATTCAAAGCTGAAGCTGCGCCTACAGTCATAATTATATTCTTTTCAGAAAAGTTTGTACCAAACCTTTTGTTTATCGAACTAGCAACAACACCTCTAACATCTTCAAAGCCACTATTACTCATATATCCATGAACTTTTAAAGAATCTTCCTTTTCTAAAATTTCCTTAATTGCATCATTTACCTTTGCAGGAGTTTTTACACTAGGATTTCCAAGGCTAAAATCAAATACATTTTCATGACCATAAATCTTAGCTAGTTTTTTTCCTTCCTCAAACATTTCTCTAATCACAGAATTGTTTTCAACTAACTTCTCCATCTTTTTAGATATCATATATTTTCACCTCTTATATCACTCTTTATTATAACCACCCAAAACTTTATAAAAAACTACAATTTCTTTAAGCTCATTAATGGCCTTTAAATAATTATCATTCTCAATATCAACATCAACTATAAAATAGTATTCTCCTAATTTAGTTTTAGCAGGTCTAGATTCTATTTTTGTCAAATTAAGCTCATATTTATCAAAAATACCTAAAGCTTTATATAAAGCACCATGCTCATGTTTTGTAGAAAACACCATAGTTAATTTATTAAATTTGTTTTTAAGATTATTTCTTCTTTCTAAAACAATAAATTTTGTTTCATTAAAATCATTGTCTTGAATATTCTTTTCAATTATCTCTAACGAATATTCTCTTGCACATTCTAAATTGCAAATACAAGCAGCAAATTCTCTATTTTTTACTTCCTTTGCAGCCAAAGCTGTACTAGCAACTTCCACAATTTCAGCATTTTTCAATTTTTTTCTTATATATTCTCTACATTGTGCTAAAGCTTGTGGATGAGAGTATACTTCTTTTATTTCTTCAAATTCATACTTCTTTTCAGAAAGTAAATTTTGATTAATTTTTAATATTTTTTCACTACAAATTTGTATATTGTCAATTTCAATCAAACAATCAATAGTTTCTGTAACGCAACCTTGAAGTGAATTTTCAATCGGAACAATAGCAGTATCTACTTCTAAATTTTGCAGTGCAATAATTGCTTCTTTTATAGTTTTATACGGAACCTTCTCATAATTTCTATCAAAAACTTTGTTACAAATCTCATATGAAAATGTTCCTTTAGGTCCTAAATATCCTACTTTCATAACTTTCCTCTTTTACTTTATTTTACTAACCTTATATCCATTTTTAGTCAAAACATCGAAACCATTATCTTGATCCTTTATACTATAAAATTCTAAATCTAAAGCACCTTCTGCTGATTCTCTATTATGAATAATTCCAATATTTTTAATATTAACATCATTATCAGAAAGTAAAGCAATAACCTTTGCCAATGAACCTTTCTCATCTTTAATAATAACATTTAACATAGGAGCAACAAATCCATTAATTTTCTTATTTACAAAACTGTCTCTATATTTTTTTGAACTTTCGAAAAAATTATAATTTTTTTCGCTATCATCTATATTATTTTTGAAACTTTGCAAACCAGAAATATATTTTTCCAAAACTGGAATTATCTCTTCTTTATTTTCCTTACAAATATGTTCCCACATCGTAGGATCAGAAGATGCAATTCTAGTAATATCCTTAAATCCTCCTGCAGCTAAAAGCTTCATATGCTCTTCACTATCATCAAGTTGTTTAACCATATTAACAAGTCCAGCTGCAATAATATGAGGCACATGACTAATAGCCGCAACAATGTAATCATGTTTTTTATAATCAATAATAACAGGTATAGCTTTTAACTCACAAACAACATCTTCTACTACTTTTACAGAATCAATATTATCATTTTCAGTTAAAATATAATATGTATTTTCAAAAAGTAAATCATGAGATGTATTATAACCCGATCTTTCAGAACCGACCATAGGATGAGCTCCGACAAAATTTATATCTAAATTTTTCAAAGCTTCCACAATTCCTTTTTTCGTACTTCCTATATCAGTAATAATACAAGTTTTCTTTACTATTTTCGAAAGTTTTTTTGCATACTCTGGTATAAAACCAACTGGTACACACAAAAATATAATATCACATTCACAAAAATCATTTAAATCACTTGCAGCAAGATTTATATTCCCATCATTCTTAGCCATATCTAAAAATTTTCTATTTATATCATATGCAATTATTTTTTCTACTTTTTTAGATTGCTTCAAAGTTTTGGCAATACATCCTCCCATAAAGCCAAGACCAATAATTCCTATTTTATACATTCATTTCTCCTATCATCTAATATTAATAAATATATATAATTTAAATTACTGTTTACTCTCATCAAATTTTTCTAATTCTTTAATCTTGTCGCGAAGTTCCGCAGCCTTTTCGAATTCCATAGACTGAGCCGCTTTTAACATCTCATCAGTAAGTCTATTAATTATATCTTCTGTAGTCTCATTTTTATCAATCTTATATTCTGCTGAAATATCCTCTAATATAGTTGCCTTAATAACATCTCTAACAGACTTCTTAATAGTTTGAGGAGTTATTCCATGTTCTTTATTATATTTTTCTTGAATAGCTCTTCTTCTATTAGTTTCCGAAATAGCCCTCTCCATAGACTCTGTAAGCTCATCTGCATACATAATAACTTTTCCTTCAGTATTTCTAGCAGCACGTCCAATAGTTTGAATAAGAGATCTTTCAGAACGTAAAAATCCTTCTTTGTCTGCATCCAAAATAGCTACTAAAGAAACTTCCGGAATATCCAATCCTTCTCTTAAAAGATTAATTCCAACTAACACATCAAATTCTCCAATACGTAAATCTCTAATAATTTCCATTCTTTCTAAAGGTTTAATTTCAGAATGCATATAACGAACTCTTATTCCAATATTTCTCAAATAAGCTGTCAAATCTTCAGCCATCTTTTTAGTAAGAGTAGTAACTAAAACCCTTTCTTGTTTTTCAACTCTTTCATTAATTTGAGTAATTAAATCATCAATTTGATTTTCAACTGGTTTAACTTCAATCTTAGGATCCAATAGTCCAGTAGGTCTAATAATCTGCTCAACAACATTGTCCCTAGAATGTTCTTTCTCATAATCAGCAGGTGTTGCACTAACAAAAATACATTGATTAATTCTTTCTTCAAACTCACTAAACTTAAGAGGTCTATTGTCATAAGCAGAAGGCAATCTAAAGCCAAAATTCACAAGAGAATCTTTTCTAGCCCTATCACCATTATACATAGCCCTCACTTGAGGAATTGTCGCATGAGATTCATCAATTAAAATTAAAAAGTCATCAGGGAAATAATCAAATAAAGTATAAGGTGCGCTACCAGCAGGTCTTCCACTAATATGTCTAGAATAATTTTCAATTCCTTGGCAAAAGCCAGTTTCTTTAAGCATTTCCATATCAAAATTTGTTCTCTCTTCAATTCTCTGAGCTTCAATTAATTTCTTATTATCTTTAAAATATTGAACTCTTTCTTCCATTTCCTGTTCAATAGTTTCTAATGCCCTTTCAAGTTTATCTTTACTAGTAACATAATGAGAATTAGGATAAACCATAACGTGATCCCTTGTAGCTATAGTTTTTCCCGTAAGTGGATTTATTTCTGATATTCTTTCTACCTCATCTCCCCAAAATTCAACCCTAATAGCAGATTCTTCTTGATTAGATGGATATATTTCTAAAATATCTCCTTTTGCTCTAAAAGTTCCTCTTTTAAAATCCATTTCATTCCTACTGTATTGCATATTAACAAGTTTTTTCATAACATCATTTCTGTTTTTTTCCATACCAGGTCTAAGAGAAACAATCATATTCTCATAATCAATCGGATCACCTAAACCATAAATACAAGAAACAGATGCAACAACAATTACATTTCTATCTTCAAACAAAGAAGCTGTTGCAGAATGTCTCAGCTTATCAATCTCATCATTAATAGACGCATCTTTTTCAATATAAGTATCTGAAGAAGCAATATAGGCTTCTGGTTGATAATAATCATAATAAGATACAAAATATTCAACTCTATTTTCAGGGAAAAACTCTTTAAATTCACTATACAATTGTCCAGCTAAAGTTTTATTATGTGCTAAAACTAATGTTGGTCGTTGTGTTTTTTCTATTATATTAGCCATTGTAAAAGTTTTTCCGTGAGCCTGTAACTCCAAGTAATGTTTGAAATTTCTTGCCTTCATTTATTCCTTTAACTAAATATTCAATTGCCTGAGGTTGATCTCCAGTTGGTTTATATTCTGATACTAATTTAAACATATTCCCTCCTTATATTTGCCAATTTTCAATAATGTTTTTGGGTACTTTTAAAATTCCTTGTCCTGTTCCAAGATTTATATACGGTTTATTAGTACCATGATAATCTGACCCACCACTCATTAATAAATTGTTTTCTTTACTAAACTGTATCAATTTCTCGATTTGTTCTTCTGTAAAACTACTATGATAGCATTCTACTCCGTCTAATTTTTCTCCCATTAACTTTAATTCATTTAATTTATCTTCCATCCATGTATATTCATAAATATGCGCTATAAAAGCTAATCCCCCTGAATTATGAATTATTGATATAATTTCATCAAATGTAGGATAATCTTTTGACATATTAACGTAAAACATTTTTCCCTTTATCTTATAATAATTTTGTTTAAAATTTTTGAATGACTCCCACAAATCTGCTGGTACTTTAGATTTATTTTCTTCATGAGATTTCATTTCGTTATAAAATACTATGCTCCCCCAATCTTTTTTCTTATCCCATATTAGTTCTTGAATTGGTCTTAATATTAATCCGTATTGTTCTCCATATTTATAAAATTCTTCTAATTTTTTTTCTTGAATTTTTTCTCTACTTATTTTCTTATAACATTCTGATAAATAGTTTTTCATTTTGTCACAATTAATATTATACCCCAGAATATCAACTATTCCATCATTATATTGCGTCTTAAGTTCTATTCCTGTTATTATCTTGCCTGAAAAATATTTTCTTACATCTATCTTATTTATTTCTTGATACGCATCACAACTTTCATGATCTGTTATAGAAATAATATCAAGATTTAGATTTTCTGCTTGCTTTAATATATCAATTATATTATCTGTTCCATCGCTATACGTTGAATGTATGTGTAAATCTATCATCATTTATATCTCCATTATCAATTTTATTCTAATTATTCTCCTTATTTTCTGCATTATATCAAATATTTCTTCTATTTAAAATATTAACTGCCTTTAATTGCATAAAGTTATTCATATCCTCTTCTCGCAACAACAGCTAATCTGCCATCTTCAGTATGATATGAACAAGTTGAAAGAGTTAAAAGTTGATCCCCATATTGAGCAGTTGCCTCGATATCATATAAACTCTCTTCTTTACTGCTTTTTACATAATTTTCAAATTCTTCTTCATTAGCCGCATTTATAAAATAATAATACCTAAAAACATCTTGTTCAGATTTATAATAAACTCTAGATAAAAATACCGCAATTATTTCATATTCAACATCCTCTTTATTAGTAGTAAATCTAATAAACTTATGATTTTTATAATAATTTTCATCTTCATAATTCAATAAACCACTAAACATTGCTGTACTACCTATATTATTATGACCATATATTAACAAATTAGTGCTAGGCAGATTCCAATCATATTCTTTATCCAAAAATAGTGATCCATCTTTTGAATATTCTTTTTTATAATCATGTGTCATATAAAAACTATTATCTGTTGTTTGTAAAACAGGATAATCAATAGTACTACCTTCTATTTCTATCCAACCAATGATATCGGAATTTTCTCTTTGAAGTTCTTTTAACTTTTTCATTCTTTCTGTTTCTACATTATTATTTGTATTATTAATAGGCAAAGAATTATCATTCTTCATACTAATAATTAATTTATCATGATTGCCTCTATTAATCAAATTTAATACTATGCATATTATACTTGCAAATAAAATTAATGTAAAACATACTATCAAAAACTTACCTTTATTTCTTTTTTTGAAATGTTTTCCTTTCGCCATAATTTCTCCTAAATAATATTTAGAGCAGAAATAATATTTCTGCTCTAAATATTTTATAAAATCATATTCTATTTAACATATTTTTTTGTTAATACTATTCCAGATAAAGATACAAGTGCAAAAATTATAGATACATATAAAACTATATTAACAGAACCTGTTTTTGGAGTATCATCTTTCTCGTTGGTTTCTGTATTAGTTAGTTCTTCTTCTTTTTTTTCTGTATACATATCCTCTAATTCCTTATCAGAAACAGTAGGTGGTATTTCTTCAACCAATGTAGGATATAATATTATTCCATCATTATTTACAAGAGTAACTACATCTGGTGAAACTTTAATAGTAATAAGTTGTTCAAAATTTCCATCATTATCCCAATCAAATTGGTATTTCCAAACTAAATCAGTCGTCCTTCCTTCTAGATACTCAGGTTTTAAAGGTACCCATACATTAATATAGTGTTCTGTAGCGTCATCAGCTGAATCTTTATTATTCCAAAAAGATTTGTCAGCAGACCAACCTGAAGCTGAGTAACTTTGATATTTCACTTGTGTTAAATCCAGTCCTGTTGGAGCAGTAATTTTAACGCCTAACCATCCTGCATCTTGATATCTTCCAATAGAAGTATCCGCAAGATCCCACTCTACTACTACAGGATTATTATAATATACTGTAACATCATTTGTTTCGTTACCTGTAATTGTTGCACTACTTGGAGATGTAATTGCTGAAACATTAGCTACAGTTGCTGCATAAACTTTATCAGTTATAGCAAATGCAATTAATACAAACGCAGCCATTAATACAATTGACAAAAATTTTCTTTTCATTTGTTTTTTCACCCTTTCATTACATTTTTTAAATTACAACTAAATAATATCCCATAAAATATAAAAATGCAATACATTTTCCTATATTAAAAACACTCTTTAAAAATCTTTTATTTTGTTTAAATCTCCATTTAGAGGAATTACTTTCCATCCCTCTAATTCATCTCTATAAGGTTCATAAAAATCATTTAATAAAAAAATTTTTTTGTTATAAAAAAAACTAAAAGCAATTTCACACAAAGAATTTGGTCCAATATAATCTTTTATACCATTTTTTTCTACATTAACAACCAATACATATGCATCATTAGCAATAATTCTATCAAAATGTGCACGAGAAGCCTCAGATTTATTAATGCCTTTCATACATTCTTCTGGTAAAAGAACATTAAATCCACTTTTTTCAAGTTTTTCTTTTACTTCAAGTATTGTATTTTTAACCTTCATACTTCCACATAATATAACCGCTTTCTTCATTTTTCCCCCTTTCTATTTTACACTATATAAATTTATTAATTAATCTTTGTTATTTATAACTATTTTATCATTAATATTTTCATTTGTAACAAATTTTTCATTTTACATTATATACATTTCTTCATTTATATTAATATCTATAATTACTAAAATATTTTATCATATCTTTCTCAAACTAGCACACTAATCAATCCTTTTTAGTTGACATAAACCGCAAAAAGTACTATAATACATCTATCACTTTTTAGGAGGGATCACTATGCTAGAAGAAATTCGGGAAATTGCCCACTTACTAGACGTAGACCCATTCTGGATTTGGTTACTGATTGGATTACTTGTTCTACTAGTTATCGTAAAGTGCATGTATCCATGGAAACCAAAGTGGAAATCAAAAAAAACTAAAGATAAAGATGGTAATGAAATTACAACTTATTACCATTTAGATATATAAAAAGCAAGACGTGCCTACACTTAGTGGGCACGTCTTCTTCATAATTTAAACAAAACATTACATACTATAAACATTTTCTAAAAACTCAAAAACTTTTGTATAATATGTTTCTGGTTCTTTATATTTTGAATCTGTATGACCAGCATCATGTATTATCAGCTTATCTTTCATACTTTTAGTAGCATCATACAATTCTTCACACATATATTCAGGTACAAAATCATCTGCATCTCCATGAATAAATAAAATCGGAATAGTTGCTTTTTTCACTTGTTCTAAAGCCGAAGCTTCTTTTATATCATATTTTGCTCTAATATTCGCAACACATTCAAACATATTTAATACTGGAAATGTTGGTAAATTAAATCTTGCTTTTGCTTCAGAAGCAAATATATCCCATACTGACGTATATCCACTATCTGCTATTATTGCCTTTACATTATTTGGAAGTTTATCCCCTGATACCATTAATACTGTAGCAGCTCCCATTGAAGAACCATGTAATACTATTTCTGCATTCTCATTTTGATCAATAATTAATTTTATCCAACACTTCAAATCATCTTTATCAAGCCATCCCATTCCAATATATTGTCCATCACTCTCAGCACACGCTCTCATACTCGGAATTAATACATTATACCCTTTTTCTGAAAAATGCATTCCAATTGAAGTAACAGAATTCGGAGTAGAACGATATCCATGCAAAACAATTACCCATTTATCTGTCTCTTCTCTTGAAAAATATTCTGTTCCTCTTAAAATAATTCCATCTTCTGCTTTTACTTCAACCTTTTTGCTATTACTATTTTCAGCCCAGTCTTTAGCAAGTTCTTGTTCTTTTTGTCTGTTTTCTTCTATAATCTTCTCTGCCTCATTATCTATTTCTGCCACTGCTATAGCATCAGTATTTTTTACTTCTCTATCTCCACCATCGCCTGATCTCAATAAAGCATAATTTACAAAATAATTTCCTATACCTATAGTTAAACCTACACTAATAATTATTAAAGCTAAAATTATAATTAAAACTATTTTTAAAACCCTTGATTTTCTGTTCTTATTCTCCATTTTTTATTTTCCTTTCCAATGTTCTTATTAATTATATGAATTATAACATAAAATCATTAGTAAATTATAGTTTCTACCCAACGTTCAGTTTATTTTTTACCTGCTTTATATGCTCAAAAACAATCTTTTACATAGAATACACTCTTTCATAATCCATACTTTCTGTCAATCATTAAATGTTTTTAATAACTTTACAAGGATTTCCTACTGCTACTACATTTGATGGTATATCTTTATTTACTACACTTCCTGCTCCTATTACAACATTATCTCCTATTGTTACACCAGGAAGTACTATAACATTCCCGCCAATCCATACATTATTACCTACTTTTATTTTTTTAGCATATTCTAATCCTTGATTTCTCCTTTCATAATCTAAAGGATGTCCTGCAGTATAAAATCCACAATTTGGTGCAATAAAAACATTGTCACCAAACTCAACTACATTTGCATCTAATATAATCAAATTATGATTTGAATAAAAGTTCTGACCAATTTTTATGTTATAGCCATAATCACACATAAAAGGTTGCTCTATTAAAAATTTTTCTTTAGTTTCTCCTAAAATAGATTTCAATAATTCTCTTCGCTTTTCTAAACAAGATGGCTTTATATTATTATACTCATAACATTTATCTTTAGCTATATTTCTCTCTTTTATCAGATTCGCATCATAGTTTGCATCATACAATTCCCCTTTTAACATCTTTTCTTTTTCAGTCATATTAACTCCTCCTACACTTATTATTTACACTTTATATAAATTTTAATTGCTCCTCAATAACATCTCTATTTTGTATACCTCAATTATATCTTTGTATTTATGAATTTCAAACAATCAATTTATCAACATCTGCATTATAACACAAATAAGGCAAACTAGTGTTGCTTTCTAATAATATATTTAACAAATATAAAAAGCCAGGACCCACAAAATAGCCCTGACTTTCCAAACTAATAATTTACTATTCTTAATTTTTCACCAATATATATTAAATTAACATTTGTTATGTGATTTAATTCAGCAATACTTTGAACTGTAGTTCCAAACCTTAAAGCAATTTCACTCAATGTATCTCCTCTTTTTACAGTATAAACTATATGTCTAGTATCATATGTTATTTCATTTCTAATATTTCCTTTAATTGGAACTATTACACGTTCATTTGGATATATCAAGTTAGGATTACTAATCTGATTTACAGCAACCAATTTACTTACAGTAGTTCCATATTTTAAAGCAATTGCACTTAAAGTATCTCCCCTCTGAACAATATATACCTCATCATGCGTATAATTTTCAGTTCTTCCTGTAGGAGAAATCACTGCCTTGTCATCAAGAAAAATCTGCGCTGTAAATTTATCCCTATCTACATAACCTCGTATACCAGATATACTTCCCCTACTTGTATATTGAAAACCTTCCCAATATTCCCAATTTGATTCTTCTATCACATTTGTTCCATACTCAGCAATCCATAAAGAGTAATTATTAGCAAGTTCTTCTCCAAAAACATTTCTAGCATTATAAGCATCACTATATATTACAACTTCTTTTCCTGTAATCTCCTCAACTCTTTCTAAAAAAACTTTTGATATTCTATTTATCTCACTAACACTCAAACCATCAAACATTTCAAAATCCATTGCTAATTTGCAATCTGGACTCGTATTAGATATTACAGATGAAAAAAATTCAGCTTGCCTTATAGCTTCATCTTCATTTCTAGCAGTCAAAAAATGATAAAAACCAACTTTTAAACCATTTTCTTTTGCATTTCTATAATTAATTCTAAAATATGAATCTACAATATTGTCACCCTGACTTGCTTTAATATAAACAATTTCAATACCACTACTTTTGACTTGACTATAATCTATATACCCCTGCCAATCACTAACATCTATTCCTTCATAAAATTCATTACTAGATGCCGTTGTAGCCCAAATATTTAATGGTAAAAATATCATCAAAAACAATAATATAACAAAAAAAGTTTTTCGTTTCATTATTCACCTCCAAGTTTCCTTGATTTATATTATGATACTAAATTAATTTTTGAAACTTGGATTAAGTAGATTTCAAATTATCTTCTTTCTAATAATTTTTTCTTTATTATCTCAAATTCAAAATTATCACCTATTACTTTTGTTCTTGATTTTGTATTTGGTTTTGTTCTCTAGCACTAACCAAACTATCAATCGCCTCTGAAGCATTTTCATTCTCTTGATTCACAGAAATTTCATTAGCAAATTCATTTACACTTCCCATAGAAATCAATGGTTCTTCTCTATATTTCCTCATTTCACATAAAATATCTTCAATTCCACTTTCTTCTTCCGGCAAAATACCTGTAAACCCTTTTCTTTGCTTTAATATTCCTCTAACAGTTTTTGTATGTGCAGTAATTTTACTAGAAATACTATCTCTAGCATCCTGTGACAAATCTCTAGGCAATTTCAAATATTCTAGAAAAAATTCAATTAATCTAGCATCATATTTTTTTCCTCTCATCGCATACTCAGAAGTAGAATCTCTTTGTTCAAACATCTTAGAAATTAACGTAACAGCATCTATTCTCCCTCTAGTCGATAACTTTCTAAGTTGTTCAGCCGGAACATCTTTACCAATTCCATTATCTTTTATTGCAGAATGTGTATTATTAAGTGGTTGAACTAAAAATTCACAATGCTCTTCATTATAATCTTCTATATCAAAAAAGCCATCAAATAATTTTGCACCTCGCTTTTGAGATGCAACTTCCATACATTGTCTTCTAACCTCTCTTGATAAAATTTGTCTTTCCCTATTCAATCTTGCTATTTCCTCTTTATCTTCACAAGCATCTATTCTAGCATCAAGAGCATCAATTTGTGCTAAAGTTTCTGGATTTCTTGCAGCATTTATTTCTTCAATATCAGTAGATGTCAATTCATTTTGATATCTACTAGGCTCAGCATCAAAAAAAAAATACATATTCTCACTCATAAAATCTCTCATAAATTCAAAAGACTCACAATAATCTAACTCGTAAATTTCTTCCTCATCCAATCTTTCCATTAAAAGTTGAATATCTTCATCTGTTAAAGATTCCAAGTTTCTCTTATCTTCAGGTACAAAACTTTTTATACGATCAGGTAAATACCTATAATAGTCTTTTACGATTATAGCAATAGAACCTTTAGCTGGAGGTATATTAGCCATTCTATTAAAAGTCATCAATGCTCCATTAATCCCATTAGAAAAGAATACTTTAGGAATTGCCTCTTTACCAAGCTTTCCAGACGAATTTGCACCAATTCTTGCCTCTAATCCAGTTCCTTCAAAACCAGATTCATTTATCTGAGGAGTAAAATGAAATCCGTAATTTTTTCCTTTAAAATCTAAGTTTTCTATATCAACATTTTCCATATTTTGCTCCTTTTTATTTCACTTACTATAATTTTAAACTAAACATATAAAATTTTCTATATTTATTACGTAAAATATTAAATTCAAAAAAGAAAAGGCTTTCTGTATCACTACAAAAAACCTTTCCTACATTTTTCAGCAACAAGTATTGCCTTTTGGAACTTATGTTACTTTTTCTGGGCTATTTTGGCCTTTTTTCTCATACGTTGTTCATGATTACATTTAGACTTTTCCTGCATTGTTTCTGGAACATACAAATGAGGTGCAATAGAAATATCACAATAATATTCATCCGTAGAATGTTTCATTCTGTAATAATTCATTCCGTCACGTTTGTTATACTTTCTCCCTTTTTTAGGAAGACAAAGAGGTTTATCAAAACTCACGCCCTCTTTTAAAGGAATAAAACAAAACTTAAAATCGTCACAAACGAATTTCTGCTTACAGGTTAAATCCAATTCTGTTCCAATCACAATTTCAACAATAAAATCCATTTTTTTCTGAACAACTTGAATTTCTACGCCATTACAACTAACCCGTTTTTTAACATCTCTTTCCATTTAATCCCTCCAATCGTAATAACTATAAGAGTTAAAAAGTAGTTAACATAAATTATATCATCTCCATTTATTGTTGTCAAAAATGAAATTATACTTTAATTTTATTGTTCAAAATTAATCACCTAATCATTTACAATACACTTATCTAAATCAGAAATAATTTTCTCTTTATCCATTTTCTGACCAATAAATACTAATTTTACAATCCTATCCCCATATTTTTCATCCCAATCATTTCTTATTTCAGGGTTTTCCTGAAGAATCATTTTCTTTTCAGCTTCTGGGAAAGATGCAACCCATTGTCCAGCTTCATAAGCTTGAACCTGTTTTCCAGATTGTTCAAAAACATATGAAGTTTCTGGTTCATCTTCAAACCAAATAACACCCTTACATCTTATAATATTCTCAGGAAATGCGCTTGCAAATTTATCAAATTCATCTCTATTTAAAGGCGCACGTCTAGTATAAACAAAAGTACCTATACCATATTCTTCAGTCTCACCTTCTTCTTCATCTTCCTCATCTTTATTAAGTTCTTCAATCCATCCAGCAGACATAGAAGCTTCTTCAAAATTAAAAGCATTTGTATTTAAAATTTTATCAACACTAACCTTAGAATAATTAGTTTCAATAATTTCAGCTTTTGGCTGTAATCTTCTAATAATAGCTTTTAACTTTTCAACTTCTTCTTTAGATAACTCATCCACTTTATTTAAAACAATTTTTGTACAAAATTCAATTTGTTGAATTAATAAGTTCTCTATGTCCTCATCATCAATTTCTTCCTTAACAAGATTATCCCCGCAATTAAATTCATCTCTTAATCTCAAAGCATCTACAACAGTAACAACATTATCTAATCTACAAATTTCAGGTAAACCATATTTTTTAGATTCATCTGAAAGGACTGTTATAGTTTGAGCTATAGGTAATGGTTCACACACACCACTAGCCTCAATTAAAATATAGTCAAATTTACCAGTAGAAATAATATCTGCAATTTGTTGCATTAGATCAACTTTTAGTGTACAGCAAATACATCCATTTTGAAGTGGTACAAGACTAGAATCCTTTTCTTGAACAATTCCACCTTTTCCAATCAAATCACTATCAATATTAACTTCTCCTATATCATTTACAATTACCGCAACTTTATAACCTTCTTGATTATTTAAAACATGATTAATTAAAGTAGTCTTACCAGCACCTAAATATCCAGTAAGCAAAGTAATTGGAACAGTTTTATTCAATTTCATTTTACATTCCTCCTAAAATAAAAACTCCATTTGAAATTATACCAAAAAAAAAGAAAAAAGTAACCTACTTTTCTCTCTTTTAAAGCATATTTTTTAAACTCCCATAATATTATATCCATTATCAGCATAAAGAACATGACCTGTTACACATGAAGACATACTAGAAAGTAAAAATGTAGCAACATCACCTACTTGTGAAATAGTAACATTTTGATGCATTGGAGCTTTTTCTTCAACAATAGTTAATATTGAATTAAAATCTTTTATTCCTTTGGCAGATAAAGTTTTTATAGGTCCTGCAGAAACAGCATTAACCCTAATTCCCTCTTTTCCTAAATTTTCTGCCAAATATCTTGTACTAGCTTCTAAAGCAGCTTTAGCCACGCCCATAACATTATATCCATCTAAAACTTTAGTAGAACCATGATATGTAAGTGTAACTAAACTTGCATTTTCATTTAACAAATCTAGCTCTTTTGCCATTCTTGCTGTTAAAACAAATGAATAACTACTAACATCACAAGCATGACTAAATCCTTCTTTACTGGTATAAATAAAATCATTATGTAAGTCTTCTGTATTAGCATGAGCTATAGCATGTACAATTCCATCAACTTTTCCATTTTCTTCTTTTATCTTTGTAAATACTTCTCTAACTAATTCATCTTCTGAAGCACCATTTAGAGCATAACATTTGCTTCCTTCAAATTCAGAAACTAATTCTTCTATTTTAGATCTATTATCTTCTCCCATAAAAGTAAAAATAAGCTTAGCCCCATTTTCATAAGCAGATTTAGCTATACCATAAGCAATACTCCACTTATTTCTAATTCCCATAATTAAAATTTTTTTATTTTCTAATAACATTACTTTCCTCCTATAAACTTTCTTCTAACTTTTTATATTCACCAATATTTCTAAATTTCTGATATCTATTTTCACAAATATCTTCCTTATTCCAACCTTTAAATTCCAAAATAATAGCTTTAATCTCTCTTTTTAAACTATTAGAAACTTTAAAAAAAGATTCTTCCTCATCCCCACTAGGTTCTTTTATTATCTTATCTATAACCTTTAAATCATATAAATCTTGAGCTGTAAGTCTCATCTTTTCAGCGGCCTCTTTAGCTCTAGATGAATCTTTCCATAAGATACTAGCATATCCTTCTGGAGAAAGTATCGAATAAATAGCATTTTCAAGCATTAATACTCTATTTCCAATTCCAATAGCCAAAGCCCCTCCACTAGATCCTTCTCCAATAACAATAGCAATAACAGGTACTTTTAATTTAGACATTTCAAGCATTGAACTGGCAATAGCCTCACCTTGTCCCTTTTCTTCTGCTTCAATACCTGGATAAGCTCCCTTGGTATCAATAAAGGTAATAACTGGTCTATTAAATTTATCAGCTTGTTTCATAAATCTAATTGCTTTTCTGTAACTCTCTGGATTAGGCATACCAAAATTTCTTTCAATATTTTCCTTAGTAGTTCTCCCTTTTTGTTCAGCAATAACAGTAAAATTTTGATTACCAATTTTAGCTAACCCACAAACAATAGCTTTATCATCTTTACAATTTCTATCTCCATGAAGTTCAATAAACTCATCAAAAATTTTTTCAATATAATCTAAAGCTGTTTTTCTCTTAGGAGATCTAGCAATCTCTACTTTTTCCCAAGCAGTTTTTTTATTCATTTTTAATCTCCTTTCTAATTATTTTTATGATATTTAATAAGTTTACTCAAAGTATCTTTCAGTTCTTTTCTTTCTACAATTTTATCTACAAATCCGTGTTCTAATAAAAACTCAGCTGTTTGAAATCCCTCTGGTAAAGACTCTCCTATTGTTTGAGAAATAACTCTTTGACCAGCAAAACCTATCATAGCACCAGGTTCGGCCAAAACAATATCAGCAATAGTAGCAAAAGAAGCAGTAACTCCGCCATAAGTTGGATCAGTCAAAACCGAAATATATAAAATTCCCGCATCATTCATTTTAGAAACAGCTGCTGTAGTTTTGGCCATTTGCATCAATGAAATAATTCCCTCTTGCATTCTAGCTCCACCAGAAGTACAAAAAATTATAAAAGGTAAATTAAGTTCAATTGCTTTTTCCATAGAATATGCAATTTTCTCTCCAACCACACTTCCCATACTTCCCATCAAAAAGCCACTATCCATAACACAAATAATAACATCTTCACCATTAATTTTTCCTCTACCACTACTTACAGCCTCTTGAATCCCTGTTTTATTTCTAAGTGCTTTTATTTTTTCTTCATATCCCTCTAAATTCAGAGGATTAACTGTATCAATTCCTAAATCAAATTTTTCATATGTTCCTTCATCAATAACAGTTTCTAACCTTTTATTTATATGCATTCTAAAATAGGCACCACAACTTGGGCAAATATTAAAATTTTCCCTAAGTATTTCTTTATAAATTATTTCATTACATTTAGCACATTTTACCCATTTGCCAATTGGAATATCAACATTATTTTTAATTATTTTAGCAGTAGGTGCACGTTTTTTCATTTTATCTACAATCATACTCCAACAACCTTTCTAAAAAAACTATTTTCATAAAACATTTCTTAGTCTATAGATAATACCTATTAACATTTTATAAAATTTCTTTTTCTATAAAAGAAGTATCAAAATTTCCTCTAATAAAATTCTGATTCTTAATTATTTTAAATAAGAAATCAATGTTAGTATCAACCCCTTCAATTACAGTTTCTTCCAAAGCTCTCTTCATTTTACTAATAGCCTCATTTCTCGTATCTCCAAAAGCAATTATTTTAGCAATCATAGAATCATAATTTGGTGGAATTGTATATCCTTCATAAATAGCAGTATCAATTCTAATTCCTTTTCCACCAGGAAGCATCAAGCCTGTAATTTTTCCTGGGCAAGGCATAAAATTTTTATCAGGATTTTCAGCATTAATTCTACATTCAATACTATGTCCTTTAAATTCAATATCTTTCTGTTTTAGTTTTAAAGGTTCTCCAGCAGCAATTTTAATTTGTTGTTTAACTATATCAATCCCTGTTCTCATTTCAGTAATTGGATGTTCTACCTGAATTCTAGTATTCATTTCCATAAAATAAAAATTCTTATCACTATCTACTAAAAATTCAATAGTACCACAACTCGTATATCCTGCAATCTTAGCAGCTTTAATTGCAGCTTCTCCCATTTTAGCTCTCATTTTATCATCAATAGCTGTTGAAGGCGTTTCTTCAATTACCTTCTGATTTCTTCTTTGAATAGAGCAATCTCTTTCTCCCAAATGAACTACATTTCCATGTTCATCTGCTAAAATCTGAATTTCGACATGTCTAGGATTTTTTATAAATTTTTCAATATATATTTCATCATCATTAAATGAAATTTTTGCTTCTTGTTTTACAATATTATAATTAGTTTCAAACTCAGCCTCAGAATTAACAATACGAATTCCTTTTCCTCCACCACCAGCTGCAGCTTTAATCATTACAGGATATCCTATGTCATCTACAATTTGCTTAGCATCTTTAAAACCTTTAACACTTCCTTCAGAACCAGGAATAACTGGCACTCCGGCACTTTTCATAAGTTCTTTTGCATTTGATTTATTTCCCATAAGATCAATCACTTTATAGGAAGGTCCAATAAACTTTATATTAGATTCTTCGCAAATTTTAGCAAACTGACTATTCTCTGATAAAAAACCAAATCCAGGATGAATACTATCTGCACCAGTAATATTAGCAGCTTCAATAATATTTTGAAAATTCAAATAACTTTTATTAGAAGGTGCTGGACCAATACAAATAGATTCATCAGCCAAATGAGTATGCATCGCATCTCGATCTGCTTCTGAATACACAGCTACAGTTTTTATATTCATTTCCTTACAAGCTCTAATTATTCTAACAGCAATTTCTCCTCTGTTAGCAATTAAAATTTTGTTCATTTTAATTCTCCCTTTTCATAAATAAAGTTAAATAACTTTCATTTTTATACTAATGCAAAAGTAAGTTCTCCTTTAGCAGCAATCTTACCATCAACAGTAGCAATTGCTTCTCCAAGACCAATAGGTCCTTTTCTTTTAATTATTTTTACTTCCAATTTTAAAGAATCTCCAGGAGTAACTATCTTTTTAAATTTCATTTTATCTATTCCACCAAATAAAGCATTTTTCCCTTTATTCTCATCCATACTTAAAATTGCAACTGCACCAGTTTGAGCTAGACTTTCAGCAATTAAAACACCTGGCATAATTGGATTTCCAGGAAAATGTCCCTTAAAATACCACTCATCTTCTCTAACATATTTGTATGCAACTGCACTTTCTCCAGGAATAAAATCTTCAACCTCATCAATCATTAAAAAAGGATCTCTTTGAGGAATAATATTTTCAATTTGTTCTTTATTTAACATTTATTTTTAACTCCTTTACTTAATTCTAAAAAGTGGCTTACCATATTCAACTGCTTCACCATCTTTTACAAGTATCTCAACAACTTCACCATCAAATTCAGACTCAATTTCATTCATAAGCTTCATAGCTTCAATAATGCAAAGAACGTCACCTTTTTTTACATTATCGCCTACAGAAACATATGCATCTGCGTTAGGAGAAGGTTTTGAATAAAAAGTTCCTACCATAGATGATTTTACAATATTTCCTTCTTCTACAAGTAAATCGTTTTGAGTCTTTTTAGTCTCTTCTTCTCGTGAAGGAACACTTATAACAACCTCTTTACCTATAACTTGTTCATCTTTTTTCATGCTAATCTTTGTTCCATCAGGAAAATCAATATTAATCTCACTTAATTTAGAATTTCCCATATCTTCCATAAGCTGTTTAATTTTTTCATACTCCATTTTTGTTACTCCTTTCTTCTAATTATCCAACTTTTTTATAATAATTGTTGCATTATGACCACCAAAACCTAAAGAATTTGACATAGCAATATTTATTTTCTTTTCTCTAGGTTCATTTGGAACTATATCCAAATCGCACTCTTCATCTTTTTCTTTATAATTAATAGTAGGAGGAACAATTCCTTCCTCAATTGCTTTAGTACAAATAACAGCTTCAACCGCACCAGCAGCACCAAGTAAATGACCTACATTTCCCTTAGTAGAACTTACCATTACAGATTTGCTCGCATCACCTAAAGCTGTTTTTATAGCCATAGTTTCACAAGAATCATTCAAATAAGTAGAAGTTCCATGAGCATTTATATAATCTATCTCTTCTGGTTTAATTCCAGCATCTTCAATTGCTCTAATCATAGCTCTTGCTCCACCTTCTCCATCTGGACAAGGAGAAGTAATATGATATGCATCTGAAGAAGCTCCATAACCAATAATTTCTCCATAAATTTTTGCATCTCTAGCTTTAGCGTGTTCTAATTCTTCTAAAACTAAAATTCCAGAACCTTCACCCATAACAAATCCAGATCTTTCTTTATCAAAAGGTATACTAGCTCTATTTTTATCAGTAGAATTTGAAAGTGCCTTCATATTTTCAAATCCTGCAATTCCTACTTCACAAATTGAAGCTTCAGCGCCACCCGCAACTACAGCATCTTCATATCCATGTTTAATTGCTCTATAAGCTTCACCAATCGCATGTGTAGAAGAAGCACAGGCAGTAACTATTGACATAGACTCTCCTTTAAGTCCAAATTCAATAGAAATATTACCAGCAGGCATATTAGCAATAGACATAGGAATAAACATTGGAGAAATTCTATTATGCCCTTTTTGTACATTAACTTCACATTGGTTCTGAATAGTAATAAGCCCACCTATACCAGAACTTACATAAATACCAACTTTAGATAAGTCAGTATTTTCAGCATTTATACCGCTATCTTTAAAAGCTTCTTTAGCTGCAATCAAAGCAAACTGTGAAGATCTATCTAATCTTCTTGCCTGCTTTACATCAAAAAAATCTTGTGGATTATAATTTTTTACTTCAGCAGCAAACTTCGTTTTATAACTCTCATTATTAATTAAAGTCATTTCATCAATTCCACAAACTTTATTTTTTATTGATTCCCAAGTTTCATCTACACTTTTTCCTATAGGAGTTATTGCTCCTATACCTGTTATCACAACTCTTCTTTCCATTCTACAATCCTTCCTTTTTACTTAATATATCAATACTATCTAAACATTAATCTCTACATAAGCATTCCACCATCAACATTAATAACTTGACCTGTAATATAACTTGCTGCATCACTTGCTAAAAATGCAATAACATTTGCAACATCGTCAGCAGTTCCCATTCTCTTAAGAGGAATACTTTTAGCAATCTCATCTTTAACTTCATCTTTTAAAACAGCAGTCATATCAGTTTGAATAAACCCAGGTGCAACACTATTTACTAAAATATTTCTAGAAGCTACTTCTTTAGCTAAACTCTTAGTAAATCCAATAATTCCAGCTTTTGAAGCAGCGTAATTAGCTTGCCCAGCATTTCCAGCTACACCAACTACTGATGAAATGTTAATTATTCTTCCTTGTCTTGCTTTCATCATAAAAGGAATTACTGTTTTAGTAACATTAAATGTACCTACTAAATTAACATCAATAACTTGCCTAAAATCTTCTTCTTTCATTCTCATTAAAAGCATATCTTTAGTAATTCCTGCATTATTCACTAAACAATCAATACTCCCTAAATTTTCTATAATTTCTTTTGCCATTCTTTCGCAATCTTCATATGCTGAAACATCTCCTGAAACAGCAAAACATTTAACACCATTTTTTTTAATTTCAGATTTAGTTTGATTTAATTCTTCATTTTCTTTTCTATAATTTAAAGCTATATCATAACCATCTTTTGCAAATCTTAAAGCAATAGCCTTGCCTATTCCCCTCGTAGCCCCTGTAATAAAAGCAACTTTACCCATATTTCTATTCTCCTTCACTTATTTTTATTTCACTTAACACGTGATTTAAAGAATCTATATCATTAATATTAAAAATTGTAACATTCTCAAATCCCATTCTCTTTACAAATCCAGATAAAGTTTTACCTGGTCCAACCTCAATAAAAGTATCAACTCCATCATCATACATATTTTTCAAAATATTAGTAAATTTTACTGGATTGATAATATGATTTGCCAAAATATCTACCATATCATCTTCTTCACAATATTCTTGACCATCTAAATTTTTTAAAACTTTAGTTTCAGCTTTTCTAAATTCTACATTCTCTAAATCTTTTCTCAAAGCTTTAGAAGCTTCAATTAATTTCTCAGTATGAAAAGGACCAGATGTATTTAAAATTCTAATTTTTTTAGCGCTCATTTCTTTAGCAATTTTTTCTACTTCATTAATTCCTTCCTCATCACCTGAAACAACAATCTGACCAATTGTATTAAAATTAACCGCTTTGGCAAATCCAGTAGTAACTTTTTCACAAACTTCAACAACCTTTTCTTCTTCCATTCCCATTATAGCAGCCATTTTCCAATTTCCCTCAGGAAGCAAGTTTTGCATATACTCCCCTCTATTTTTTACCAACTTAACTCCATCTTCAAATCCAAGTTTTTTACTATAAATAAGTGCAGCATATTCACCCAAGCTTAAACCTGCAGAAACTTCTGCACTAATACCTTTTTCTCTTAAAATAGCTAAAATTGCTAAACTCATTGTTAATATAGAAAGTTGAGTATTTTTCGTTTGAGACAGTTCTTCTTCTGTTCCATTAAAAGTAAGTGCTGAAACATCAACTCCAGTAATACCTTTTACCCTCTCATAAACACTTCTACAAGATTCATATTCATCATATAAATCTTTTCCCATTCCAATTGTTTGTGATCCCTGTCCTGGAAATAAAAATCCGATTTTCATTAATTTTCACCAATCCTTTTTTCAAATCTATCTTCAAATCTTTTTAAAAATTCTTTAATAAATAAATTATTATCAACTGAAACTCCAAATTTTTTTCTTATAGAAGAAGCAATATCCTTAATATCATCAGCAAATTCAATTTGATTAGTATTAATTCCTATTCCAATAACTAAGTTTTTTAAAGTCTCACGAGCAAGTTTAGTTTCTGTAAGAATTCCACCTAATTTTTTACCATTAAAAACAATATCATTAGGTTTCTTTATAGCTAATTTTATTTTATACAAGCTTTCAAAAACTTCTAATATAATCTCAGCAATTTCATAAGTTAAACCTTCAAGTTTTTTAACATTAATAGGCAAATCTATATAAAATGAAAAAGCGATATTATTTTCTTCATCTGTATGCCAAACTCTTCCATGAGTTCCAATTCCACTAGTTTGTTTTTCTGCAACAACTACTGTACCTTTCTCAATTGTTTCTTTTTCAATTCTTCTCCAAATTTCTTTTTGAGTTGAATCAATTTCAGTATAATAAAAAAATCGATTTAAATTAATTTGATTCATTAATATTTTTTCCCTCTTTCATAATTACTTCTAAATTTTGAGATCTTTTTATCTTTCCTGTAGTAGTTTTTATTAAAGGCTCTTTAGATAAAATAATTCCTCTAACCGCTTTATATGGAGGCATTGTTCTATTAATCTCTTTTACTTTATTAAAAATTGCATCATATATTTCTTCAGAAGACTCGATTTTATAAGCTTTTTTTATAGTTTCTTCATCATATACCAACTTAGCAAAAATTTTAATATCATTAGTATCATCTGAAATAGGCTTTCCGTAAATAAAAGATTCCTCAATTCCTTCTATTCGATTCAACAAATTTTCCATTTCTTCAGGAAAAATATTTTTACCATTTTTTAAAACAATAACACTTTTCTTTCTACCACAAATAAAAATGTATCCTTCATCATCAATCTTAGCTAAATCACCTGTATGAAACCATCCATCTAGCAAAGCATCTTTTGTTGCTTGTTCATTTTCATAATACTCGAGCATTACACTTGGACCTTTACAAACTAGCTCTCCCATTCCATCTTTATCAACATCTACTAATTTAACCTCAACACTTGGAACTGATTTTCCTATTGAACCTAGCTTATAATTTTCTTTTGTACAAATTGCGACAACAGGAGATGTTTCAGTCAAGCCATATCCTTGAACCAAATTAAGTCCAAGTTTTCTATACTTATCTTCAATACTTTTCTCTAATGCTGCTGCACCAGAAATTAATAATTTTACATTTCCTCCAAGCATATCATGAATATCTTTAAAGACTTCTTTTTTCTTATCCATAGATTCATTTTTATAAACTTCTTCTAATCTAATTATCTCTTGTCTTTTACCTTTATTTTCTAGTTGTTTAGCAATAATTTTAAATATTCTTTCATATATTGCTGGGACCGAAGCCATAATTGAAACTTTATATTCGTTCATATTTTCAATAATATGTCTTATTCCATCACAAAAAACTGTTTGCGCACCTTTATATAAAGAAAATAAAAATCCAACTGTACATTCAAAAACATGATGAATTGGAAGAAAAGATAAAAACACATCATGCTCATTAACATCTAAAATTGAAGCAATATCCATCAAATTAGAACATATATTTTTATGTGATAAAGCAACTATCTTAGATTGAGAAGTAGTCCCTGAAGTAAATAGCATTATAAGCATTTTTTCATTATCTATCTTAGCATTCAAAAATTCATTATTACCATCTTTAACTAGGTTTCTACCATATTGGATAAGTTCTTTTTCTGAATAAATCCCATCTGAATGTATATCTCTATCCATTGAAATAAGATTTTTTAATTTTCCAACTCCTTCTAGTTTCATTTTCACTAAAGATTCTTCATACTTTTTAGAATAAAAAATAGCTTCAACGCCAGATCTTTCAAGCAAACTTCTTAATTCATTTTCTGGTAAAGATTTATCTAATGGCACTACTGTTCCTACTCCACAAGTAATCGCTAAATAAGCAATTTCCCACTCATATCTATTTTCACCAATAACAGCTATTCTCTTATCTTTAAGGCCCATATTCAAAAGAGATGTTCCAAGACCATTTATCATTTCTCTTACTTCTTTATGTGTAATCTCTTTATACTTTCCATTTTCTATTCTTATTTTATAGGCAATATTATTACCATACAATTTACCTGACTTATCAAGCATATCTTTTAAGTCATTTATATCAATATATTCATATAATTTTTCGTTCATTTTCTAAATTCTCCCACAATGTATATTAAATTTATATCATTTTTTTCTTTACAAATCATTAGACTGGCGGGTCAGTCAAAATTCGAATAATAAAAAAAGCTTCCCGCGAGATTTCGCGGGGAGCAAAGCATTTTTTATCAGCTCTCTGTTTTATTCTTCAGGAATTCCATATCTTGCTAAATATCCATTTTTATAATATTTATCATCAGTAACATCTTTAATAACCCAATCTGGAGTTTCATAATTATTTGCTTCTTCCTCATTAGCAAACTCTATTTCCATATAAGCTAGTCCATTCAATTCATCATGGAAAATATCAATAGCAACTAGTTCGCCATCATCATCTAATAATTGATACCTCGTTTTGTGAATTGTAATAGTTGCATCTTCTTTTTTATCTAATAAATTTTCATATTCTGTTTTAGTTATACTAGTTTCATATTCATCTCTAATCATTCCATCTGATGTTGTATTTCTCTTTATTGCAAATGAATATTGCTTTCCATTATTAATTCTTCTTACTCTCATCTCAGGTTCAAAACAAATATATGTCTGTTCAATTTCAAATATTTCTGCATTTGAAAAATCATATGGGATATTTTCAGGATCTATTAGCCATTTTTTCTCTATTTCAACATCATCTGCTAATATCTCATCTATTCTATTATCATAGTTTTGCTCATATTCATTTTCAGCAGTAATAAGAACATTCTTTTCTTCGTCTTCTGAATTAATATTATCACTAATCTTTTTAGAAATAGCTAAACAAATAAAAGCTACTAACAAAATAAATATTAATAATACAATAATTGTAGTATTTTTAGTTTTCATACTCTTCTCCTTTGTAAAAATATATTATCAAGTTACCCAATTTATACATTAATATTATTTCGATAACTCAATAACAGAATTTATATTATCTCCATTCATAATTACAACAACGTGTTTATTATTTATTTTAGCATATTTACAAACAACAGTATCGCCTAATTTAATTTCATGTTTATACATAATTCTAACCTCATCATATGGTCTGTCATTATAAACATCTTCCGGCAAAGCTTCATAAGCCAAATTCAAATAATACGTATTATGCATATGGTTATTTAAATCAATATCTTTTCTACCAATCGTATATAAAATCTCATTTGTAAATTTTTCAGGAATAGTCGGCTTAAATAGTGTTTCTTCTTCAAAAACTCTTTTATCCTCTAATTTATAACGTTCTATAATATCATCTGTAATTCTAATAATTCCTTTTTTATCAATATCTATCATCGCCCACTTTGAAGTAGCTATTACTGCTAACTCTCCTTTTGAATTATAAATTTCGAAATCTCTATACGTATAAGCTCTCTGACAAGATCTGCCCCATGTTTTTACTTTTAGCTCTTCAGCATAAATCGGTCTCTTTATAACTTTAACTTTCCAATCTAATAAAATCCAACTTTTTCTTGTTTCTTCTATAGTTAAAGCTCCATATCCTACTAAATTTGAATGTTCACCTCCAACATTTTCTAATATTTCTAAAATCGTCTCATTTTTAATTAAATTATTCTTTCCAATATCTTTTAATCCTGTTTTAAAATTACTCTCAAAAAACATTTTTTACCTCATCATTCTAAAAATTTTACAACCCACGTCACCATTATCATCAAGTAATAACTCATAATTTTTAAATTCTGATTGTGACACTATTTTTTCTAGAATCTCATCAACACCTTTATATTTTTTTATGCTTAATATAAACTCATCTTCATTTTTCAGTTTTTCATCATTTAGTATATAATCTATCTCATTTTCATTTAAGATTAAACTTTCATCATATATACAAAATTCTTGCATACTTTGAATATGATTAAATACAGTATCACCTACATAAACAAATTTAACATGTTTATTTTCAGTAGCAATTTTCAAATAGTTATTATATCCCTTATATAAAAATGATGGCTCACTAATAATTAATCCATAAATAGAAATTATAATTGTTAAGAATATTAAAATTCCTTCTGATATTTTTTTGTGCATGCCAAAACATGAATCAATCAAAACAAGCAATAAAATCGTAATAATTGGTAATACCGACATAATGTATCTTAATGTATGAAAATATTCAAGTTCTGGAGAAATAAGAACTATAATTCCAATATACAGCACTAAAGCTACTCCTAACATAAACATCATATTAAAAGTAAATTTATTAATTCTTTCCCTGCTTTTTTTTCTCTTTATTAATATAAAAATTGCACATAATAAAACAACTACTACAATACTAATAAAAGGCAAACTATATGAATATCCGAACTAAATTAAAGTAATCGATAAGTTTTTCTATAAAACCTCTTTGCATTTTTGCTTCTCCCACACCTCTATAAGAGAAAAACATATGATTAATTGCAAAAGGATATATTACAATACCAATAACTGCAATTTTAGCATAGTTAAAAATATATTTTAAGATTTGCTTTTTGTCTTTTTTCCTACAAATTTCAATAAATATCATTAATGCAATTAATACAGCTAAAATACAAAAATAATACTGAGTTAAAAAGCCAAGTACAGTTATAAATCCGAGCTCTATCCATGTTTTCTTGTCAATTTGAAAATCGTTTTTAGCAATTTTAATATTAATTAAAATAAATTCTAAGCTAAAAAAAGTCAACATCGCATACATTCTCTGCAAAATAACAGTTGATATTGCCCCCATACTACATCCATACAAAATAAGTCCAGGAATAATCAAATGTTTCTTATCTATAGCTTCAAAGATTTTCTTTATAGTAACTAATGATGCTATCATAAAAATAATATTTATACTATAAATTATATATTTTGAAAAAGTACCATAAAAAAATAAAGAGACTGTATGTACTAAAAAATAAAACAATGGTGGATGAACATCTCTAGCTTGATTATAATAAACTTTAAAATAATTTCCTACTTCGTTTCCTTCAACTGTTAAATAATCCTTTGCTTCTTCTGAAGTTCTCCAAATAGGTTTTCTATTAGAATCAAATTCTAATAAAAAACTATCGGTCTCATCTCTATGATCCCAAACATAATATTTCACATTTTTTAAAATATTAAATAGATTTCCTTGGGCAATTTTAGTTCTAACAAGAACATTAGTTGCATCTTCTTTTCCATAAGGTCTATAAACATTATCCCATGTGTAATTAGAAGAACCATAAGAAAACATTTCATCTTCATGATATCCTTCTTTTTTAGTCATAAAAAAAGTCATAATAATTACTATTATCAAAATAATTACTATATATTTAATATTATTCTTTATCCATTCTTTCACAGCAATTCTCCTATAAAAGGAAATATATCATAGGACATAAAAAAACTCAATATACAAAATCGCTTATTTATCATAAAAAAAATTATAATAGTGAATAAAAAAGTTTAACACGCTCATAATAAAATCAGGTGGTGATAAAATTGACAAATAAAGAACTTTTATATGTTGAAGACGCATTAGCACACGAAGAATTTATGAAAACTTGTGCACAAAACACTTCAACACAATTACAAGATGCACAACTTGCATCTTATGCATCAGAGTTAGAGCAAAAGCACAATGAAATATTTAACAAATTTTTAAATTTATTATAAGGAGTTTTTTTATGGAAGATCGTGAATTAATGGAAAAAGAATTGCTTATCGAAAAAGGTATATGTGATTTATATATGCACGGAGCAATTGAATCCAGTACTAAAGAAGTTCATTGTGCATTTAAAGACGCATTAAATACTTCTCTAGACATTCAAAACAAAATCTATAATTTAATGAAAGCTAAAGGCTGGTATCAAACTGAATGTGCAGACTCTCAAAAAATAGATTCTGCAAAACAAAAATTTCAAAATAACTAAAATTACTCATTAAAATTGCTTCAAAAAAATAAAGTGAACTAAAAAGATAAAAGCCTTCTTTTAGGTTTATATCATAAATTTAGTTCACTTTATTTTTAATCATAATCAAATTGTGAAACTTTTTTAGAAACACTTAAAACTTCTTGTTTTATATTCTTAATTTTTTTCTTCGTTTGCTTATACCCCTCTTCCATCAATTTTCTACCATCAACCTTCTCTAACAAACCACATTTTGGTAAATCGATTCTTAATAAATAATCACTTCCATCTTCTTCATATTCTGCTAACTCATGACAAAGTATTGAAAATGATTTTGAAAGAATATCAATAATTGAATTTTCTCGTTTACATTTACTTTCATCATTAAAAACAATACTTACTACTTTATCTATTCCCATTTTTTTCATCTCTCTCCAAGGAATATTTTCTGCGATTCCACCATCCACTAATAAACTATCTTCAAATACACATGGAGAAAATACCCCAGGATAACTGCAACTTGCCTGTACAGCAGTACCAATATCTACATCATAAATATATCTAAATCCACTACTTCTATTCTCTATTTTATAATTAGTAAAAACATATAATTCCTCTGTACACAAATTAACAGCAGGAATAAGAAGTGGAATTTCAATATCTTTAATATTATATACACCTTTTTGATTACAATATTTATTAATTAATCGTTTTATAATCATTCCACTATTTAAGCCATCAATTTTAAATCCTTTTCCTGTAAAAAAGTTTTTAAAAAATCTTTTTACATTTTCGCTATCTATATATTTTATATCATTTACATGATTCAAAAAAATTTTAGCAATTTCTTCTGATGAGTATCCACAAGAATATAAAGTAGCAACAATACTTCCTGAAGAAGTTCCAGAAAAATATCCAAATTTTATTTTTTCTTCTTCTAAAGCCTTCATAGCCCCAATATGAGCAAAACCTTTTATTCCTCCTCCTGAAAAGCAAGCTCCTAACTCCATATAAATCACCTATTATATACTATTACGCAAAAAACTAAAAAGTTACAAATTATCTGCTTTCTATAAGATATCTAAAAAAAATAGCCTTTAATATGTTCATCAACTAAAAAAACGAGTATTCTCAAATGAATCTCGTTTTTTAATCTATTTTATACTTCAAATAATTTTCTTCTTGAATATAGGAATATGAAGTCACTCCAGCACCAACATTAGGCTTTTTCATGGAATATATTTGATCTATTAAAAATACAACTACTAATATACTAAGTACTGGAATTAAAATCTTTTTATTAATTTTCTTCAAAAAATTATCTATCATAGGTGCCAAAATATATGAAATAGCAAGTCCACCTATTCCGAATACTAATAAACCTTCCGCACAAATTCTACCATTAATATTAATAAAATATCCTGTATAGTCCCACCATCTTTGCCCATATACAACTTCTAAAACAAAAGAAGTCAAATATTCTATTATTCCGCATAAAACTATTGTAGCCAAAAATTGCTCTTTAGGATTATGTCTAAAATTATATAAAATAGTAATAATTAATATTCCGCCATAACCATAGATTGGAAGCCAAGGTCCATGCATCGTTCCTCTATTTACAAAAGCTCCATCTCTTATCAAATGAATACTAACTTCATATAACCAACCAATAATACAAATTATAAAGAAAATTACAAGTAAACTACTTAATGTATATGTTCTCAAATAATTTAAAGTCTCAAATCTATTTTTCTTTTTCTTCCTTTCTATTGTAAACAACCTATCAGGATATGTTTCACCTGCAAGAACATACTTATATTTTTCTTTTTTCATCTTTCTTATCTGCGCCCTTTCATAGGCTGCATTATATTCCTTCGTATATAATGAAATACCAAAATACCTATTTAAAAAGTTTTTTATTCCTCTTTTATCAGGTAATTCACTACAAGGAGAAATTCTTAACCCCTCTATTACATCTGCGTACTTTTCACTAAGAACTTCATCACTTGCCTTTTCAAACAAGTATACATCATTTAGCTTTTCTGATAATTCCATATTCTCTTTTTTAGCTTTCTCTCTAATCGAAACATAAAATTCTGAAAAAGTAGCAATCTTATATGGATTTGAATAAAATATTGCCGTTGTCCCTGCAGTTAATGAACTCAAAATATCCCATCCAATAAATGATAATTCATAGCAAAAACATTTCCACTTATTACCGTCCATCATCTTTCTAGACAATTTTATTGCATCTAATGGAGCAATATCTGGATTTTCAGCAACAATATAGGGAACTAAATAATAAGAATACTTTTTGATAATTCCTCCTATAATAGTAAATCCCCATAAAGTCTTAAAAAGCACTAATACAAACATACTTGCTGCGACTTTAGTCCATCTTTTAACTTTTATTATTGAAACAAATCTTTGTGAAGCAACCTTACTATATATTCTTCCTTCAAGGAATATTCTTCTAGATATAACAATATAAACTTTTTTAACAAAAAAGTAAAACATAAAAAACATTGTTAAAGCCAAAATTATTAAAATTATAATTTGGGCTTGCCTAGAATGAACAGCCGAGATAACACCATTGGCTATTTGCAAATACAAATTGCCAGACTCAAAACTGTTAATAGCCATTGCGAAAATACCTTTACTTCTCTCAAAAATCTTATTATTATCAAAATTTTCAATAAAATCTATTGTTTCATTAATATGTCTTTCTGCTCCATTTATACCGTTAGCATAAAATTCAGTAATAAAAGTAGAACTCACTTTCTCATCTCTTGTTAAAGTAGCTGAATTTACAAACTCACTTCCTATAAAAGCAGCAACAAAACATACAAATACAAAAAGTAAATAATGTTTTTTCAGATTCTTTCTACCATTCTTTTTTAATTGTTTTAACATATATTTTCCTCTATCATAAATACTCAAACTACATTTGGTAATTACTTCTCTTTAACACTAATTTTATTTAAAGCTTATTTTTACTAATAAATATTTTTGTCGCTTTCATTATAATGATCCATGAAATGATGTACTTCTCCATTTTTAATATAAGAAATGATTGTATTTAAATTAACATTTTTTGTACTATTATAAATATTCATATCAATCTTATCATATTTTTTTCTAAGTTGCTTAATTAGTGCCTTCATCTCCGCTCTTTTAGAATCATATTCCAAATCAATATTTTTCTTAGCAGTTACTTTACAAGCACATTGAATAAATTCTAAATTATTTCTATCCCTCCATTTTATTATATCTGCTTCTTTAACATAATAAAGTGGTCTAATAAGCTCCATTCCTTTATGATATGTACTATGAAGTTTAGGCATCATTGTTTGCATTTGTGCACCATAAAGCATTCCCATCATAATAGTTTCTATAACATCATCAAAATGATGTCCCAAAGCAATCTTATTACATCCAAGCGATTGAGCCTTTTTATACAAATATCCTCTCCTCATTCTTGCACATACATAGCAAGGATGATCATCTATATAATCAACCGATTCAAAAATATCAGATTCAAAAATTTCAATTGGGATATTCAAACGTTCAGCATTATCAATAATCTTCTGTCTGTTATTAGAACTATAGCCTGGATCCATAACAAGAAACACAAGTTCAAAATTAACTTTTCTATGTTTTTTTAGCTCTTGTAAACATTTAGCCAAAAGCATTGAATCTTTACCACCAGAAATACAAACAGCAATCTTATCTCCATCATTAACCATTTCAAACTCTTGTATTCCCTTTATAAAAGGACTCCATATACTTTTGCGATATGTAGTTATAATAGTTTTTTCAATTTGTTGACTTTCTGTTAAAATTTTATTTTTTCCCATATTTTTATAAAGCTTCCATTTCTTTATTTATTTTTTCTTCACAACTTCTCATTGCCAAAATTGTCCTTTCAATTAAAGTATCTAAATCCCAACCCAACATATCACTACCTGTTTTAATTACTTCTCTAGAACATCCAGCAGCAAATTTTTCATTTTTAAACTTCTTTTTTACAGATTTTAATTCTAAATCTTGAACACTTTTTGAAGGTCTCATCAAAGCCACTGCTCCAATCAATCCAGTAAGCTCATCAATAGCATATAAAACCTTTTCCATTTCATGTTCAGGTTTTATATCAACAGTTAAATTATATCCATGGCTAGCAGTAGCATGAATAATTTTACTATCAATTCCATTTTCTTTCATTATTTCTTGACTTTTTATACAATGTTTTTCTGGATACTTTTCGAAATCTAAATCATGCAAAAGACCTACTACTCCCCAAAAATCTTTATCTTCTATATATCCTAATTCTTCTGCAAAATATCTCATTACTCCTTCTACTATTAGAGCATGTTTTAAATGAAATTTATCTTTATTATATTCTCTTAATAAATCCCATGCTTTATTTCTTTCCATATTGATTCTCCCATCTGACTTTACTATAACTATATATGAAATAAAATCTATCTATGTCATACATATTTTTCAAATATTTCTATATAATTATCTCCCGTAAATACTACAATGTCAATACTTACAATCGCCAAATTTATTTACTTACACGCTAAATTATATACCCCGCAAGGGTATGAGTCAAGAATTTTTAATTCCCTTTATATAACCTAAAAATCAAATTAACTCTAATTTATCAATCAGAAAAAGCAAATAATTACCATAATTAAAGGACATACTTGAAAAGTATGTCCTCTTAAAAGTTTATATTTATTATTCTTCTTCTATTTCAACTTCTTCAATAAATCCATCAAAATCTTTTACAAAAGAAATAGTATATGTTTTTGATGAAACAATTTTTGATTTTAAAGCAGAAATTTCAGTAGCAGCTGCTTCAACATCTTCGTTAAAACAAGCATCATTTAAATCAGAACTATCAAATCCAGACACATTATATGTATAAACTGATACAAAGTGTCCATCTTCTTCATAAGCTGAATTAGAAGTTACAACTAAATCTAATAAAGCTTTAACTTCAGAAGCTGTAACAGAAGTTCCTTCATAATCTTCAAATTGAGTATTAAATATTTCTACTTCTTGTAAAGAAATTTCTTCATCATCACCATCTTCTTCATCTTCATCATCTAATTCACGTAATGTATCTATTTCCTCAGGTGTTGCTATAATAACAACTTTGTCATCACAGAAAATTGCAGCCATTTCTATTTCTTCATCATCGCTAGATGCAGTAAATTTTACAGCTTTCCAAAAATCTATTCCTATACTTGAAAAATCTCCATCTTCTTCTACATCAGAAATTTCTATTTCTACATCCTCACTAACAAAATCTAAAAAAATGTCTGTTATTTCTTCAATAAAATCCTCATCTTCATAATCTGATGCATCAGCTTCATTATAAACATCAGCCAAATCAGAAGGTTCATCTGAATTTTGAGCTGCCCATAAAGATTGAAAATCAACATATTCTTCAACAAAATCTTCCATATCCTTCTCAGATTTACAAGCTTCTGCAAATGCAGTTAAAACTTCTTCATAATCAACAGATTTCTTATCATCTCTAGTTTCTGAAGATATTGTCTCATTTTTTGTTTTCTTTTCATCATTCTCCTTATCAAATGGTTTTAAAATTAAAATTCCTGCTACAACAGCAACAATCAAAACCAAAACAATAATAACAGTAATTAGTACTTTTTTGTTTTTCATTTTCATCCCTCCTAAAATTTTTCTCATGGATAATAATAACAATAATGAACTCCAATGTCAAATTAGAATTCATTTTTCTCTTCTTTTTTCCCCTTCATTTTTTTAAAAAGTTTTAGAATACCATATACTCCATAAAAAGGTAAAAACATCTGTGCAATAATCATTATTGGTGTAAACAAAATTCCAGTTACATTATAAATTAATTCTATAGGAGTATTAGGAAAATTTTTAGAAATAAACATCAAGTTACTATTAAATTTAATGTTAACAATTAATGCTGCCACACAAGCAATTAATACTAATCCAGCAAAATACACTCCATCCTTTTTTTCTAACTCAATATAATTAGTTAAATTTATTAAAAGTGTCAAATAAACCATCGTCCCATGTAGAAAAAAACTATGAATACTAATAAAATGAAACGCTGGATAAGTTGGAAGAGATGTAGTTGGTAATATTATAAAAACTAAACCACCAACAATTGAGCCAGTAGCTAAAAAAACATCTCCTACTCTTTTTAATTTTCCCGTTGCAAAAGAACTTAAAATTCCCGCATATAATACTAAACTACAATAATATAACGGTACCCATTCTTTCACATTAATAATTTTAAAATCTTGTAATTTAAAACAAATTTTAACTACTTCTAATCCAACAATTATAATTGTTAATATTTTTATAATTTTATGAACCTCTTGCTTACTTTTATGAATTGTTTTCTTTAAAGCAACCACTATACACATAAAAGTAATTATAATTAAAGTAAAATGTCCAGGGCTAAATAGCTTACAAGCTTCGTATTTTCCCGCTTTAGCAAAAAACATAGTACAACCTCAATTTCTTTCTTAATTTTATCTTTATCACAATAACATATTTTTCATCATATTTCGACATTTTATTTTATTTAAATTATTTTTCATCAACATTAATTTTTTGAGTAGGATATTTACCTTCTTTAATAATTTCTTTTAAAACTTTTGGTTGTAAATTAACATCATCAATTTTATTAATATCTACCCAATCATAATGTAAATATTCATGTCCTTCTATATTTTTTAGAATTTACTCTATACAAAAAAATATGACTACATTATATATGTAATCATATTTTTTTACTACATTATTTTACAATTTTTCCTCCACCAACTACAATATCATCTAAATAAAATACCGCAGATTGTCCTGGAGTAATTCTTGCTACAGGTTCATCGAAAACAACTTTTATTGCATCATCATTCATTTTTTCGATTGTAGCCGAAGTCTCTAAAGTTGAATATCTCGTCTTTACATTAATTCTCATAGGCTCTACTATATCATCAACTAAAAGTAAATTAATATTTTTTACTATCATTTCACTTTTATATATATATTGTTTTTCACCAACAATAACCTCATTTTTCTCTTTATCAAATCCCACAACAAAAAGAGGCTCTTTATAAGAAACTCCAAGGCCTTTTCGTTGCCCAATTGTATAATTATAAAGTCCATTATGTCTTCCTAAAATTCTACCATCTACATGAACAATATTACCTGATTTGGGCTTAATTGCTGAATTGCCTTCTAAAAATCTCTTATAATTTCCATCAGGTATAAAACAAATATCTTCACTGTCAGGTTTATTAGCAACCTTAAGATTATTTTCTCTTGCAATCTTTCTAATATCTTCTTTGCTTTCAAAATCAGCCAAAGGAAAAATTACATGTTCAATTAAATCTTTTGGAATATTCCATAATACATAACTTTGATCTTTTTTTCCTGCATGAGATTTTTTCAAAACCCATCTTCCATACTTCTCGCTATATTCTGTTTTAGCATAATGACCAGTAGCAATATAGTCACATCCTAATATCTTAGCTTTTTCATACATTAAACTAAATTTCATATATTTATTGCATTCTATACATGGATTTGGCGTTAAACAATTTGAATAACAAGAAATAAAATCATCAATTACATATTTCTTAAATTCTTCTTTAAAATTATATATAAAATGCGGTACTCCTATTTGAGCACAGACATTTTTGGCATCAATATAAGTTTCTTGATTGCAACAACTACCACCATTAAATAATTCCATAGTTGTTCCTATTACTTCATATCCTTGTTCTTTTAGTAAAAGTGCTGAAACAGAAGAGTCAACTCCACCACTCATACCAATTAATACTTTCTTTGATTTTAGCGTTCCGCATACAGAATCTGTAACAGGCGAAGCCTTAACAGCTTCTGAAACTCCACCACTCATACCAATCAAGACTTTTTTCACTTTTTCCATTACTTCTCCTATTAATGACAACATTTGCAAGAAATCTTGCCTTCTGATTCACCTTTTTCAATCATATCTTCGACTGTATGCCATGCAAGCAAAGCACATTTTACCCTAGCTGGCATATTAGAAACATTTTTAAAAGCTATTGCATCCTCAAGCTTTTCAAGCTCTGATTCATCTTTTGTTTCTCTTTTTATCATTTCTATAAAAATTCTTATAATTTCTTTAGCTTCATATATAGTTTTACCCCTCAAAGTATCAATCATTACTGAAGTTGATGCTTGAGAAATAGCACATCCATGTCCAGAAAATGCCATATCTTCAATAACATCTCCATCCATTTTCATTTCTAATGTAATTTCATCACCACAATTAGGATTATGACCTATCTCAGAAAAATCAGCGCCCTCCATTTTCTTTTTATTATAAGAATTCATACTATGTTCCATAATTATATCATTATATAATTCATCTAAATTATCCATCTACATTCTTCTCCTCTAATAATTCAATTTTGGGTTTCGGTATTTTAAAACTTCCTATTATAGAATATGAATAAGTTACCATAAATGGTACAAAATTAGATATAATAAACACTATTTTTGTATATATTTTTCAAACATTTTATACGCCTTTTCAATAGCCATAACTAACTTATCAACATCCTCTTTTGTATTATAAATATAAAAACTTGCTCTACAAGTAGAATCAATACCTAAAAATCTCATAAGAGGTTGTGCACAATGATTACCAGATCTAACACAAACCCCCATTGAATCTAAAATACTTGCCACATCATGAGGATGAACTCCCTTAATATTAAAAGAAATTACAGCAGAATGATTCTCTCTATTAGGTGTCATATACAAATCCAAATAATCTAATTTCTCTAATTTTTCTCTAGCATATTCAACAAGTTCTTTATCATGCTCATAAATTTTATCATATCCAATGCTCTCAATATAATCAATAGCAGCACCTAGTCCTACTACACCTTCAACATTTTGAGTGCCAGCCTCAAATTTATTAGGAAGTGAAGCAAAAGTAGTTTTTTGTTCATAAACATATTCAATCATATCTCCACCCATCAAGAATGGTTTCATTTTGTTAAGTAATTCTTTCTTGCCATAAAGTACTCCTATTCCTAAAGGTGCAAGCATTTTATGTCCAGAAAAAACTAGAAAATCCGCACCTAAATCTTGAACATCAATTTTCATATGAGGAATACTTTGAGATGCATCAACAATAACTACTGCACCTTTTTTATGAGCATATTTTATAATTTCTTTTACATTGTTAATGGTTCCAGTAACATTAGATACATGTGTAATTCCAACAATCTTTGTATTATCAGTAATTTTTTCTTTTATTTCATTTTCAGAAATTTCAAACTGATCATTTATATACATATATTTTAAGTTGCTGCCTGTTTTTTGTGTTACAAATTGCCAAGGAACCAAATTTGAATGGTGTTCCATAATAGAAATCACAACATCATCATCTTTTTTTAAATTATCTAAACCATATGAATATGCAATTAAATTCAAGCTCTCACTAGCATTTTTAGAAAAAATAATTTCTTCATGTGATTTAGCATTAATAAATTTAGCAATCTTCTCACGAGTAGCCTCATATTGAAAAGTAGCCTCAATACTTAAACTATATGCCCCTCTATGAGGATTAGCATTACTATTTTCATAAAATTTTTCTATTCTATCAATCACCATTTTAGGCTTTTGAGCAGTCGCACCGCTATCTAAATACGCAATATTTTTATTTTCAAAAATTGGAAAATCTTTTTTAAAATTCATTAATCTAATCTCCTATCAATTTCCTTAAATATTTCTTCTTTTAAATCGTCATATCCTATTTTATCAATAATTTTGTTAAATCTTGCTTTAACAATCAATTTTATCGCTTCTTTATATTCGATTCCTCGAGACATAATATAGAAAAGTGAATCTTTTGCTATCTTACCAGAAGCAGTAGAATGATTGCCTTCTACATCATCTTCTGTACACAAAAGCATAGGAAGAGCTATACTTCTAGAATCATCGGATAAAAGCATACAATACTCATTTTCATCTCCAACAGCTTTTTTACATCCCTTTTTAAAATCAATTGTCCCTTTAAAATTCTTTTTGCTATGATTTTTTAGGGCTCCTTGAACATCTATATTAATCTTCGTTTTTTCGCCTCTAAGTTCAGCAATATAATTAATATCTTTTATTTGATTATCAGTAGCTAAATAAACAGTTTCTAAATTATTCTCAGCTTCTTTTCCTAATATATTTGAATAATAATTTGAAATACTTTCTTTAGCACCAATATCTATAATAGTATATTCCAAATCAGCATTTTCTGATAATTCATTTTCAAAACTATCAAAATTTAAAGATACATTATTTAACAAATTAACTACTGCTATTTTTACTTTAACATTAGGAGCTACATTTATCTTAATAATTCCATTATGAAAACACTTTTGGTCAGTAAATGACTTATATTCAATTACAATATTTGCATCACTATTAGCATTAATTTCTAATCTATTTATTAATTCCAAATTATTATCATCAAAATTATATTTTAGTTTTATATCATCTTTTTTATTTATATTAAGCTTAATTGAACTATTAGAATTTTCATTACAATTATCTTCTAGTATTTTTCCATTACCATAAACTAAACAAACCTTCTTGTCCAATTTTTCTAATTTAGTATTTTCAGAAAAATACTGAATTGAATCAAAAGTTCTTAATTTATTTGGAATTTCAACACCTTCTAACTTAATATTATTAATCAGAAAATTTCTAGAAGTTCTAACCGGTGTTTCATTTACAACTAATTTTTCCATTTTTATTCCTTTCAAAATTTATAATAAACAATCTTAAAACTATCCAATACTACCCTCAAGCTCAAGATTAATTAAATTATTCATTTCTACCGCATACTCAACTGGTAATTCTTTTGATATAGGATAAGCAAATCCTCTAACAATCATAGCTTTTGCATCTTCTTCTGAAAGTCCTCTACTCATCAAATAAAAAATTTCTTTATCACTAATCTTTCCAATTTTAGCTTCATGAGAAAATTCAACGTCATCATTTCTGATATCATTAACCGGAATTGTATCAGACCTAGAAATACCATCAAGCATCAAGGATTCACAACTAACACTACATTTAGAATTACTAGCCTTTTCTCCAATTCTAACTAATGCTCTATAAGTACATGAACCTCCGTCTTTAGATATAGATTTTGAATTAACAACTGACGAAGTATTTGGTGCATTATGAATAACTTTAAATCCCGTATCTAGATTTTGACTTTTTCCAGCAAACGTAATTCCTGTATATTCTGTTTTAGCACCTTCGCCATTTAAAATGCTCATTGGATAAAGCATAGAAACTTTAGAGCCAAATGAACCTGTAACCCAATCTATCTGAGCATTCTTACCTACCAATGCTTTTTTAGTATTTAAATTCATCATATTTTTAGACCAATTTTCAATAGTAGAATATCTAAGATAAGCATTGTCTTTAACATATAATTCAACACAACCAGCATGTAAATTAACTTTATTGTATTTAGGAGCAGAACATCCTTCTATAAAATGAAGACTTGCACCCTCATCAACTATAATTAAAGTATGTTCAAATTGCCCTGACTCTGGTGAATTTAATCTAAAATAAGATTGAAGTGGAATATCAACCTTAACTCCCTTAGGTACATATACAAAAGAACCGCCAGACCAAACAGCAGCATGAAGAGCAACAAATTTATGATCAGAAATTGGTACACATTTCATAAAATGTTCTTTAACAATTTCTGGATATTCTCTAACTGCTGTATCCATATCAGTATATATAACTCCTTGTTTAATAAGCTCTTCTTTTATACTATGATAAACGACTTCAGAATCGTATTGAGCTCCAACTCCAGATAAAGATTTTTTCTCCGCTTCTGGAATTCCTAGTTTATCAAAAGTTTCTTTAATATCATCTGGAACATCATCCCAACTACTATTTAATTTAGATTTTGGTCTAACATAAGTAGCTATCTCATCCATATTAAGTTCAGACAAATCCGGTCCCCATGTAGGAAGTTCCAATTTATTATACATATCCAAAGCATCTAATCTAATTTTAAGCATCCATTCTGGTTCATTTTTCATTTTCGAAATTTCAGTAACAATATCAGCATTTATACCATTTTGAATTTTAAAATCATAATCATCTTTATTTTTTATATCATATATATTTCTATTAATATCATCTACTTTAGTTTTTTCTGACATTAATTAGTCCTCTTTTCTTTTAAATTCTTTAAATCCGTTTTTTTCAATTTCATGAACTAAATCCATATTTCCAGTCTTTACAATTTTTCCATCTACTAAAACATGAACATAATCTATTTTTAAATTTTCTAATAATTTCATATTGTGAGTAATAATTAAAATTGCATTTTCTTCTGTTTTATATAAATTAATTCCTTTTGAAACAGCTTTAATAGCATCAACATCAAGTCCAGAATCTGTTTCATCAAGTATTGCAAGTTTAGGTTCTAACACAAGCATTTGAAGTATTTCATTTTTCTTTTTTTCTCCACCAGAAAATCCAACATTTAAATTTCTATCTACTAACTTTGAATTCATATTCAATTCTTCTACATATTCCATTACCTGTTTTTTAAATTCAAAAATTTTTACTGGTTTGTCAATAATTTTTCCCTTAGCAGTCTTTAAAAAATTCATACCAGAAATTCCAGGTATCTCTTCTGGAGATTGAAATGACATAAATACACCTTTTTTAGCAATTTTATCAGTAGTTAAATCATTAATATTCTCTCCTTCAAATTCAACTACTCCAGATTTTTTAGTATATACAGGATTATTAAAAATAACATTAGCTAAAGTAGACTTTCCAGCACCATTCGGTCCCATAATAACATGAATTTCTCCTTTATTGATATTTAAGTTTAATCCCTTTAAAATTTCTTTTTCACCAGCATTTGCATATAAATCTTTAATTTCAAGTAATTTATTCATTTATATAACTCCCTCAATTCTTTTATCATATTTTTACTATTCGCTATTTTTTTATTGCATTTTTAACCTTTAATAACGTCAGCTAAAGATTTACTGTCTACATAATCATTAATAGCTCTATCTAGACCTTCCCAAAAAGAAAAAGTAATACAATCTCCTTTTTTAGAACATTGTCCATCCTCTTCTAAACACGTAATAGGTGCCAAATCGCCTTCAGATGCTCTAAGAATATCTCCAACACTATACTCTTCAGGTTTCCTATTTAATTTGTAACCTCCATTATTACCCCTAGCAGTTTCTAAATATCCTGCTTTATTAAGCATAGAAATTATTTGTTCAGAATATTTTACAGAAATTCCATTTCTTTTGGCAATCTCTTTAAGAGAAATAAACTTTCCATTATCATTTAATGCCAAGTCTATCATTATACGAAGAGCATATCTTCCTTTTGTTGATACTTTCATATTATCTCCTCCAACCTTGTTTATTATACTACCATTTTACTAGGAATTGCAACCCCTTTATTTTAAATTATTTCCGGAATTTCAAATATTAACCTCTTTTTTCAATGTAAAATATAATCATATAGTTAGATATAGCACACTTTTTTCTAATTCGTGCTTAATTCTTCCCATTCTTCCATCAATTCATTAATCTTCATATTTGATTCATCAATCTGGTTTTGAATATCCGTTAATTTTTCATAATCTGTATAAACTTCCTCACTCTGAAGACTTCCTTCTAAAACTTTCACCTCATTTTCAATCAAAGTTATTTCTTTTTCAATCTTTTTAATTCTAGCATCCCTTTTGGCTTGTTCCTTTTGCTGTAAATATAAATTATTCTCATTTTTCTTCTTTTGCTCATGAATACCTTCTTCTTTTATATCTTCATCTTTAATCTTTTCTTCATACTCATTATAAGTGCAATCATAGAACTTAACACCATTTTTATCAAAAACAAGTAAAGAATCTGCAATCTTATTAACAAAAAATCTATCATGTGAAACAAATAATATCGTTCCCTTATACTCTTTTAAAAGCATTTCTAAGCTTTCTTTTCCTACAATATCCATATGGTTAGTAGGTTCATCAAGTATTAAAAAGTTAGAACCCTTTTTCAAAATTTTTGCAAGTTGCAACCTAACTTTTTCTCCTCCAGAAAGCATATTAATTGTTTTAAAAACATCTTCACCATAAAACATAAAAGAAGCCAAAGAATTTCTAACCTCTGTAGTAGTAAGCCACGGAAACTCCTCAGAAAACTCATCAAAAACAGTTTTTTTAGAATCAAAAAATGCCATTTGTTGATCAAAATATCCAATTTCAACATTATGACCAAACTCAAAATTCCCATTCAATTTTTCAAGCTTTCCAACCAACGTTTTTAATAATGTAGATTTTCCTATACCATTTTCACCAATAACAGCAAGCTTTTGTCCTCTATACAAATCAAAAGACATTTTTTGAATAACCTTAGAATAGCCTATCTCTAAATTTCTAACATGAAGAACATCTTTACCGCTTTCTTTTTCTAGTTTAAAGTTAATATTAAAAGATGTCAGATCATATCTACTAGGCTCTTTCACTTTCACCATATGTTCGATTTGTTTTAGTTTTGATTGAGCCATTTTAGCTTTAGTAGCTTTATACCTAAATCTTTCAACAACTCTCATAAGTCTTTTTATTTCTGCCTGCTGATATTCATAATCTTTCAATTGTTTTTCATAGTTAGCTTTTTTCTGTCTTTCAAAATCTGAATAATTTCCTGTATATTTTGTAACAGTTCCATATTCTATTTCATAAACCTTATTAACAATTTTATCTAAAAACATTCTATCATGAGAAACAATAACAACTGCTTTAGGATAATTTTTTAAATACCCTTCAAGCCATTCTATAGTTGTTACATCCAAATGATTAGTAGGCTCATCTAAAAGTAAAATATCTGGTTTACTCAAAAGCAATTTTATAAAAGCAATTTTTGTTCTTTGTCCTCCAGAAAAATCAGAAATCTTTTTTTCTTTATCTTCTTTAGTAAAACCAAATTTATTAATAACAGTTTCATATTCTTTTTTATAAGTATATCCATCTAAAAATTCATATCTATCCAAAGTTTTAGAATATTCTTTAGCAAGTTCTTCTGATTTATCTGTTTGCATCCTGGCAAGCAAAATTTCCATTTTCTTTTCTGTATCTAATACCGGTTTATAAACCTTTAAAATCTCATCAATCATAGAAATAGATTCATCTTCAAAATCAATTTGTTTTAAATATCCAATAATAGATACACCCTCTTTATAAATACTAAATTTTTCCTCTCCTATTCCTTCTGTAAGTATACTATTATCTATAATTGATTTTAAAAGAGTAGATTTTCCAACACCATTTCTTCCAATAATTGCAACCTTATCTTTTCCTTTTACCTCAAAATTTATTTCTGCTAAAATTGTTTCTGCTCCAAATTCAACAGAACCATTTACAATTGTATAATTCATCTTTTTCTCTCTTTTCATCAAATATTACTTAATATTTTTAGCATAGAAATCCGTTTTTTTCAACTTTTAAGAATTTTCTATTATATAAAAAAGGAACATGCAACATATTGCATGCCCTTTTTATCTCGATTCTCAATTCTTACCAAGTTTAATAACTTCTGTTTCTTCAATACTTCCATTCGTCTTTAAAACAATAGTTCCGTCAGTATCTGTTCGATACACATCAATTTCCTGATTTTCTAGTTTTTTCATTACAAAAGAATTTGGATGGCCATACTCATTATCTTCGCCACAGCTAATAAGAGCAATCGTAGGATTCACAGCCTCTAAAAAATCCTTTCCTGTAGACGTTTTACTGCCATGATGACCAACTTTCAAAACATCAGATGAAATATCAATATTTGCTTCTAGCAAATTATCCTCCACTTCTGACTCACTATCAGCCATAAAAAGTACCGAAAAATCCTTATATGAAACTTTTGTCACAATACACTTATCATTAACATTTTTACAATCAACTTCTTGTGATAAAATTTCTACTTCAGCATCTCCCAACTTAAAAGTTTTTAAAACACCTGCCTCTTCATATGGTGATTCCTGTTTAATTATAGTCGCATGAAAAACATCTGAAATCACTCTAGAGACTTCCATATCAGTATACCACAACCATTCTTGACAGGTATTAATATACTTAGGTTTCATACACATAATTTGCTTGACATAAATCGAACTAATTATCTTATGAGCACCACCCATATGATCTTTGTGAAAATGAGTCAATAGCAGTTCATCCAAGCTATCAATACCAACACTATACAAATATTCTGTAATATCTTTACCACAAAACATTTCACCCGTATCAATAAGCATTGAATGCTTTCCTTGAATAAGCAAAATACATTCAGCTTGACCCACATCAATCATATGAATCTCAAGTTCAGAATCATCATGTTTGACATCAGACAAACAGAATTCTTGAGGAAATGAAACATATCGAACCAAAACTAATAAAGCAATAAAAATCAACAAAATAAGAATGAGAATCTTTTTTCTTCTTCTCGATTTCCGCATTGTTATAGGAAACCTCCTTCCAAAATCTTAGATTAAAACATATCATATCAAAAAAAGCCATAAATGTCCACTTTTAAGCATATTTATACTACATTTATTAATCTCATTCTGAACTCCTTATCAAATTTTGTAGCCAAAAATAAGTCTAAAGCATTAAAATACTTTAGACTTATTTTTATCTTTTTATATATGAACAAATGATATCCACAATTTTTTGATTACCAATCTCACAGTTTAAACATAAATCGTAATTTGAAACATTTCCCCATTTTTGATTTGAAATCACTTCATAATATGAAGATCTTGATTTATCAGAATCCAATACATGCTTCTTAGCCTCTTGATAAGTATCTTTATACATTTCTTGAACCTTATTTATTCTATATTCTAATGGAGCATATAAAAATATCTTCAATAAATTTGGATTATCCTTCAATATATAATCTGACGCTCTACCAACAATTACGCAATCATCTTCTCTTGCAATTGATTTAATTGTTTCTGCTTGTTTAATAATAGCATCCTTTTCTGCATCTAATGATAAATAAAATCTATACAATTCCTCATCATCAGTATTTTCTGCTAAAGAATTAGCAACAGCATATTTTTTCATTTCTTCTTTATCATAAAATTTTATTCCTAATCTTCTAGCAACTTCTCTTCCTATTTCTTTTCCATTTGTTCCATGTTGACGTGAAATTGATATAATCAATTTTCTACCTGTATTTGCTAATTCCAAAATTTTGATTTTCTTATCATATGAGTGTTTCAAGATAAACATAGAAATAATTGCAGTTAATACTTCTGCTATTGGAAAAGTCCACCAAACAATAGCCGTAACATTATCAGACATAGTAAATAAATATGCTATTGGAAATACAAAAATTACTAATCTAAGTAATGAAATTATTAATGGTTTTAAGGCATAACCTAAAGACTGTAAAACTCCCTGCACTGCCACAGAAAATCCCATAAATACATAACCAATACTAGCAATTTTAAGAGCTGTAGTACATATACTTATAATTTCTGTTGTACTTCCACCTGTTAATCCAAATAAACCTGCAAGTGGTTTAGCAAAAATTTCAAAAATAATTGTTAAAACTAAGGTAACTATAAAGGTGTCGATTATTCCACATTTTATACAATCATTACTTCTTTCTTTGTCTTTCATTCCGTAATTAAACGATAAAATTGAAATTATTGTATTTGATAATCCAAATGCAGAAAATAAAGCAATTTGTTGAATTTTATAATAAATTCCAAATGATCCAACTAAGATCGTTGGATTAGCATGAGCCTGGCTCAATATAGCATTCATTCCAGCCATCATTACAGAAAGTAATGCCTGCATAATTGCAGCTGAAATCCCAATTCTGTAAATAGCCTTTATTAAACCAACTTCCGGTCTAATATATTTAAAACTACCATTTACTTCTTTATTTAAAGAATAATGAAATATCATAGCAAGAATTAATGACACAAATTGTCCTATAACAGTAGCCCAGGCAGCACCTGCTACTCCCATTTTACAAGGATATATAAAAATATAATCTAAAACAATATTTGTAACAGCACCTGATATTTGTGCTATTGTAGAAAGCATTGTTTTTCCAGTTGATTGTAAAAATCTTTCATAAACAGTAAATCCTATTGCTCCAGCTGATAAACAACAACAAATTCATAAATAAGTTGTTCCTAATGAAAGTACCTCACTCTTTCCAGCAGCAAATAATGATATAAACCATTTTGATCCAAATAAACCAAATAACAAAAATACTATAAATATACATATACTTAAGAAAATGCCATTTCCAGCTACTTTATTTACCTTTTCCTGATTTTTTTCACCTAAGCTTTTTGAAAATAATGCATTTAAACCAACACCAGTTCCTACCCCTACAGCAATAATTAATATTTGTATAGGAAAAGCAATTGTCAATGCCTGATTAGCAATTGCTCCTGTTTCTCCCATATTAGCTACAAATATACTATCAACAACATTGTATAGTGCTTGCAATACCATTGATACAATCATTGGCAAACCCATTTTCCAAAACAATTTTTTCATTGGTGCATCTGCCATTTTGTTCTTTTTTGTTTCTCGCATTTTTTCCTCCTTAAAATTCTTATAAGCTATATATTAAAATATTTTAGTGCCAAATTTATTTACTATATTTACAAATTTTTAATACTTCACATTTAAAACCATTATATTTTTTATAAAATAAAAAAAATGTGTAAATCCATAAATACAATTGGATTTACACAATAATATTTGCCACTCATTGATTATTTTAATATATTACATTTTTCAAACTGCTCATTAATAATAGCACTTTTTTGAAAAAAATGTAAGTACTTTTTCAAAAATTTACATTATTTTTTATAGCCAGGTTTCTCTAAAAGTCTAAACATATTTCTCTTATACTCTTCAACACCAGGTTGATTAAATGGATTAACGTCCAATATAAGTCCTGACATAGCACATGCCTTTTCAAAGAAATAAATTAAATGTCCTAAATTTTCTTCATCTAATTTATCTATAGAAATTTTTAAGTTAGGAACATTTCCAGTAACATGAGCTTCTATAGTACCTTCCATCGCTTTTTTATTAATATAGTCTAAACCTTTACCAGCCAAATAATTTAATCCATCAACGTTTTCAGCATCTTCTTTAACTACAATATCTGAGTTAGACTCTTCAACAGCTAAAACAGTTTCCATTAATATTCTTTCACCATCTTGAATGTATTGTCCCATCGAATGTAAATCTGTAGTTAAATCAACACCAGCTGGGAAAATACCTTTTCCATCTTTTCCTTCACTTTCTCCATAAAGTTGCTTCCACCATTCAGTAAAATAATGTAATTGAGGCTCATAGTTAGCTAATACTTCTACTTTTTTCCCTGAATTGTAAAGTAAATTTCTAACTACTGCATATTTATAACAATCATTAAATTTTATACTTGGATCCATATATTTTTCTCTAGCATCTCTCGCACCCTGCATTAATTTGTCAATATTAATACCAGCTGTAGCAATTGGCAAAAGTCCAACTGCAGTTAAAACAGAAAATCTTCCACCAACATTATCTGGAATAACAAAAGTTTCGTAATTTTCTTCATCAGCCAAACCTTTTAAAGCTCCTCTTTTTTTATCAGTAGTAACATAAATTCTTTTCTTAGCTTCTTCCACACCATACTTTGTTTCAATTGCTTCTCTTAATACTCTAAAAGCAATTGCTGGTTCAGTAGTAGTACCAGACTTTGAAATAACATTAATTGAAATATCCCTTTCACCAATTAGGTTTAACAAATCATTTAAATAATTTGGACTTAAGTTATTTCCTGCATATACTACCATAGGTAACTTTCTTTTTTTAGCAGGAAGCATATTATTAAAGCAATTAGTAAGTGATTCTATTACCGCTCTTGCACCTAAATAAGAACCACCTATACCAATAACAATTAAGACATCTGAATCAGACTGTATTTTAGCTGCAGCCTTTTTTATTCTTTCAAATTCAACTTTATCATAATTTTCTGGAAGATTAATCCAACCTCTAAAATCAGTTTCTTCATCTGGATTATCATGTAATTTCTTATGGTTTTCTAAAACCACATTTTCCATTTCATATATCATTCTTTCATTAATACTTGAATTCTTAAAATCAAATTTTACCATTAGCAAATCCTCCTTGTTTTTTTCTTTATTATATGAGTAAAAAAGTTTTTTATCAAGTCTTTTATATAACAATCCCCTCAACAATTAATTGGCAAGGGAAAAGCCACACATCATAAGCTTTACACTTATAATATGTGGCTCTCGCCAAGCTGTTAATTAGAAATAAAAGGATACGAATTGTCCAACACTCTTTTTACAATGCGGTAGGCAAACTCTTGAGCTTCCTCAGTATCAGAAATTTTCCACTCTCTCTTCGGAACAACGTCATCATAATAACTAGTATCAGCTTTGAAAACACCGTTTACGTATGCCGTAAAAGTTGGATAAACTTCGATTCCCAGAATACCATTAAATGGATTTTTCTCAAAAACATAGTCAAAAACATCCTTCAGGTTATTAATGACTTGACACTCCAGCGCATTAGTAGGGACTCTATATCCCTGGTTGCCGATAATCATCGTTACACCACTTTTCCGACGGAAATCTCTGTTAGAAAATCTAACACAAATCTCTTTTTCTCCATTCGGATTGGTGATTGAACGATTAAGGCAATAAATTCCTAAAGCTAAGAAATCACAAAGATCTCTCTTAGTAGATAAAACAATATCCACACTCTCTTTCTGCCATGGCCATGCCTTTCTGATTTTGAATGGTTGAATCGGAATCTTATTATAGATCCGCTCTCCATTCGTGTGTAAATTTCCCATTGGAACACCTACTTTCTATTATTAATAAAATTATTATACAATACATTTTCCATTCTTTCAACATTATGTAAATTTCATTTTAACAAAATAGTATTTTTATAAATAATATATTATAATAGTAAAAAAATTTTAAGAAAGGAATTTTTATGAAAATAACTAAAATTGAAACAAATTATAAAAGAAAACTATTTTGGAGTACAACTAACATATCTTCAAAAAGTTATTCTGAAAATATTGAAAATCAAGTAATAAACATTTATCCTCAAATAACATATAGCAAACTTATAGGATTTGGCGCATCTTTAACAGAAGCTACTGGGTACGCTTTATCAGAAACTAACCTAAGTACCTATAACGAAATACTAAGTGAATACTTTTCTAAAAATGGATTCACATATAATCTTTGCAGATTACCTATTGGAAGTTGTGACTTTTCTAAAAGTAGTTATGCTTATTCTAAAAAAGAAGATCTATCAGATTTCTCTATAGAAGATGATAAAAAATATATAATTCCAATTATAAAAAAAGCTTTAGAAATAAATCCTAATCTAAAATTTTTAGCATCCCCTTGGAGTCCACCAAAATTTATGAAAACAAATCACATGAGAATTTTAGGTGGAAAATTAAAAAAAGAACATTACTCTACTTGGGCAAACTATATAACAAAATACTTAATAGAATATAAAAAAGAAGGAATAGATATTGATTACATAACAGTCCAAAATGAGCCCAATGCTACTCAAATTTGGGAATCTTGCACATACTCTCCTGAAGAAGAAATAGATTTTGCTGTAAATTATTTATATCAAACCTTCCAACAACAAAAAATAAACACAAAAATATTAATATGGGATCATAATAAAGAAAAATTATTCAATAGAGTTCAAGCCGAAATGTCTACAAATGCAGCTTTAGAAGCAATAAGTGGCTTTGCATTTCATTGGTATAGTGGTGATCATTTTGAAAATATAAAAATAACAAATGAAATCTTTCCAAGTAAATTATTAATCCATTCAGAAGGATGCACCGGTTACTCCCACTTTCGCCAAGAAGATGAAGTAAAAAATGCAGAAATATATGCGCATGATATTTTAGGAGATTTAAATGCTGGAATAAACGGATTTATAGACTGGAACATGGTACTTACATATAAAGGTGGACCAAATCACAAGAAAAATTATTGTAACAGCCCTGTTATGATATCAAAAGACAAAAATTCTTGCATTAAGAATTTATCATATTATTACATTGGTCATTTCTGTAAATTTATAAAACCTAATGCAATACGCATTGGATTTAGTCGTTATACAGATCAAATACAAATTACAGCATTCAAAAATATTGATAACAGTATAGCAATAGTTTTATTCAATCAAACAGATCAAAATCATGAATATAATCTTTGCATAAAAGATACATTATTACATGATAATTTGGATAGCCATGCAATAGTAACATATTTCATAAATTATTAATTACTTCAGCTAAATATTTCATACTTACTAAGCATTCTTCAACAGTATTTCCTGTTGCCCCTACTTCAATAATGCACGATCCTTTAGCTAGATGTTCATTATATCTATATTTAGTAAGCAAAATAGGCTTAAAAAGTCCAGGATACATCTCATTTGCTTTCTCCTGGATTTTTATAGCTATTTTAAGATTTTGATTCCAATTTGGATGGCTAAGTCCTCCTTCATCACTTCCCATAACAAACATAAGTTGGGCAGCCTTTTCTTCTCCTATCATAACACTTGGTCCATAAGTACTATCAGCAATAGCATCCCTATGTAAATCAATAACTAAATCTGCTTGTGTAGTAGATAAAATATTTTGAACCGTTTCAAGTGATCTGCTATATGCTCCATTATACTCTGGATAATCATGAAAAGTAGAATCATGAATAACATTAATTCCCCTATTTTGTAGTCTCTCTGTCAATTCATTCCCTACTCCAACAACACTACAATCTGTATTCAATGTTCTAAAATTACCACTCGCTTCATAAGTATAATTTTCGGTAGGAGTATAACTCTCACTAGTATGAGTATGAAAAATAATAATATTACTTTTATCAAATTCAACATCTGGTGTCAGCATTTCTTGAGTCAAATTAACCGATGTCTGATTTCTAATCTTTACTGTAGAATATGTACAATTATAAACATCTTCTTTATTATGTTCTGCTACAATTGCTGTACTAGGTGAAACTAAAACTTCATCCAAACTATCATCTATTATATTCTCATCCAATACCTCATCTACATTTTTAGTAGTAATATTATCATTTTCAGAAAAAGATAATATTAAGCTTTTAAATTCACTTGAAATTAAATTTTCTTTATCTTTCTTTTCCCTTATATAGTTACCATCTAAATTCTCATCCAATAATTCAAAAAAAGTTTTATCATAAATTTTTGTTTTTTTACTATCTATAATAGATTTAAAATTAATACTCGAAACAAAAACAAAAAATCTAGTAACTACAAAAATACTTAATACAAGTATTCCAAATTTTACTAGATTTTTTACTATATCTCCTATTCTAATAACCCTAAAATTTATCATTACAACCTCATATACTTATTTTATATAAGTATATGCCATAATAAATAAAATATAACAATTCTATTTTTCATTATTTACTACAGCTGAATGCATAGCAGATACAACATAGTCTCCTAAACCATTTTCTTTATAATATTCTTGCATATATTCTCTATAATCATTTTTGTCATTATCATAATAAATGGAGTATATTTTTTCTCCTATTCAAATAATTTACTAAAAATTTCTTCTGCTTTTAATTTAGTTTCAACTTCTTCACCTGTTTTCATATCTTTAAGCTTAGCATAATTTTTCTTAACCTCATCTTCACCAATTGTCAAAACAAATCTTGCCTTTTTCTTATCAGCATATTTAAATTGAGCCTTTAAACTTCTAGAACAAATATCTTTTTCAACAAAAACGCCTTCATCTCTTAAATTCATTACAAGTCTTGTTGCAAACAAATCAGCTTCCTCACCAATAGTTGCAATATATAAATCCATATTATAATCTTCTATAACATCTTTATTATATTTTTCAAAAATCTCCAAAAGTCTTTCAACTCCCATGGCAAAACCAACAGCTGGAGTATCTTGTCCACCAATTTCTTTTATTAATCCATCATATCTTCCACCACCAAGAACAGTTAATCCATCATCTTCTGAAACAAATTCAAAAACCGTTTTTGTATAATAATCTAATCCTCTAACAATAGAAGAATCAATCTCAAATGGAATTTCCAAATTCATTAATAAAGATTTAACTTTTTCAAAATGTTCTCTACATTCTTCACATAAATAATCTAAAATAATTGGTGCTCCTTGATTCATCTCTTTGCACTTTTGCTCTTTACAATCCAAAATTCTCATTGGATTTTTTTCAAATCTAGTCTTACACGTATCGCAATATTTTTCTAAATTAGGTCTAATAAAATCTCTTAAAGCTTCCTGATATTTTTGTCTACAAACTGGACAACCAATACTATTAATATTAAGCTTAATATTAGGTATATTAAGTGCTTCAAATATTTTTGCACCTAATGAAATCACTTCAACATCTGCTAAATAACTTTCTGTTCCAATTACTTCTGTACCAATCTGTCTAAATTCTCTAAGTCTTCCTTTTTGCACATTTTCATATCTGTACATTGGCATCTCATACCAAAGTTTAATTGGAGTAGCTTGACTTGCCATACCATTTTCAATATAGCTTCTTACAACTCCAGCAGTACCTTCTGGTCTTAATGTAATACTTCTACCACCCTTATCTTCAAAAGTATACATTTCCTTTTGAACAACATCAGTAGTTTCTCCCACACCTCTAGAAAATAATTCTGTATGTTCAAAAACAGGAACTCTAATTTCTCCCATTCCAGCATTTTCTAATATATCTCTAACAACACCCTCAATATATTGCCACTTATAAACTTCATCAGGTAATATATCACGAGTTCCTTTTGGTTTTTGTATCATAATAATCTCTCCTTTAATAATCTTTTTTTCTAAGTTCTAAATAAATTGGTTTTTCTTCTTTAATAATTGTGCTTTTACCGTGTCCAGGATAAATAATAGTATTTTCAGGTAAAACTAAAACTTTATTAACAATTGAATCCATAATATCTTCTATGCTACCAGTAGGAAGATCAGTTCTTCCCCAAGTTCCAGAAAAAATAGTATCCCCTGTAAATATCATATCTTCATGAAGACAATATAAACAAAGACCTCCTTTAGTATGTCCTGGTGTAGCAATAACTCTAAACTCTATATCCCCAACATGAATCAAATCTCCATCATCTAACCTAGAATCCGCTTCTAATTCCGGATTATGAGTTTCTGTATAATAAGTTAAACTAATAGATGGATCATAAAGTCCAGTACTATCATCTCGACTAATTAAAATTTTTCCACCTTTAACAGCTTGAAGTTGATCTACTGCACCTATATGATCTGCATGGCAATGGGTAAGAAAAATATATTTCAAATTAACCCCCAAAATATCTAGCATTTCTATAACTTTTTCAACTTCAGCACCAGGATCTATAACAATAGCCTCTTTAGATTTCTCATCCGCAACTATATAACAATTTGTAACAAGATTTTTTTCTCCAATTTTTAATTTTAAAGTTTTTAAAATCATCTTAATTCTCCTTCTAACTTCTCTTTATCCTTTGTAGTATTATAAATAATTTTTTACTTATTACGTTTAACATCATAAACACTATCAACTCTTCTAAGAGTTTTAATCAGTTTATTAAGCTCATCTAAATTTTCAAGTTCAACTGTAATATCAATAATAGCTATTCTTTCTCTTGTAGTCTTTGTATTAACACCCATAATATTAAATTTTGCACTAGTAACTTCTTTAATCACATCAGCAAGCAGTCCCTGTCTATCATTAGCATAAACTGCAATATCCACATTATAACTTGTTTTTGCCTCATCAGCCCAATAAACATCAATCATTCTATTTTCTTCAGAAATTAAGTCTTTAACATTTATACAATCAGCTCTATGAACCGAAACTCCTCTCCCCTTAGTAATATACCCCACTATTGAATCTCCTGGCAAAGGATTACAACATTTAGAAAGTTTAACTAAACAATTATCTATTCCCTCAACAATAACACCAGTCTTAGAAGGTTTAGTTAAAGTTTTCTTAGTAGCAAGCTCAGAAATAGTTTTTTCTAAATCTTCTTCTTTATGTTCTTTTTTATATTCCTCTAATAATCTAGCAATTATTTTAGTTGCAGATATTGCTCCAAAACCTATACTTGCATACATATCATCTACAGAATTGTATTTATACCTATCCAAAGCAATTTGTACCCATTCTGGTTTAAACAAATCACTATGCTTCATTCCAAGTTTTTTAATATCTTTTTCTAATATGTCTTTTCCTTTTTCAATATTTTCTTCTCTTTGGGCTTTCTTAAACCATTGTTGTATTCTAGTTTTAGCTCCACTAGACTTAACAAATTTTAACCAGTCACGACTTGGCCCTTTAGCTGAATCAGACGTAATAATTTCAACAATATCGCCATTTTGTAACTTAGTAATAATTGGCATCATTTTGCTATTAATTTTAGCTCCAATCATTCTATGACCAACTTGTTCATGAATAGCATAAGCTAAATCTATTGGTGTACTTCCTCTAGGTAAAACTTTAATATCTCCCTTTGGTGTAAATACATGTACTTCATCTTCAAATAATTCTTTTTTTAATGTGTTCAAAAATTCATCTGGATTTTCAGTATCCTTTTGCCATTCTAAAGTTTCACGAAGCCAAGCAAGTTTATCATCTTTAACAATAACAGCTTTTTTCTTTCCTTTATTAGATTGCTCTTTATATGCCCAATGTGCTGCAATACCAAATTCAGCAGTTCTATGCATATCCCAAGTTCTAATTTGTACTTCAAAAGGAGTACCTTTAGGACCAATCAAAGTAGTATGTATAGATTGATACATATTCTTTTTAGGAACAGAAATATAATCTTTAAATCTTCCAGGCATAGGGTTATAAAGATCATGTACAATTCCTAAAACCGCATAACAATCTCTTACTGAATTAACTAAAATTCTAAGTGCAAATAAGTCATATACTTGATCTAATGTAGAATTGTCTCTTTGCATCTTTCTATAAATACTATAAATATGTTTTGCCCTACCAGTAACTTCTGCAGTTATTTTAGCATTTTTTAGCTCTACTCTAAGTTCTTCCATAATCTTATCAATAAAAGCCAAACGTTCATCTCTTTTTTTATCTAATCCCTTAACAATCTCATGAAACTCATCTGGATATAAGTATTTAAAAGATAAATCTTCTAATTCCCATTTCAAAGAATAAATACCTAAACGGTTAGCAAGAGGTGCATATAAATCCATTGTTTCTTTAGCGTTCGCTATTTGTCTATCTCTACTTAAAAATTTCAATGTTCTCATATTATGAAGTCTATCAGCAAGCTTAATTAAAATAACTCTAATATCTTTTCCCATAGCCAAGAACATTTTTCTATAATCTTCAACTTGTTGTTCCTCTTTTGTAGTATATTGAAGTTTTCCAAGTTTAGTAACACCATCAACCATTTCGGCAACCGGTGCACCAAATTCTTTTACTAAATCCTCATTCGTTGTATCTGTATCTTCAACAACATCATGAAGTAAAGCAGCACAAATAGTATCAGTATCAAGTTCTAGACTCGCCAAAATATATGCAACCTGAATAGGATGAATTATATATGGCTCCCCTGACTTTCTTTTTTGATCTCCGATGCTTTGCCTTAGCATAATTATAAGCTTTAGTTATTTTCTTAACATCTATTTTTCTATTTTTTTCTTTTGCCAATTTTATAACATCATCAATATTTCTCTCAATTGTATCATCTTTCAAAATAAGCACCCCCTTTAAAAAGATTTCATAATATCTTTCATATTTATCTGTACAAAGTCTCTACCATTAAATGAATTTATTTCTAAAGTACCTGCAACATCAACTTTATCACCAATCATATATTCTTTAGAAAATGATCCCATATTAAAGCCAATAGCATTAATTAAAGAATTTCCATCTTTTAACGTCATTTTCAAATGTTTTCCATCTGATAATGCTCTAATTGAATCAATTTTTAAATTTTTATATACAAAAACAGGTCTTCTATTAGATTCTCCAAATGGCTCCAGCAAATCTAATTCTTTAACTGTATCAATCTCTATTTCTTTCATACCAATTTGTTTATCAATTTCTAAAATTGGCACCAAATCACTAATATCTTTTTCAGTTACATATTTTTCAAAATCATTTTTAAATCTATTAAAATTCTTTTTATGAAGACTAAGTCCAACAGCCATTTCATGTCCACCATATTTTTCTAAATGCTTAGACATATTAACTAAAGCCTCATGTAAGTCAAATCCTTGTATACTTCTTCCAGAACCTTTTCCCTCTTCACCATCAAAACAAACTAAAATTGATGGTTTATAATACATCTCTGTAATTTTTGAAGAAACAATACCTATAACGCCATGATGCCAATTATAACTTCCAAGAACAATTGAATTAGAAGCATTGTCGTCTTTTTCAATCATTTTTATAGCTTCATCAAAAATATTTTTTTCTATTTCTTGTCTATCTCTATTATATTTATTAAGTTTCTCTGTTATGTTTTCAGCATCAACAATATTTTCTGTTAAAAATAATTTTAATGCTTCTTCTTCATATCCCATTCGCCCACAAGCATTAATTCTAGGAGCAATTCCAAAAGATATTGTATTTGAATTAATTTGTTTGTAACCCGCTGCTTTAAGTAATGCTCTAAGTCCTGGATTTTTAGTTACCTCAACAAGCTTCAATCCCAATTTAGCAATTACTCTATTTTCATCAACTAATGGAACTATATCAGAAATTGTTCCTACACAAACAATATCTAAGTATTTTAAGTATTCCTTTTCATCCATTTTTAGTTCCATTCCTATAGCTTGAGTAAGTTTAAATACAACACCACATCCTGCTAGACTATTAAATGGATAAGTTGTATTATCTTTTCTCTTTAAATCAACTACAGCTAAAGCAGGTGGCAAAGTTTCCATAGGTTCATGATGATCTGTAACAATAGTTTCTATTCCTAAACTGTTAGCGTATTCAATTTCTTCTATTCCAGAAATCCCACAATCAACTGTAATTATTAAAGTATAACCATCTTCTTTTATTTTATCTATAGCCACTTTATTAAGTCCATAACCTTCATTTAATCTATTTGGAATATAATATCCAGCATCAAGTCCACAAGTTTTCAAAAATTTCTTTAACACTGTTATACTTGTAATTCCATCAACATCATAATCTCCATAAATAATTACTTTTTCTTGATTATTAATAGCTTTAATTATTCTTTCTACTGCTATTTTCATATCAGGCATCAAGTATGGATCATGAAAATCATTTCTAGTTGGATTTAAAAAAACCTCAATTTCTTTTTCATCAGTTATATCCCTATTTACTAAAACTGTTGCTAATAGATTAGATACATTAAATTTTTCTCGAATCTCTTTTACTTTCTCACTATCTACATCTTTATATTCCCATTTTTTTCGCATTTCTTTCTCCTAAATAAACAATTCGTATCTATTATATACTTTTTTCTCACTATTATCAATATTTTCCAAGTTTTTTTAAACATAAAAAGAACTCTATTTTTAATAAAATTAAAAATAAAGTTCTTTCTTTTAATCTTCATTCTTTTTTTGTTCTTTCTTCTCTTTATCCATTTTTTCCGCCTGTTCGAAAATATTTTTCATTATATCAGAAATCATTTGATTTTCCTCATGAGTCAAATTTCTATTTATTTTTAATGTATCCTCATCAATCTGTTCATAATAACCTGCATTCAAAACTAATTGTCCTTTATCATTTTCATAATATCCAGTATAAATAACATAACTTCTGCCTGTCATATCAGAATCAAACGAACAAAATATTTCATATTTATCAGAATGATTTTCTTCGTCAATTAAAGTCATAACTTTTTTCATACTATCTTTCCCCCATATCGTTTCGTTTATTATATATAACTGCTGACGTATTATCTTTTCCAGCAGCAATTTCCGAATAATACTCGCTACTTCCAACCAGATCAGGCCTTACACTTTTTACTGTTATGGCTTCATCAACAATTCTTCTTGCCAGATCTTTAGATAAAGTATCTCTTGTAATCGCCAATAATTTTGTATCTGATAAACAATCTGTAACTCCATCGCTAAAAAGCATTAACGCCTTATAAGACGAATTATTTAATCTGTTAAAAGTAGTTCCAACAGGTCCTTCTGTATTAGCACCAATACATTTTAAAATCTTATTTGCATCGCGTCTAAATCTTAAATCATCTTTATCTCGTTTCATTAATCTTAGATGATACTCGCTAAGCCTTCCGCCAACAGCAGATCTATAATTATCCCATTTTGCTTTATACTTTAAGAAATCAATATTATCATCAGTTGTCATTTGATATAATTCTCCATCATAACCTAAAGCATAACATCTCGAATCACCAATAGAAGCAATCGTAGTACTTTCTTCTCCAACAATTGCACCTACAAAAGTTGAACCAGAATTAGGAGTCGTAGATAATATGTAATCATTAATTTCATTTAATTTTCTATCCCACTCGTATCTAAGACGCGAATTATTTACTTCAAGCATCATATCAGGATTTAAAGTCTCAAACCATTCAACCATTTGTCTAGTAATTTCTTGGCTAGCCTTGTCTCCATCTACTGATCCTCCCATACCATCAGCAACAACTAAAAATTTATAATTAGGATTCTTAGGATGATATAACATAAGCACAGAATCTTGTTGAGTTTTTCTTTTTTGACCAATATCTGTAACTGCAATCATTTCATCATTTAAGTTATACTCTCTTCTTGGTCTAACATGAGAATTACTTCTTCTTAAATCATTTTGTATAGCTATCTGTTTTCCCGATAAAACTTCTTCTCTACAGTAATTAACTAATTGAGAATTTACTTGTAAATTTCTTACTCCATATCTTGGAGATACATTAATTTGCGTTCTTCTAGCTAATTTTTTCTCGTCCTCAGCAATTTGTCTCATTTCAATCCTATTATATACATCACATACTATATCAGCCACTTTATCACAAGAAACCGAACTAAAACTATCTATTCTACCTAAAAGACAATCCCTAATTTGATTTATTGCTAATTGATTAGTCGTTCCCAAAACTTGAAATCCTAATATTAGCTCATCAAAATCTTTTAAATAATCTTTCTTAGACAGTTGAACAAAATACTCGGACAAATATGTAGCAAGTTCCTCTCTAGCAATATTCGCTACAAGCATACCCCTTGCATTATTCGTTTTAGTAAAATAATTCGCATCATTATCTCTCATGTATCTAATTAAAGCCTCTTTAACTTGTAGTAATCCCTCTTGATCATTATTTTTTCCATATTCTTTGTTAAATTTAGTATATGTACTATATAAAGAACTATTTAATATTGAAGCATCCATATTTACTCCTTTTTAAACTTCTAAAAACTTACAAAAAATTATATCATATAAAAAAATAAATTCAATTACGTTTCTGTTACGTTTAGCACCTTATTTTTCTAAAAATCATACTCTATATTAGTTAAACTTTTAACACGCTTAAATAATAAAAGGAGGACATTTAAATGTTTAGAAATTGCAATTCTTGTTCAAACAATACAGAACAAAATCAAGACCTAGTCTTTGAAAATGATAACATACCAATATACAATAACAACATACAATCTTGTAATTGTGGGTTTAATACTAATTCTGTTTTCCCTCAAAATTGGATGTATGCTCATAGTTATGTTGTAAATCAAAGATTAAATCAAATATATACACCAGAAATGGGATTAAAAATGGGAACTATTTTTCCTGAATTAGTAAGTCCATATTGTCCAAATCAATCATCAGAAGAAATAAGCTTTCTTAGAAGCTCAAATACAGGAGGTGGATGTAATTCATGTACGAGAATATAAATAATAATATGTCACGTGAAACCTTAATGAATAAAATTCAAAGCATCAATTTTACTGTAATTGAATTAGGATTATATCTAGATACTCATCCAGACGATCAAAAAGCTCTCTATTTTCACAATCAAAGAGCAAATGAACTTAGAATGTTAACAGATTGTTATCAAAAAATGTATGGTCCACTATCAATTCTATGTCCATGCGATCAATGGCGCTGGTTAGAAGAACCATGGCCTTGGGAAAAAGGAGGTAACTGCTAATGTGGCTTTATCAAAAAAAATTAGAATATCCAATTAAAATAAAAAATACTAATCCCCGTTTAGCGAAATTTATTATTTCACAATACCGGAGGACCTGATGGCGAGCTAGGCGCTTCTCTTAGATATTTATCACAAAGATTTGGTATGCCAGATGAAAAATCAAAAGCAATATTAAATGATATTGGAACAGAAGAATTAGCACATTTAGAAATGGTTGGAAGTATTGTACATCAATTGACAGATGGTGTATCTGCTGAAGAACTAGAAAAAGTCGGACTAGGCGCATATTATACTGATCATGGAGTTGATGTTTATCCCTCTGCAGCTTCTGGAGTTCCATTTACTGCTTCATATATTGCATGTAAAGGTGATCCTATAGCCAATCTTCAAGAAGATTTAGCTGCAGAGCAAAAAGCACGTGCAACATATGAAAAACTAATAAATCTTTGCTATGATGACCCAGATGTATTAGATCCACTTCGATTTTTAAGACAACGTGAAGTCATTCATTTCCAAAGATTTGGCGAAGCACTAAATAGTGTACAGGAAAAACTAGCGCAAAAAAGGTTTTATCAAACTAATAATTCATGCATGCAAAATAATAACAACAATAATAATAATAGCAACCATAATAACTGTTGCTCAAACTAAATATCTTATTTTTTAATTTAATAAAAAGGTTAAAGTATATATACTCTAACCTTTTTTTCATTTTAATATATTTCATTAAATATTCTCTTGAGTGATTTTTATTTAGATTTTTTCATTGTAACCCCAGCATCTTTCAATTCTTCAACAACTGTTTCTATAATGCTTTCAGATTTATCAACATCATAAGTATCTCTATCAACTTTGCTTAAGTCAATTCTAATTTCTAAAGTCTCATCATCTATCCATTTAGAAGTTGTATCTACATCAGAAGAACTTACTCCTAATCCTGTAGCCATTTGAGTTCCAACAGATTCCATAGAGTCACCTAATATATTTTGTATTGTTTCTACATATTCAGAATAAGTGTATCCAGAATCCTCTCCTCCAGCAGTCTCATAAGTTTCTTTGAAATATTTTTCTAATTCAGCAGTAATAATCATTTCTTGAATTGAATCATCATTACCTTCTAAAAATAAAGTCCAAGTAGTATCAGCAAGTTCATCAGTTCCCATAATTTCTGTCATATCTAATACTCCAGTATATTTAATTGTTTTTGATGAATCCTCATCATCCTCATCTTCATCTTCTTTTTCATCATCAACATTATTTTCTGATTGAACAGTATTAGTTTCATTTTTCTTTGATGTTTTTTCATCATCATCCTCTTCTTTGTTTAAGTTGATTACTGCAAAAGCTCCTAATGCAATACATAAAGCCACTAAAATCACTATAATTATTATATAAACTTTAGCAGAACCTTTTTCTTTAAGTAATTTTTCCTTCATGTTCATGTTTAAATTCCTCCCTTTTTAATTTAATATTTTATTTTTTATTAAAATATTCTGAATAAGTTTGTGTTTGAGTCAATATTTCAGACTTTTCATCATCAGTAATATATTTGTATTTTACCATTTTTTCAAGCACTTGATTTTGTCTTTCTGAAGCTAATTTAAAATTTACTGTTGGAGAATATACAGACGGTGCATTTGGAATACCTGCAAGCATACTAGCCTCATACTTATTAAGTTCATTCGGTAATTTTTCAAAATATCCCAAAGATGCTTCTTTTACAGTATAATATCCATCCCCAAAATATGAAGTATTTAAATAAAGTTCTAAAATTTCATTCTTTGAATAATTCTTTTCATATTTCCAAGCCATAAAACATTCAGCTACTTTTCTTGTCAACTCCTTATTTTGCGTAAAATAAGTATTTTTAGCTAATTGCTGTGTAATAGTACTTCCACCTTCAAGCAACTCTTTATTACGTACATTAGTAATTGTTGCTCTAAATACAGATATCAAATCAACACCATTATGTTTAAAAAATCTATGATCTTCTACAGCTATAACAGCATCTAGATAAAATTCTGACATATCCTCTATTTTTGTATAGTTATTACTACTTCTTATTTCATCTACTTTAGAACGAATATCTTGTTCTTTTATAGCATCAGCATACTTGTTATATCCTGCAAAAGTAAAGACTGAACATATTATCAAAATCACTAAAAGTACAAATAAAATAATTTTTATAATAAGTTTTTTCATAATCAAATCCTTAGCTTTTATATCATTAGTCTCTTCCCTACGAAACTTTATTCAAAGTCTCATTAAACGTATGATTAATTTCTTTTCGTATTTTTTCAAGCTGAGCAATAGAAATTAACATTTCAGTTTTTACTTCTGAAATCTTAGTATAAACTGTTTCTTCAAGAATTTTCATATCACGTTCTAAGGGTATCAATACATTTTCTTCAAAAAGTTCATCACCTTTAAAAGTAATTTTAAAGAAATATTTTATTTTCTCAAGAAATCCTTTTTTATTATCCAAAATTTTATTATTAGCAACATTAAAAATATTATCTATGGTATCAATACTATCATCTATACATTTTTGTAATCTACCAGTACACTCATCAATAACAACATCATAATTCAACTTTTTTTGGGCTGTCGCAAAAATCTTTTTATTAGACTTTTCAATCAATGCTAAATTATTATCTAATCTTGCTTTATCCATTCCTTTTTTACTAGCTACAAAATTAGCAATTGCAATTTTTTGATTTGTTTGAGCAAATACAACTTCATTTTGCAAATAATTATATTCAATCGTATATTGTTCAATCATTCTCTCTATTTTATCTTCATACAATTTAGTTAAACTTTCAATTTTATTTATAAAACGATTTTCATCTCGCTTATATAATAAAAGTTGATCCTTTAAATACATATTAAATTTATTAAGTTTATCTTGTTTTATTTCTTCATTTTTTCTAGTATAAATCGTTGCCATAAGCATTAATTTATCTTGTTCTATTCTAGTTAAATCTGATATTAAAACTGATAAATCTTCATTTACTTTAACATTATCCATATTTTTCTCCTAAAAATTATCTACCATCTAATGCTTTTTTTCCTTCTTTAGCAAGTTTTCCAGCTCCTCTAGCAAGTGCTGCGGTAGGAACAGACGCTATTCCTAATACTTCTTCTAAAACTTTATTAGTTGTACCAAATGTAGCTTTTATTGCTGAGGCTGCTGAATAATTTTTTCCTAAAACACAATTTTGAACTAGATAATTCAAAGCTGTAATTGTAATAGAAGCTTGTGCAAACATAACATTTGCAGCCAAAGTTCCTGCTCCTGCTAAAATTTTTCTAGTTGTTCTGCTTTCTATAAGACTTGCTGTACCTTTTCCTGCAAGTTCAGCCACTGTCAATGCTCCTTTTCCAGCTAACTTAACACCTTTTAAAGCAAATTTCCCACCAGTTTTAGCAGCATTTTTTATATTTCTTTTTGTATTACCAGTACTCATAAAATACTCCTTTATATACCAATTAATTTACTCATCAATATATCTAAATCGTTTCTCAATTTTTCTTCTTTTTTAGAAACCTCTTCATTTATTCTTTCTAAATTTTCCACAGATTCTTTATCAAGATTTACTATTCTTCCTTCTATAAATCTTTCACCAATTGGCTCACTCATATTTTTCCCCCTTTCTTTTTAGGAACACAACTTATATAGTAACTCCATCGCCAATTCTTTCAGTATTTGTACTCAATATGTTTCCTGTTGCTGAATCAATTTGTATTTTTTCAGAAGTTAAATAAATCTTATCAGAAACACCTTCCTCACCATATTGAACTTCAAAATAATATAAAGTATACTCACAAGTTTCACCATTCTTTTCTATGAAAGATTGGATTGGTCTTTTACCTACATTTGAATATGTTTCAACATAATATTTTAAGTCTAATATATCTTTTACCTTATTTATATCATCCATATTTAAAGTATTTTTATCAATATCGTAATAAAAATCCTTAAAAACTAATACTTGCTGGTTATATCTTCTTGAAGTATTTTCTCCTACATAATCCCATTCAACTTTTACAATATAATATGTATCGGCCTCTAAAGCTATCGTTGAAGAATTAACTGTTTGATCTACTGTATTATTATAAGTATTTGTAGCTAATCTTAAAGCCTCATTTTCAGAAGAAGCACTTCCTAATATCCTTTGAATTGATAAACTAGAATTTTCTTTCTTTTCAATTTGAGCTTCTCGAACTCTAATCATTTCACTTTTGGACAAACTTAAAATTTCATCTTCTGTATACGTTTTATCAACGAAAGTATCAAAACTCAATCCATCATTTACTTTTTTCACTTCTTCATATTTCACATCAGGAGAAACTTTATTAGTCTCTGCTTTAGTATATATAGAATTGCCCATTTCTTTTTTCTTTTTTATTACAGTATTTAATTCTATAGTAACTAACGCAATAGCAATAGCAAAAATCAATATAAATAATACCATAGCACTTTTATATGTATTATTTTTTCTTTTCTTTCTCTTTTTAGTTTTTCTATTATCCACTTTATTTCTCCTCCATTACATAAGAAGTATATCATTAAAGGATTTTTATAACAACACTTTTAACATTTCATTTTAGTTACAAAAACAATTATACACTATATTCAATCTCTTTTTATCTCAAAATAAACGCTTTTGCTAAATTAGCAAAAGCGTTTATTTATTTTACATATCACAATTATATTTATCTTGTTAAATTTGTTTCATTTACCATATTTGTTGTATTTGTTGTGTTTGTTGTATTTGTAACTGTATTTGATACTGAATTTGATGTAGAATTCGTTGTTTCCTTAAAAATATTTTTACTATTTTTCTTTAAATTTTCTATATTAATTATAAAATTATTATACCCCGCACCAGCAATAGTAGTTACCTCAGCCACAATATAAACTTTTCCATCTCCTCCTATAAACATATCTGTTTTTGAAACTTTAAAATTATTTTCATCTATACTCTCTCGCTTTGCCTCACTGTACACAGCTCCCGCGCTTTCAGCAATATCTTTAGAATATAGATATGTATCATAATAATCTTCAACAGCTTCTGAACACATTGTTGGGAATTCATCTTCATCTATTTTTTCAATATCTAACAATTCTTTATTAGTTATCTCTTCTCCAGTATAAATATCTATATTATAAACATAATAATCATCTACATGATATCCTTCAATAAAAAATACTACAGATAAAACATTTTTATTCTGATACCATCTATAATCTGTTCTTGAAATAGAGCCTTCTGGTAATGTAGCTACGTTCTCAATTGCTTTCAAATCTTTCTCTACCAAATTGGCAATTTCTTTATTAATACTTTCTATGTTAGAATAGTCTAAATTAATAGCAGGTATTTTATATTCATTGCCAGCAATTTTTTTATTATAATAATCGTATACTAATTCTTTATCTTCATCAACTAATTTTATTTCGTCCTCTTCTTGAGCAGTTTTATTTCCTATAGAATTCGTTTCATTAACACTTTCATCATTTTGTTTATCTTTTTCTCCAATACCTAACCACTCATCTACTAATTCATAAGCTGGTAGAAAAATATCCTTTACTGAATCTGGAAGTAAATCAATTCTGTATAATCCATATGAACCAGTAAACAATATAAGAGCAATAATAATTAAAACAATAATTAATTTTAAGAAAATATGCTTTTTCTTCTTTTTAGTTTTAGATTTTTCCTCTTTTGCCTGATTTGTTTCTTCTTTAGATACTTCGGAACTTTTTTCATTAATTTTTTCGTTTTTTTTGTCAACATTTTCAGGTTCTGATTTTTTCTTTTTTATCTCATTCTTGTTTTTTGATTCTTTAGCCTTTATATCTTTTTTAGCACTTTTAGTTTTTTCCGATTTAGTTTTTTCTTCTACTCCCTTTATTTCTTCCTCTTGTTTTACCTTTTTCTTAGCTTCTTCTGTTTCTTTTAACTTTTGTTCTTCTTCAATTTTTTTCTTATTTTCTTCTGCTTCTCTTAATTTTCTTTCTACCTCGATTTTAGCCTCTTCTATATTTGCTCCACATTTTGTACAAAATCTTGCTCCATCAGGTATCTCTTTATCACATTTTGGACATTTCATAAAGCATTACCTCCTTATAAAAACTACTATTATTATATCAAATAATACAATTTTGTAAATTATTAGACAAAATTATTTTAAGTTATAATTCTTCCATAATACTTATTCAAAATATCTCTTCTATTTTTCCAATCAGGAATAAATAAGCTTACAAAATTATAAAAATTCACATCATGATGAATAAATTTAAAATGGCTCAATTCATGAACAACAACATATTCAATACATTCCTTTGGAGCTTTCACTAAATTCATTGCAAACTCCACTCTGCATTTTTTAGGAATACAACATCCCCATCTTGACTTAAATCTCTTTACTATTACTTCTGGAAAAGGAATCTTATACTTTTTCATTTTATCACAGTAGTTTTCTATATATTTTAAGCAAATCTTCAAACACTCTTTTCTTAACCATTCTTCATAAAATCTTTTTATATATCCAGTATTTGAAATAAATTTTTCTTTAATATTAAGCTCCATACAATCATCATAAAAATTTACTCTATTAATATTTCCTGCTAGTAACCTTAATCTATATTTTTTCCCTAAAAAATATAAATTGTCACCATCATAAAAAGCATCTTGCTCTTTAAAAGCATTCACCTCATTCTGTAACTTAATTTGCTTAAAAATCCATCTTTTTTTCTCTTTAATAAAATTTTCTATCAATTCAAGTTTATAGTTTCTTGGAACAGTAATTACTAATTTTCCATTACTTAAAAATCTCATATACACATTTTTTATTTTCTTTCTTTTAATATAAAAATATATTAAAATTCCATCTAGCATAATCCATTTTTCTTCTAATTGTTCCATTACCTATCACATCTCATTTTCAATTTTTACAATTACATCAATAATCTTTTCATATTTTTCAGCAAGTTCAGTAAATTCACCATTTTCATCCAAATTAGACATCATTATATTATAAACTAAATCTTCAAGTTTCTCCAAATCAGATAGCGTATATTCCCTGTCTAAATCGATATCATTTTCTTCAAGCAAAGCAATTTGTTCATCATTAAAATATACTCTAATAATTACATTCTCAGATTCATACATAGCATCATCTTCGATTTGAAGCATTTTATCATGAATCCAATTATACTCTTCAGCAAGTTCAGTAAATTCGCCATCTTCATCCAAATTATTCATAACTGCATCCATTATTATATCCATAATATCTCTAAGTTCAGATATTTCATACTCTCTATCTCTAAGCTCAACACCAATATTTTCTAATTTTTCTTTTTCTTCATCAGTAAAACTATCAATAATTCTCATAAAACTCTCCTAAAAAAATAATATAATTCATTATAGCATTATTTAAGCAAAAGAAAAGCATTTTAAATAAACTTACTCTTATCAATTCATCTAAAACGCTTTTTTATATTTTATCATACATTATTAGTAATCTTATTTTATTTTAGTAGCTGATTCAAATAAACTTGCTTTTGAATCTTTATACATAACATCAACTATTTTTCCTTTATAAAAAGTAATTTTTATAGAATATTCTGAATCACTTGCATATGAACTAGAATACTCTGGAACTAAAGTGGCACTTACAGTATAAATTTTACTATTTTTTTCACTTTTTTTAGGTTCTTTTATGCTTTTTATTGTATATGAAATTTTTGAAGACTCATTGTTCTCTGCCCATTTTACTAAAGCTTCTTCCATTTCCTCAACTTCGTCCGCATCTTTTTTCATGTTTTTATACTCTTTATTCATATCATCTGCATCTTGATCAGCCTCTAGCCAAGCAGCTGCTCCTCTAAGGTCTATTACCTTATCCTCAATTAAATCTTTCATCTTACTTTCAGAAGATAACGCTTTTGCCAAATCTTTTATTTTATCTTCATATTTTTTTGGTTTGGCACTAAATACTACATTAGCTAAAATTACAAGAACTATAATAGCAATAACAACTACAATTGCAATTTTAACTATCTTCTTATTTTGTTTCAAGAATCCAAAAACCCCAAGAATTTTTTCTTTAACTTGTTCACTCATTTTTTCTTCTCCTTTTCCCCTTTTATTTTTATATAATTATTTTAATATAATTACCCAATTATTCTTCTTGAGAATAAGCATCTAAAATTGAATTTCCATCTGTATCCATCATATAGATAGCAACTTCTCCATAAAATACCATAATTATTTCTTCTTCATCACCCATAAACTCAACAGTTAAAGTAATTTTAGTAATATTTTCATCTTTTTCTGACATTTCAGGAGTATCAATATCTTTTAATACAATATTAAAATCTTCATCTTCCAAATCTTCCATATTCTCATCAGTTGAATTTTCTACCATTGAAGAAAATTCACCAGCCAATTCAGCAATTTGATCAATTGCAGAAGGTAAAGATAATAAAATATCTGTAACCTCACTTATAGCTTCATCATCATCAGAAATAGAATTATATTCTTCTAAAAACCTAGTTTCATCGCCATTAATATTATCATAAGCTACAAATGCATGTGCATCAAAATAATCATCTATAAATTCCTGCATTTCATCTTCATCTTGCCAACCTGCAATAAATTTTTTAGCTGCATCTTGATAAAAATCTTCTATCCCGAAATCTTTATCTATATCTATTTCATTTTTTACCTCATTATTAGTCTCATTATCTACTTTATTCTCAATTCCATAAGTATTTCCCAAAGCATTAGATGTTGGTTGAGTATTACCCAGAGAAATTTCTGAAACTCTTGAAGATGAACTATTATTAGTAATCGCTATAATTACAAATGCAATAATTGCAATAACAACAATCGCAATTCCAATCAAAATAGGAATTAAAGTCTTTTTATTTTTGAATAATTCTTTCATTAAATCCTCCATATAATCATTTTTTAATATTATATTTATTTCCCTCAAAAAAGTAAATAGATTTTTTAATTTGCCAAATAATTTTTAATTCATTTTTTTATAATAATATCAAGAAAAATAGCTAAAAAACTAGTATTTTCCCTCAATTTATGTTATAATATAAATGTAGTGAGTTTTAATATTTTAAAGCTTTCTGATTTTAAAAATAAAGGAGAAATCAAATGTTTAACATGTCAAAAGACGAAAAATTCAACTTCGATATTGCCAATCTTAAACAAGATTTTGCCATTGAAAACATGAATATAAGTGATGAAGATTTTGAAATATTAAAAAGATATTCAAATGATGAAATCTCTGAGAGTGAAATGATAAACATTATCACAAATAACACTCTAAAAGGAGTTTAAGATGGAAAATTTTTATGAAACAAATAACTCAATTTATTGCTATCCTGGAACAAATATCTTAATTAACAAATTAGATCTCCATGATAGCAATAAATTATTTAAACTAGAAAAACAAATTGTATTAGCCAAATCCTATATTCTAAGGCAAAATACAAAAATACACACTTTCGACAAAAAACATTTTATTGAAATTCATAAATTTTTATTTTGCGATTTATATCCATTTGCAGGAAAATTTAGAACAGAAAATATTTCAAAAGGAGAATTTACTTTTGCCAGTTGGGAATTCATCGAAAGTGAATTAGATAAATTACTATTAGAATTAAAAAATGAAAATTATTTGGAAAATTACGACAAAGAAAAATTATCAATTAGATTAGCTTACTATTTATCAGAATTAAACGTACTTCATCCTTTTCGAGAAGGAAATGGACGAACCATTCGAGAGTTTATAAGAGAATTAGCTTACAAAAATGGATATATACTTGATTTAAGAAAGTCAACTGCTAAAGAAATATTTGATGCTAGTGTAAAATCTGTATATGATACAACTGATTTAGAAAAAATAATATTTAATTGCCTAGTAAAAATATAAAATCAATATATTTTCATCTTTCCTAAGCTTTTCTAAATACAAAAAGACGTATATAAGAAAATCTTATATACGTCTTTTTATCTTTAAAATAAAACAATTTTAATATTTTACTATTTTCATTATTCTAATAATTTAATAAACCTGTAAGGTCTGGCATGATAAATAATATTTTTCCTTTATAAAAATATGCATAACAATCTACTTCTTGTTCTTCTGATTTCATTGTACATTTTGCTACTTTCATTCCTTTTATATCAGCAAGAGTTTCACCTAGTAAACCGTCATCATCAGTTACATTCTCTAATTTCTGTATATCAGAAATTTTAATTTCTTCATCCCCTATTACATATTCACTAAACGCTTCAACAACTTCGTCTATAAACTCACTGTCAGTATAATCTTTCTTTTTAGCATTTTTGTATTCTTTCTCGAAATCTTCAGGTTCCTCTGCTTCATTCATAGCATAATATGCTCTTAAATTAACATATTTCTTTACATATTTCTCCATTTTTTCTTCGCTTTGACAAGCTTCTGCAAATTGTTTAATTTGTTTCTTATAAGATGGTTTAGCAACATTAGCAACTACTACTATTACAAGTGCTACAACAATTACAAAAATCAAACCAATAATAAGATTTTTGTGCGCCATTAATTTTTCTTTCATTTTTTTCTCCTCCTCAACTTTTTTCTAAATTATATATATAATTTAATTAATAGTCAACTGATTTCCATCATATCCTATTAAAACTTCTGAATTAGGAACAATTATCTGTTCCAAAATTTTTCTAGCAACTAAAGTTTCAAGTTTTTTCTGCACAAATCTCTTTAAAGGTCTTGCACCATAAACTGCATCATAACCATTATCTATTAAATAATTTTTAGCATTTTCATCAAGCACAATTTTTATTTTTCTATCATCTAATCTCTTGTTCAATTCTAAAATTTCAATATCCAAAATCTTTTCAATTTCATCTTTCTTTAAAGGTTTGTACAATATAATTTCATTTAGACGATTCAAAAACTCGGGTCTAAATGTATGTTTCAATAAATCATCGACTTTTTCTTCTGCTTCTTTACTAATATTTCCCTCTTTATCAATGCCATTTAAAATAATATCAGAACCCAAATTAGAAGTTAAAATAATAATAGTATTTTTAAAGTCAATTACTCTACCTTGTGAATCAGTAATTCTACCATCATCAAGAACTTGAAGCAAAGCATTAAATATGTCAGGATGAGCCTTTTCTATTTCATCAAATAACACAACACTATATGGTTTTCTTCTAACAGCTTCTGTCAATTGTCCGCCTTCCTCATATCCTACATAACCTGGAGCTGCACCAATTAACTTAGAAACCGAATATTTTTCCATATATTCAGACATATCAATTCTAATTATATTGTGCTCATCATCAAACAAAGCCTCTGCCAATGCCTTAGCAAGTCCTGTTTTTCCAACACCTGTAGGTCCTAGAAACATAAATGAACCAATTGGTCTATTAGGATCTTGTATTCCAGCCCTTGAACGAATAATTGCATCTGTAACTCTTGTAACTGCATCATCCTGACCAATAATCTTCTTATGAAGAATATCACTTAAATTTAATATTTTATCCCTTTCACTTTCAACAAGCTTAGAAACAGGTATTCCCGTCCATTTAGCAATAATTTTTGTAATTTCTTCATCAGTTACCTTAGTTCTAAGCAAACTTGATTCTCTAGATTTTGCTTCAAGTTCTTCTTGAACTTTTAATTGTTCTTGAATTTGAGGAAGTTTTCCATATTTAAGTTCTGCAGCTTTATTCAAATCATAATTTCTTTCAGCAAGTTCAATTTCTGCATTTAATTGTTCAAGCTCCTCACGCAATTTTTGAGCTTTATATATAGCATCTTTCTCATTCTGCCATTTTGTTTTCATTTCATCAAAAGTAGTTTGCATATTAGCAATATCTCTTTGGATTATTGCAAGTCTTTCCAAAGAAGGTTCATCCTTTTCTTTTTTTAGCGCTGTTTCTTCTATTTGAAGTTGAGTAATTTTATGAGAAATTTCATCAAGCTCAGCAGGCATAGACTCCATTTCAGTCTTTATCATAGAGCAAGCCTCATCAATTAAATCTATTGCCTTATCTGGTAAAAACCTATCTGATATATATCTGTTAGAAAGAGTAGCTGCAGTAATTATTGCACTATCAGTAATCTCTACACCATGATAAACTTCATATCTTTCTTTAAGTCCTCTTAAAATAGAAATAGTATCTTCAACTGTTGGCTCATCTACCAATACATGCTGAAATCTTCTTTCTAAAGCAGAGTCTTTTTCAATATATTTTCTGTATTCATCTAATGTAGTAGCTCCAATACAATGAAGTTCTCCTCTAGCAAGCATTGGTTTTAATAAATTTCCAGCATCCATAGCACCAGTAGTTTGACCAGCACCAACAATAGTATGAATTTCATCAATAAATAAAATTATTCTTCCTTCACTTTTTTTAATCTCTTGAAGAACAGCTTTTAATCTTTCTTCAAATTCACCTATATATTTTGCACCAGCAACTAAAGCTCCCATATCTAGAGAAAAAATAGTACAATTTCTCAAACCTTCAGGAACATCTCCTCTAACAATTCTTAAAGCCAATCCTTCAGCAATTGCTGTTTTTTCAACACCAGGTTCACCAATCAAACAAGGGTTATTTTTTGTTTTACGAGATAAAATTCTTATAACATTTCTTATTTCATCATCTCTTCCAATAACAGGATCAATTTTATTATTTCTTGCAAGCTCAACTAAATCTGTTCCATATTTTTTTAAAACATCATAAGTTTCTTCCGGATTATCAGAAGTAACACGTGTCGTTCCGCGAACCTCTTGCAACACCTTCAAAAATTCACTTTTTTTCACATTAAATAACTTAAATAATTCATTAATTTTATCATTTGCCTTATTAAATAATGCAAGCATTAAATGTTCAACAGAAACATATTCATCTTTCATCTTACTAGCCACTTTTTCAGATTCTGTTAATACACTATCAGTATCCTGAGTAATATAAATAGAATTTACTTGTCTGTCTCCTTTTACTTGAGGTAATCTTGCAACCTCGTCATCAACAGCACTTACAAAATTTTCATTAACATTCATTCTTTTTAATATTTGAAGAATTAAACTATCCTCAACTTTCAAAAGAGCATCTAATAAATGAAGTTGTTCAACTTGTTGATTTTCATGTTCAATAGCAATTGATTGTGCTTTCTTTATAACCTCTAAAGATTTTTGAGTTAATTTTTGTATATCCATAATATTTCACCTACTTTTCACATTATTATTTTCATAAAAGAATTATACAACTGTATTTTAGCAAAGTCAATACGAGATTGCTAATTATTTTATTTTAAATAAATAGTACACTAATATTAGTATTACCTAAAATTAGTGTACTATCATTTTTATCTTTCTTCTTGCCTTCTATCAACGAAATCTATCGTCACTTCTTCTTTTGTCAATAAATCAACATCAAAGAAACTTCTTTTAGAATATCCAAGTATTGCTGCCAAAACATTGTATGGAGCTTTTTTTATCAAAGCGTTATAATTTCTTGTAGTATCATTATAAGCCCTTCTAACTGTCTCTATTTCTTTTTCTATTTCAGTTAATTTGCTCTTTAGAACACCAAAATTGCCTGAACTCTGTATTGCAGGATATTTTGAAACAGAATCAAAAACATCTTTAAAAAGTGCTGAAAATTTATCTTCTAATTTTTGTCTGTCACTGACTGTCATTTTAACTAATAAAGCATTTTTCATTTCATCAATACTATCTAAAGTAACTTTTTCTGGTTCGGTATAACTTTTAACTATTTCTTGTAAATTTGGAATCAAGTCTAATCTCTTTTTCAAAACTACATCTAATGTTTTTAAAGCAACGATATTTTCATTTCCGCTTTTTACAATTTTATTAAACATTATTACAATAAATATTACCAAAATAATTAATAATATAACAACCAAAATTGTACCAAACATTTTTCTCTCCTTATAATTCAACTTTATTAATTTGGCTAATATCAATATAATCTGATAAAATACCAGTTGCACTATTAGCAAATTCTTCATTAACATCCGTTAAATAAATTTCATATCCACCAATCTCTGTATTAGAAGTCTCTAAATCATATCCCGAGATTTTCTTTTTTAAGTATTTTGCAAGTTCAACACCTGTATCTACAATTTCAGTTTTATGAGGCAACTCTTTTTGCATTAATTCTTTAAACAATGGATAATGTGTACATCCTAAAATAAGTTTGTCAACATTTTTGAAAATTTTCATATATTCTTTTACTGTATATTCTGCTACCTTATTATTAGTCCATCCCTCTTCTGCCATAGTAGCAAGTAATGGAGCCGCTTCACTAATAATTTCTGCATTAGGCATATACTCAGAAATTTTCTTTTCCCAAGCACAACTTCTAATAGTTCCCTTAGTAGCTATAACTCCTATCATATTATTACTTTCTTCTATTCTTTCCCTCAAGTTCAGAACTGTTGGTTCAATTATTCCTATAATCGGAATATCATACAAATTCTTTACAACATCTAAAGCCTGACTTGTTGCCGTTCCACAAGCAATAACAACTATTTTAACACCTTTTTGAATTAAAAATTCAATATTTTCTTTTACAATTTCAATTATTGATTCTGTAGACTTTTGACCATAAGGAAATCTTTTTGTATCACCCAAATATATATATTTTTCATTAGGCAATTCTACTATCAATTCTTTTAAAACATTTAACCCGCCTAATCCCGAATCAAATACGCCAATAGGGCTATTATTCATTTTTTTCTTCCTTTCTTGCCAAATTTATTGATATTATATATATAAAATATTAATATTGCAATTGCAATATTAAAAAAATATTCTTATAATATTTTTAACAAATTTTTAAGGAGATTATTTTATGGAAAAAACATCTACATATTTAAATAAAATTTTAACCGTACAAATTGATAGGCAAATTCGGATCAAGCCATCCAAAATATAGCTCTTCCATATATCCGTTAAACTATGGATATATTCCTAATACAACAAGCGGAGATGGTGAACCATTAGACTGTTATATCTTAGGAGTTTTTAATCCAGTAGAAACATTTACTGGAAAATGTATAGCAATAATACATAGAAACAATGATGATGATGACAAGCTTATTATTGTTCCAGAAGGAAAAAACTATACCAATGAACAAATAGAAGCTTTATTAGAATTTCAAGAACAATATTTTCATCATATAATAATTAGACCCAAAAACTATTTAGAATTTAACGCAACATTACCTGAACTTTCAGTCAGTAACTTAGAAAAAAGTTTAAAATTTTATCAGACTTTAGGATTTAAAATAAATTATGAACGAAAAGAAAACAAATTTGCATTTATATCACTAGGAAAAGTACAATTCATGTTACAAGAAATTAGCAAAAACAATAAATGGGATATTGGTAAACTAACCTACCCATTTGGAAATGGAATAAACTTTCAACTAGATGTAACAAATTTAGAATTAATTTACAAATCACTAACATCTCACAATTATCAAATAGCATTTGACATAGAAGAAAACTGGTATCGTCAAGGAGATCAACTATTAGGTTCAAAAGAATTTCTAGTACAAGATCCTGATGGATATTTACTTAGAATATCTGAAGACTTAGGTATAAAAAATATACAGCAATAAAGCTGTATATTTTTCTTTTTTTATCATTATTTCTTATTTCTCTTCATCTTTTTCTTCATCATTTTCAATATCAGTATCTACTATCTCCTCCACCGAAAAAAATTGTATATCTTTTATTTTTATAATAAAAAACACATTAAATATAAGAATTAAAAATAATACTAAATAAGCAAACAAATTATAAAACATATCAGGAAGAAAATTCATAAAATATATTACGCCAATTCCAAAAAGAGGAATCATAACAAATATCCCTAAAATTTTATTTAATATCCCTCTTCTATACACTTCATATCTAAGAATAAAATATAAAGTAAATATTATTAATCCATCAAAAATCACTATTTCTCCAAATTTAATTAAAACATTTAAAACATAATTTGATATAATTTTATAATTTAAGCTCATTCCAGTCATAAGAGCAATCATCAAAGCAAAAATTAAAACCATTAATGCAATCAAAATTTTAATTGTTCCTTTATCCTCTTTACTATTATCTATTTTTTTCTTTTGAATTTCATATAATTCCCAAATAAATAAAATAATACCAACTATCAAAATAAAAAATGACACTAAATTATCAGTAACAAATTTCTGAACTTTACTTCCCAAAGACTTCTCTGAAATATTTTCTTTATCAAAAGAAATATCTACTATAATTTCTTCTCCAGGATAAATTATTTTTTCATCAGAAATTTCAATAATATTGTTCTCTGTAATTCTTTTTCTTTCACTATTATTTTCGCTTTGAAATTCATTAATCAAAGAGTAAACTTTTATATCTTCGTTTAATAAATTAACTCCACTCGGAAAAATAATAGAAACAGTATATTTATCTATTGGAAGTATTCTCAAATCCCCAAATAAGTTCAAGTTTATTCTATCATTATTTTTTTCAAATTGTACAATATCAGAAACTTTATACTTAATAGTAAATTTATGCAAACCGATATCTAGCTTTTCATTACTCTGAACTAGTTTCAAAACAATATCACGGTCTTTTCTAAAAGTTGAATTGGAAATTAAATTATCACCATCAAAAACTTCTATAATTTCTAAATCAATCTTTTTTCCGCCATATTCAACAGGAAAACTTCTATTTATAGGATAACCTTGTAATCGCTCAGTCATATTAATTGAAAATGTCTCAATTATATCCGCCGTATTATCCTCATTAATTTTTACTTCTAAATTAAAATCTGTTATTCTCTCGTCTAGCACATCTCCAGCAGCAAAAGAATTAAAACAAAATAAGTTTAAAAATAAAATTATTAAAACAAAACTTTTATATAAAATCTTTTTCATCTTTTCTATCCCTTCTTAGTTCCATTTTTAAACAATATTTTTAATCATAGATATTTCTACTTAAAAATTATATCATTAAAATAAAACATGAACAATAGATAAAAATACACCTTATATAGAGTTAATACAACATTGCATATTGTACATACTAAATAAGATGTATAAATTAATTACTCTTCTTCCTCATCAAATTGTGAATTATAAAGTGTAGCATAAAAACCACCTTTTGCTAAAAGTTCTTCGTGTTTTCCTTGTTCAACAATATCGCCATCATTTATAACTAAAATCATATCTGCATTTTTTATTGTAGATAGCCTATGTGCAATTATAAAGCTTGTTCTTCCTTTCATTAAATTATCCATTGCAGCTTGAATTTGAATTTCAGTTCTAGTATCTATTGAACTCGTAGCCTCATCTAAAATTAATATTTCTGGATCAGCTAAGATAACACGGGCAATAGTTAATAATTGCTTTTGTCCAGCTGAAATATTATTTGTTTCTTCATTTAGAAGATTATCATACCCACCTGGTAACGTCTTTATAAAGTGATGAATATTCGCTGCCTTAGCTGCTTCTATTACTTCATCATCAGTAGCATCTGGTCTACTATATTTAATATTATCCTTAATAGTGCCACCAAATAACCAAGTATCTTGAAGCACCATTCCAAAGTGCTGTCTCAAATCACCTTTTTTAAAGTCTTTAATATCATATCCATCTATAGTTATATTTCCACTATTTAAATCATAAAACCTCATTAAAAGTTTAACTAGAGTAGTTTTACCAGCTCCTGTTGGCCCAACAATTGCAATTTTCTGTCCATCCTTAACCTTAGCATTAAAATCTTTAATAACAATTTTATCCGGATTATATCCAAATTTAACATGATTAAATTCAATATTTCCTTTTAACGTTTTTACATCAACTGGATTCTTCTCAGAATCTTTCTCTTCTTTCTCTTCTAGAAAATCTAAAACTCTTTCAACAGCAGCAATCATAGTTTGAATTTGTGTCATTACTTGAGCCACCTGGCCAATAGGTTGCGTAAATTGCTTATTATATTGAATAAATGATTGAATATCTCCTACTTGAATTTTACCTTGAATAGTAAAATATCCACCAACTATAGCAACTGCTACATAACCTAAGTTACTAATAAAATTCATAACAGGATGCATAAATCCACCCATAAATTGAGATTTCCAACCAGCACTAAATAATTTTTCATTATTCTTTTTAAATTCTTCTAAAACATCATCTTCTTTGTTAAAAGCTTTAACTATTAACTGTCCCCCATAAACTTCTTCAACTTGCCCATTAACATTTCCTAAAATATCCTGTTGAGCTTTAAAATATTTTTGAGATTTTCCAACAATTTTCTTTAGTAAAAATGCTGAAATTGGTAATATAAGTAAAGATATAAAGGTCATTGTAACATTAATTGAAAACATCATAACTAAAATTCCGATAATAGTACATATAGCAGTAATTATCTCTGTTATACTTTGATTAAAACTTTGTCCAAATGTATCGATATCATTTGTAAGAATTGATAATACTTCACCTTTATTCTTCTTATCAAAAAAATTCATTGGTAATTTATGTATTTTCTTTGATAAATCATCTCTCATCTTATATGTTAATTTTTGTGAAATATCCGTCATAATTAGACCTTGTACAAGCGAACATAAAGCACTTATAACATATAATCCAACTAATATAAGAATAATATGTAAAATATAATTAAAATCAATACCACCTATTCCAGAAATCTTTTTTACAATACCATTATAAATTTCAGTAGTAGCCTTACCTAAAATTTTAGGTCCAACAATTGTAAATATAGTACTTGCAACAGCGAAAATGAAAACAATAATTAACTTCCACTTATACTGTTTTAAATACATTTTAAAAAGTTTAGCTAAAGTACCTTTAGCATCTTTAGCCTTCTCACCAGCTCCCATTTTTCCTCCTGGCCCCCCTGGACCTTTAGGCATTTTCTTACTAGTTCTTTCGTTCATTATTTGTTCTCACTTCCTTTCTACTTTCTATTTAATTCTTCTTCTGATAATTGTGATAAAGCAATTTGTCTATATGTTTCACAATTTTTCATTAATTCCTCATGAGTTCCTTTACCAACAATTTTTCCATCTTCTAAAGTTATAATTTGATCTGCATTAAGCACAGTATTAATTCTTTGAGCAACAATAATAACAGTTTTATCTTTTGTTACTTTAGCTAATTCCTCCCTTAATACACAATCCGTCTTATAATCTAAAGCTGAAAAACTATCGTCAAAAATATAAATTTCTGGGTCTGCAGCAATAGCTCTAGCAATTGATAATCTTTGCTTTTGTCCACCTGACACATTAGTACCACCCTGTGCAATCGGTGTTTGATAGTTATCTGGTTTTGATTCAATAAACTCAGTAGCCTGAGCTATTCTGGCAGCTTCTTTCATTTTTTCATCACTCATATTTGGATTAGAAAATTTTATATTAGACTCAATAGTTCCAGAAAATAATACTCCTTTTTGCGGAACAAATCCAATAACATCTCTTAAATCTTTTTGAGAAACATCTTTAACATTTACTCCATCTACACAAAGAGAACCAGCAGTTACATCATAAAATCTTGGAATCAAATTAATTATTGTAGACTTTCCGCTACCCGTACTTCCTATTATTGCTGTAGTTTTACCTGGTTCTGCGGTAAAATTAATATCTGTCAGAATTTCCACATCAGCATCAGGATATCTAAATGAAACATTCTTAAATTCTACTAATCCCTTTTTAGAGCTTTCTAATTTTTTAGTTTTCTCTTTATCTTTAATACTTAAGTCTTTATCCAAAATCTCATTTATTCTATTCGCAGATACCGCAGCTCTCGGAAGCATAATAGAAATCATCGAAACCATTAAAAACGCCATAACAATCTGCATTGTATATTGAATAATCGCCATCATGTCTCCAACTTGCATTATTCCAGAATCAATATTATAACTACCAAACCATACAATCATTAATGAAACAAAACTCATTAAAAACATAAGAAGTGGCATCATAAAAGACATTACTCTATTTACAAATATATTTACCTTTGTTAAATCAACATTAGCTCTATCAAAGCGCTCTTCTTCAGTTTTTTCTTTATGGAAAGCCCTAATTACAGGAAGACCTGTTAAAATCTCTCGAGCTACTAAATTAATTTTATCAATTAAAATTTGAAGTTTTTTAAATTTAGGCATTGCTACAATAAACAATATCAACACAATCGTTAAAACCGCTAAAATAGCACAACCAATAATCCAAATCATAGAAGTACTACTTTTGGTTATAACTCGTATAAGTCCACCAATTCCCATAATTGGAGCATATATTATAGTTCTAAAAAGCATCTGAATCATGCCTTGAATCTGTTGAATATCATTAGTACTTCTAGTAATAAGTGATGCAGTAGAAAAATCTCTGAACTCTTTATTAGAATACTTTAGTACCTTTTCGAAAACTTCTTCTCTTAAACATTTAGCCAGCTTACATGCCATTCCTGATGAGAAAAACATTATTACAACACCAGTCACCATTATAAGTAAAGCAACACCTAACATCTGAAATCCAGATTTCCAAATATAATTTGTTTGTATTTCATCTAAATCCAAACCTATTGCTTTGTATTCTGCTTTAACAACAGTAATAGCAGATTGGTCAATCATTCCTCCAAGTTTTTCATCAAGTTGTTTTCCAAATTGAGAAATCATTCCTTCCCTCTGCTCTTCTGGCAACATCTTAATAATTTCAATTAAACTTTTATCTTGTGAATTAACAGCAACTTCATCAGATAATTGACTCAAAACATATTTTCTCATTTCTTCAGATTGCTCATCATTTTCAACAAAATAAATCATAACTAAAGGTTTAGCAATTACCTCTTCTAATTTTTCTTTATTATCTTTTGAAATTTTATCTTTTAAAACATATAAATTTTCATTCTCTAAATCAGGATATTTCTCTAAGTATTCTTTATATTCTTCTTCAGAAACAGAACCTTTAGAAATCAATCTATACTCTTCTAAAATAATTTCATCTTCATTAGTTGCCAGTAAAATATTATTCATGGTCTCTTGTCTAACAACTTCTGGAACACAACAATCTATACCACCTTGTTGGATTCCAATATTTACAATTTTAGAAGTATAATCTGGCAAAGCCAACTCAGCCATCGCTTGAACTACAAGCAACACCATTACTATAATAACTGACTTCCACTCTTTTCTAAGTTTTAACAAAATCTTTAACATTAGTAATCTTTTCCTTTCCTATTTTAAAATACCACATCTCAAATAATTTAAATCTCTTTTTACATTTTCTAAAACTTTTTCTTCAGAATTGCCATTTTGCAAATCAATAATATTTTTAATAAATATACTAATAATAATATGAATAACACTTTCTAAATCATCTTCCGATTCTATTCTAAATTTTTCTTTATCAATGGAAATTTCTTTAAAAAGTTTTTTATCTTTTAAAGGGCAAATATGTATACTATGCCTTTCCTGAAATCTTTTAATATTTTCCATTATTTTTCTCTCTAGATCAACATTTTCTTTATTCTCAGTAGAAATCATATTTTTAAAAATATCCTCAAACGCTGAAATTATATCCCCATTAAACTCTAAAAGTTTCTGCAAAAACACTTTCTTTGTTTTTAGAAAATGATTTTCCATCAAAAAATCAACTAAATCTTCTTTAGTTTCAAAATACTGATAAAAACTTCCTCTAGGAATTCCAGCAGAAATAACAATATTTTTAATCAAAATTTCTCCATCTTTAGCTCTAACAAACTCTTCTCTAGCCGCTTGAATAACTTTATTCTGTTTTTCTCTAGGTAAATTGTAAAAAGTAGCTTTTGGCATTTTTCCCTCCATTTAATTTGCATAACAATTATATGTGACACGATGTCACATGTCAACAATAGTATTTTAATTTCCATTTATTAAATAAATATTAAATATCTATATTTTTATAAAAAAATCAAGATTATAACTTTTTATAATCCTGATTCATAAAAAATATTATTTATTAAAATTATTCTTCAATAGAAACATCTTCTTGAAATTTTGAAATATCTGAAACATTAAGAGCAAAATATGGTAAATCTTTATCTGCTTCTTTTATAAAAAGAACAAAATCACTATCAAAATTCAAATTTTTAAATTCAACATCTTCTATCAATGAAGTTGCCTTGACCATTTCTATGATAGCCTCACTTTTTATTTTTCCTCCCTCATTATCCATTTCAAATCTTACTGTCTGTAAAGCTTTAGCAATAAAACATCGATTTCCATCTGCATTGAAAAAACTCTTGTTTTCTAAATCTTCATAATCTTTCAAAACATTAAACTGCAAATTAGGAATTCTTAAAATATCATCATCTCCCATTACAGTTTCTCCTGTATATTCATCAGAAGACTTTTGAATATTTTCATACATTTTAGCAAAAGTTTTTCCTTCTACTCCTTTAGCTAAAATAACTTCATCATTCTCCTTAGTTTTAATTGAAATTGCTAAATTATCAAAATCGCTATAATATAAAATTGTAACTTGATCTTTTAAATTTTCATCACTTTCATCATTAATTCCAAAATATTTAACATTATTATAATATGTTCCATCCCCACTATTAAAATATCCATCTTCTAATTCATCAAAAGGATTTTCAAAATTAAATACTTTCTTTAACATAGCATAAAAAATATATCTTTTTTCTTCATCAACAGCAGCATTTTGCCATTCATCCCAATCTTCTTTCTCATCAATAACATCAGAAGTTTCATTAAATTTTTCTTTTATTCCATCAATTATTTCATTTTTTAAATCATTAGACTTAATTCCCCATTTTTTATAATAATATTCATCTGAAAGATTATTCTCAGTAAAACTCTCAGCATTTAAATTCTCCAAATATTCCGGTTCATCATCTGCTATAAATTCAATATCTTGCTTAACCACTTCATTTTTCATATCATTCCAAACAAGCTGAAAAGTTGGACACCAAACAGTATCTCCAATTAATTCATCCTCCATAGTTGGAACAACTTCAATTTCATCTGAATATTCAGTCTCTGATTCTTCATTATCAATTACATTTGTTGTTTCATTTAGATTTGTTGCATTGTTTGTACTATCACTATTATTTTCATTCTTCTTTTGTGTAAAAGATACATATACTATAAATGCTAATACAATTAAAAGAACAGCCATAACAATAATAACAGCATTAACAATCATTTTACTATCACTTTTCATTTTTTTCTCCTTTTCTTTAGTTTTATTAAACAAATTATACATATAAAAACAAAAAAGAGCAAATAATTTGCTCTTTTTATTTATTTTGCATATTCAATCGCTCTAGTCTCACGAATTACATTAACTTTAATTTGTCCTGGATACTCCATTTCACTTTCAACCTTTTTAGCAACATCTCTAGCTAAAACAATCATCTCATTATCAGAAATTTTTTCAGGTTTAACCATTAATCTAATTTCTCTACCAGCCTGTATAGCAAAAGATTTATCAACGCCATCAAAAGAATCAGCTATTCTTTCTAGGTCTTGTAACCTCTTAATATACGCTTCTATTGTTTCTCTTCTAGCTCCAGGTCTAGATGCAGAAATTGCGTCAGCAGCTTGTACTAATACAGCTTCTAAAGATTTGGGTTCAACATCTCCATGGTGAGCTTCAACACAGTTTATAACTGCATCATTTTCTTTATAACGTTTTAATATATCAACACCAATTTCAACATGTGTACCTTCCATATCGTGATCTAAGGCTTTTCCTATATCATGTAACAAACCTGCTCTTCTAGCTAACTTAGGATTTAACCCTAATTCTTCTGCCATAATTCTAGCAAGATTTGATACTTCTATAGAATGATTAAGAACATTTTGTCCATAACTTGTTCTATATTTCAATTTTCCCAAAAGTTTAACAATATCTGGATTTAAACCATGTACACCTGTTTCTAAAATAGCTCTTTCTCCTTCTTCTTTAATAATTGATTCCACTTCTTCTTTAGCTTTTTCAACCATTTCTTCAATTTTAGCAGGATGAATTCTTCCATCTTCTAACAATTTTTCAAGAGCAATTCTAGCAACTTCTCTTCTTAAAGGATCAAACCCTGAAATAATAACAGCCTCAGGTGTATCATCTATTATTAAATCAATACCCGTTAATGTTTCAAGAGTTTTGATATTTCTTCCTTCTCTACCAATTATTCTACCTTTCATCTCATCATTTGGTAATGAAACAACAGATACAGTAGTTTCAGAAGTATGATCTGCTGCACACTTTTGAATAGAATAAGCAACCACTTCTTTAGCTATCTTACTAGATTCTTCTTTATATTTATTTTCAAAATCTTTAATCATTTGAGCTTTTTCTGGAACTATTTCACTTTCTAAAGAATCTAATAAAATTTTCTTAGCTTCATCAACAGTCAATCCTGAAATACGTTGTAATTCCGCAAGTTCTTCTTCTTTTTTGCTTTCTAATTCTTGTCTAATTTTTTCGCTTTCTTCAAGCTTTTTATTCAAATCTTTTTCCTTATCTTCTAAAGACTGAACTCTTTTATCCAAATTTTCTTCCTTTTGGATTAATCTCTTTTCTTGTTGTCCTACTTCTGCTCTCCTCTCTTTAATCTCCTGATCTAAATCATTTCTAAGTTTCAACATTTCTTCCTTAGCTTTAAAAATTTCTTCCCTTTTAGTATTTTCTGCTTCTATTTTTACATTTTCAAGTAATCTTTTAGCTTCATTTTCAGCACTTTTAATTTTAGATTCAGCAATTCTTTTTCTAATTGTAATTCCTACAGGTATGAATATTGCCGCTGAGATTAAAAGAGTAATTATAACAATAAGTACTTCACTCATTCATAATCAACCTCTTTTCTTATTAAATTTTCAATGTTCATTAAATATATAAATTTTATGCTATAAATAAATTTTATATTTTTAATTTTAACCATATCTATTTTATATGGATTGTTTAAATTTGTCAAGCAACCTAATCAATCAATACTTTACGCATAAAATATTTTATATTTTATTTAAAAAAATTCAGGTATTCTTAAATTTTCATCTTTAAAAGGATTTTCATTAGCATATACAAATTTAGAATTCACTTCTTTTTTAAATCTTTCTGCTAACTCTTTATTTTTAGTTAAGATAATACTACAATAATTTTCTCCATAGTTATTAAAAATATCAACTACCTCATCAAAACTCATATCCTCATAAATTTCTGATTCTACACTATTTTCAAAGCAATAATTAAAAATCTCTCTAGCCAAATCATAAAAATCTTCATCTTCACAATAAATATCAATAATATTATAAGGAATATATTCAATACTAGTTGTGCCAGAAATATGCTTACAAATATTATATAAATTCTTATCTCCTAAGAAAAACATTTTGTCAAAATAGTTTTTATTTTCTTCAATCACTTCTTTAGACTCATAATTACTAAATGAAACAACATCAAAAATTTTATATTCTTTCAATAGCTCTTTATAAAGTTCAACAATTAATTTATTAACACCTAAACACATATCATCAATTACTAAATTAATCATCTGTCCTTTCATAAGAGCCATCAAACAAAGTTCTATTGTAACTACAGGATTACCATAATATGCAACCATTAAGTTTTTTGTTTCTTGTTCTACAGTTTCTTTTTCCATATAACCATCAATTGTTTCAAGTAACTTGTCTAAGTAAACTATCTTATTATTATACTGATAATCAATTTCATTTAATTTTTCAATATCTTTTTTAGCATCTTTCAATTCTGATTTAAACTCTCTACATATTTTGTGAAAAACATCTGTTGAAACTTTAAAATCTTTTCTTTTAACTAATACTTCCATTATTCTCTTAATCTCCTTGATCTTTTAATAGTATCAATTTCATCTTCGATACTTTCAATATTTTCTTTTGATCTTCTCGGATCTGTTCTATATCCTGCAAGTTCAGCAATTCTTTGTCCCCAAGCCTGCGTATGCCATATACTATCACATTTTTTGTTCAAAGCAGGATGTGAATCAACTGCTGAAGAAGGAATATCTCCATCAATAATTAAATCAGCTTTTATTTTTTCAAAATCTTCTATTGTCATTTTTATAACTTTAGTTGCTCTAGCATAATCTGGTCTGCTATTTTTATACATTTTTTCTAAAATAATCAATCCTCCCTGAACATTAGGAAGTTTAAAAATCATCATACCTGAACTAAGCATCTCATAAGAATAATCTTTATCTAATAATTCTATTAATTCCCATCTATTAAGTGGCTCTGAAACATATTCATTTCTTTTTTTATTAGAACCTTCACCAGTTCTTGTCGTTCCAGATTTTCTTGCAGTATCATTAGAAAATCTGCTTTCTCTTAAGTTTAACGCTTTTAAAGCTTCCTCCTTAGCTAATTCCTTAAGTTCTCTCTGCTCTTCAGTCAAAGATAAATGTTTATCAGCAGTAAATGTTGTACGATAAATTGCTAACTTATTATTTCTAGAAATAAGAGGATCTTTCATTATAGCTATAACAGAATCATAATTTCCATCTTTACACATTTCCTTAACATCCGCTGGCCTTAATTTGGCTTCTCTCATTAATCTAGTAACAAGATATGACCCAGTCCAGCTTTCAAGAGTAGAAAGCGTAATTAAATATTGATCGTAAAATTTAATAAAGTCCTCATCTTCTAAATCTCCATTAGTAGCTTCTATAATTTTTTCACTAATTTCTTCTTTTTCTTTTCTATCAGCATCTTTAATTATCAATTCTCTATATAAAGCTGAATACCTCATATATTCAGCTTCTTTACCTGGTAATCTATACAATTCAATAAGTTCTTCTGGAGAAAGTAACTCTCTTAAAGCCTTCTTTTCTTCATCACTTATATTTTCTAAATATGAAAGTTCAATTCTTCCATTCATATAATATTTTAACTTATCTTCTGGAGAAAATATACCTTTACTATTTAAAACATTAAATACATTCTCTCCTATAATATTATTATGATTTAAATAACTATTTATAGAACTATCATCTAAAAATCCACTGTTTACTAATTCACAAAAATCACTCTCTGGAACATTAGCTGAAGCTAAAATTTTTGGAAGTTGAATTCTATTAATAACGCCATTTTCAAATAAAAATTTCAAGTTTCCTTCAATTTCACAAAGCATATTCATTTCTTGGAAAGTAAATTTCATAATTTTTAGATACGCTGGATCTATTTCATTAACCGAAGAAGGATTACTTTCAATACTATCTCTAATCATAAGTTCATCTGTAGTAGATAAATAAATTCCATTATCAGCAATCCTATTACAAGCTCTACAAAGTGCTTTATAAGAATATTCATAATTTTCTCTACCATTACCATCATTAGGCAATAATCCAGTTACTTTTGCACCTTTAGATTTAATAGCATCTTTTAAAACTATTAATAAATTAGAAAAATCCTTTTTTTCTTCTTCAGTAAGCTTTGCTTCCTCTAAATATTGATTAGCTCTAAATGCTGCAATTAACATTAATTTATCTAAATCAAAATAATCAGGATACTTTTCTAAATACTCAGCCATTCTAAAATAAAATTTATCCATAGAAGCTGCTTGAAGCTTTTGAGAATTTTCAGTAATTATCTTAGAAAGTTCATCAGCTTTATCATCAGAAAGTAGTCTAATTCTATCTCTCATTGATAAATCTTTAAATTCTGAAACAGCCTCAATCATACCTAATTTAGTAAGATATATTGATAAATCCTTATCTAATCCATATATTTTTCTCATCTCACTAGGGCTATGAATAGTAAATAAGGTTTTTAAATCCATCTTTTCTTTTAAATCTTTTATTCTTCTCTGATTATCTGTTTCTTCTTCGCTTATTTGTTCACCAGTAAAGTCAGATGCCTTAAGCAATTTAATTTCATCTCCTGGCTTCGTAGCAGCTCTATTAATATCAAAAAAAGCATAATTAGAACCTTTTAAAGCATCTATACACCTTTGCGCAACATATTGATATTGTTGAGTAGGCATCTCTTCTCGAAAAGTTTTTAACGTAAAAAAAACATATGCCTCATTATCTATATATTTAGAATATTTCTCAAAGAACATCTTTAAAAAAGAACTTTGTTCTTCATTAGTACTTGTTCTTGGATAGTCTCTATAAAAAGCATCAAGAGCTTTCTCGTTGGTTATAATATATGGCATATATTTCATATTCAAAATAATCTTAAAGTTTTCAAACAATTCTTTATAGGTCATTGAACGTACATTTTTCATATAATATCCTCCATTCATAACTTTAATTATAGCACATTATGTATACTTATTCAAGAATTATGTAAATTTATATATTTTTAGTAAATATCTACGAATATTAAATATTAATATCTAATCAATATATTCATTGTATTAAAACAAAGAGCTTTATTTCTCTTCATCAATAAAAAAATAACAAATCAAACAAAAAAGCCTGAGTTACTATATTTAAGTAACCCAGACTTTCAAACTGCTAAATTTAAGCTCTTGGATGAGCTTTATTATAAATATTTTTTAAACTATCATCTTGAAATTTCATATAAACTTGTGTTGATGAAATATCTGAATGACCTAACATAACTTGAATAGATTTCAAATCAGCACCATTTTGTAAAAGATGTGTAGCAAAAGAATGTCTTAAAACATGAGGTGTAATATCTTTAGAAATATTAGCTTGCTCTTTATAATATTTAATAATCTTCCAAAAACCTTGTCTTGTTAATCTTTTACCATTAACATTAACAAATAAAGCTTTTTCATTTTCATTTTTTATCATAATAGGTCTAGCATTTTTTACATATTCGCTTAATGCTTTTAAAGAAATATTTCCTAAAGGAATATTTCTTTTCTTCATGCCAGAAGAACATGTAACATATGCATTCTCAAAATTAACATCATTCAAATTTAAAGAAATTATTTCAGTAACTCTCATTCCTGTAGCATAGGCAAATTCAAGCATAGCCTTATCTCTAATTCCTTTTAAATCTACATTGCTAGGTTGCTCTAACAAAAGTTCTACTTCTTCAGATGATAATATACTTGGAGCTTTTTTCTCTATTTTAGGTGATTGCATTCCATCAGTAGGATCTCTTTTTACCTTTTTAGTACGTAGTTCAAATTGATAAAAAGATCTAATTGAAGCTAAATTTCTTGAAATTGTAGACGTCTTTTTTCCTATTTTACTTAAGTAATTAATATAATCTTTTATCTCTTGTTGGCTTACTTTTGAATAAACTAATCTTTGGTTATCTAAGTATTCTTGAAATTGAACGATATCTCTTCTATATGATTGCAAAGTATTTGCAGATAGTTTTTTATCATTCTCTAAAAATTCTAAGAAAAGTTTAATTTGTTTTTCCATTTATTAGTCCCCCATCTCAAAATATTATCTTCTTTCAATCTATAGTACAAATCCCAGATTTGACAATATAACATCACAAAAATTTGTTTATGTAAATCTTTTATTTTTGGTAATTTACATAAACTATTTATGTATTATGTTATATCAAAAGTATTCGGAATTGTAAATAGTTTTTAAAGATATTTTTTTAATAAATACAAAAAGTTAATTGAAATATACGCTTCACATAATGAAGACATAAAAATACATATTAAGCCAATTAATGAAAAAATAATATATCTAAAAACTTCAAGTTTCAAATTTTTATTTTCAAAAATAGATTTTGTAAACAAAACACCTGAAACTAAAACTATAAATATCGAGGCTAAGTATATTATATTATGAAAAAGCATTGAATTACAAATGAAAATAATACCTGTTCTGGTATTTTGTGTTGCCATTATACTACATGCCGCATAACCCATAGAAAAAGCTTTTTTAGCAATATATAAATAGACAAAAGGTATACCAATAATCGTTGAAGCTAAAAAAACTATAACTATATAACTTTCAAAATTATTAAAAAATGAATTTTTAAAAACTTCAAATTTATTATCATAATCACTACTCTTAATTACTTCTATTTTATTATCAACATATTTTTTTATTTCATTTTTTTGACTCTCATTAGAATTATTCACAACCATAATCGCAACAATAATTCCAATTACAAAAACCATAAAAGCTTTCAAATACTCAACTCTATTCTGATACAAATAATTTCTAATATAAACTTTCATTTAGCCTCCCTTTCTCCAACTCTATTCTTCAAAAAATTGTTTATGCAAATTTTTATATGTAAACTTAACAAATATCAAAATATATATAGAATTTTATGTAAATCTATGATAAAATATTACCATCGTCAAATAAACCAAAACATCTAAATGTAGAACAACAAAAGGAGGTTAGCTTATGAACGCCACTACCCTAAGTACACACCAAAGGGAAAAACTACGCAACATACGGCTATATGCTTGTTCTACCCAAGAAAAAAAGGGTAAACCAATCATAAATGATATGCCGTTTCAAATGTTGGATTTCCAAGAAATTTTTGAAAGAACAAAAGCAACAATAATTTCTGAAGGATTCTCATCCGTTGAACGCGTATCACCAAAAAATAGCAACTGCATTATCAGAGCTTATAAAACAAATCATTACAAATATGACGATGTTCTTACATACAATATCTATGGAAGCTATTGTTATGTAAGAAATGGGCTCGAATTCACAACCATTGACACTCAAGGTGAAACATATCCCATCAATTACTCACATTGTAGAACAAGAAGATGGCTGTGTCAGGACGAATATATCGACTTCGAACATGATTTTGTTGATTACTACGTCCGCATACTAAGCTAACAAACCAAAAGCAATAGCAGAAGACTTTACAATTTAGTCCTCTGCTATTTGCTTTTTATTTTATATTTATTTTATAAAAAAGTTATTGACAACAACATTAAATTTGTGTTAATATAATTCATGTCAGCAAGATAGTATCTATATGACATGCGGATGTGGCGGAACTGGCAGACGCGCTAGACTTAGGATCTAGTGGGAGACCGTGGGGGTTCAAGTCCTCTCATCCGCACCAAAAAACGATGAATTTTAAGCAAATTCATCGTTTTTTACTTTTATTCAAAATTATACACAAGTATTGATACGACTGCATTACATCTATTTTTCATTATTCAATATATTTTCAACATTATGTAACCTTACTTGTTATTTTTTCATTTCTGCACACAATCTGCACACACGTATTGCACACAAGTTTTTAAAATTTAAAAATATTGTAATTTATATTGTTATATTGATAAATTAATAAAAATAGGGCTTTCTATAGCCCTATTTTAGGTTTTATTATCTTAAAGAATCAATAATTAATTCATTTGATAATTTATATCCATATGTAAAAGCCTTTTTTCGTTCCATATCAATTAATTCTGCTTCTTTTGATAAATACTCATCAAATATTTCATAATCTTCTTTAGATATAGTATTTCTTAATAGTTCATCTAACTTATTAATCTCTTTCCATAAACTATTTAGTTTTTCATCTTCTGAAATATCTTTTACAATTTTCTCTTGTAAGTTATCATATAAATCTTCTATTTTTATTTTATTCATCTATTACCACCTTTCATCTATTTTTTAATTCATCTATAAAAGAATTAACTAACCTTTTTAATCTCTCTTTTGAAAAATCAAATAATAAACTAACACATTCAAAAGTTTTATCAATATAATCCTTTAATTTACTATTTTCTTTCTCTAGTCTTTTATTCTTCTCTTTTAAACTACCATTTTCAATTTTTAAATTCTGATTTACAATATTTACTGTATCTACATTATTTTTTATTCTTATATATTGATTAGCCAATGTATTAAATTTTCTTATAATTCTTTTATTCTCTGATTTTAATATTTCAATATTATTTGTGTTTATCTCTCTTTCTAATTGCTCAGTTTGTTTCTCATACTTTTGTTTCTCATAGTCTGTAATTTTCTTTAATTGCTCTATATCAATATGTTTATTATCTTTTGTATCTCCACGTTCTAATTCAAAACCAGATTTAGTCATATAATTATAAAAATTATCTTGTAATTTTTTATAACTTTCCTTACCCTTCCAATATTCACTACACGCAATTTTAGATATTTCTTTTCCATTCTTATCTTTTTTGTGAACTACTGGAATAAATATTATATGCAAATGTGGTGTACTTTCATCATTATGAACTTTTGCTGACACAATAAATTCTTCTCCTAAATTTTGATAATTTGATACAAACTTATAAGCTGTTTGAAAATATCTTTTTGTTTCATCTTCTCCAATGCTTTCAAAAAATTCTTTATCCGATGTTATGATTAATTCACACATTACATTGCTAACATTTTTTATTTGTCCTTTCAAGTGATATTGATTTCTTAAATTTCTAAACATTTTTTCATAAGTAGAATATGGTGCTTTTATTGAATAATTTTTTATCGAATTATGTTTATTTATGTCTTTATTAGAATAGTTAGTATTTTTTCTTTCATTATGCCTATAAATACCTGCTAAATTTTTCATTTTATAATTTGTATTTCTTATTATTGCATAACTCACATTATATTCACCTATCTTTCTTTTGAGTTCATCTTACTTGGATTAAATCTATCTTGTTTATTATAATATCTAGTAATAGTTGCCACTGATTCCTCTATAGTATTTCTTAAAGCTTCTCCTAAAGGTACATCAGTATCTAACCAGTCATGATAAAATTCATTTAATAAATCTTTCTGTTCTGTCATAATAATTATTTCTTTATCATATAAATCCATATTTTTGATTTCTTCTTTTAGCTCGTCTTTTACTGTTAATTCATAAGCTCTCTCAATAATTTCTTCTTTTGATTTTCTTTTAAGTTCATCACATAAGTTTTTATATTCTTTATCTAATTTAATATTTAATTTTTCTTTTATATCCATATAATCTCTCCTTTTTATATTTTGACAATTCTTCGTAGACTTACTTATAATAAATGCTTTTATTCAAGCTAATAAACACTGTATTTAAGTGTTCTAACATACTAGAACACTTTTTATACGCTTCGCTAAAAGTGTTCTGTATGATTAGGGGATTTCCCCTAATAACCCCATTCAAGATTTTTAAAAATTATTTATTGTATTCTTACAAATAACAATAAATACCATAAATTGATCTTACAGAACAATTTATTATTTTAATAATCTTGATTTAGGAAACCTCTGTCGGTTTCCCAAACCCTTCCACTCTATTTGTAAAATTAATTAAATAAATTTAATCAATTTTACAAATTTATCTTTCGTGCTGATATTCTTTAAAGTTTGTATTTTTTCCTTTACATATTCCATCTATAAAAGCATCTATTTCTGCCCATGTTTTAAAGCAATTCTTATCATCAACGGAATACCAGTCTGTATTTTTGTCTTCTCGATTTACTATTGCAATTGCTTTGTTATAAGTATAATCACTTGAAATTGTTAAAATAAGTAATTGCTTGTCACTATCAGATAACATATATTCATTTAGTCCGTTCACTCTTCTTTTAATATCAGTTTTATTCACGTTCTAATTTCTCCTCTTCATTCAATTTATCAATAATTCTTGCCATTAGTCTGCTATGATTTAATTCGCTATTATGCTCATCTAATACTAATTTATCATCACTACTTATAATTTCATTATTGATATAATAATTATTTACCTTTTCAAGTTCTGCTTCCTTATATTTGTTAAATACAGATGTATATGTATTAAGTGTCACACTTATATCTGTATGTCCCATAAGTCTTTGTAACGCTACAGCCCTCATCCCGGCTTCGATACATCTTGTACCATAAGTATGACGTAAGCTATGAGAACTTATCCCTTCTATCCCTATTTTTTTTAATAAATTCCTTAATCTATCATTAGCTATTGTAGGTCTAACATACTCCCCATTAGTATTTAAAAACAACTGCTTATCTTTATTTTTTTCAGCTACTACCATTTGCTTTATTATTTCATTTCTTATAAACATAGGTATAGGTACTTCTCTCACACCTGCATAAGTTTTAGTTGCTTTTCCCATTATAACTTTATCATTTCTATCCCTCGTTAAAGTTTTATTTACAGATATTAAATTCCTATATAAATTAATATCTGTATTTCTTAATGCCAATGTTTCTCCAATACGTAAACCTAAATACATTTCAATTAAATATGCAACTTTATATGGTTCATTTTCAATAGGAATACTCATTAAATAATTAGTCAATATTTGTTGTTCTTCAATTGTCAAAGCTCTTACAATTTTTTTCTCTTTAACACTTTTAGGTTTTATAACATCAAACATTGGATTTTTAGTAATATAGCCTTTATTCATAGCTAAAGTAAAGGCTTGAGAAAATTGCTCCATTATTTTCTTTATCGTAGAATCACTATAATTTTTCAAAGTATTAAAATAACTTTGAAGTTCTATACTTGTTATATCGTAAATATCTTTCGTCGAAGTGGGATTTTTTTCAATTTGCTTAATAGTCTTTAATATACGTCCATATGTTCTTTCACCTATTAAATTAGCTTCTAACTTTCTTTCTGTATTTTCTCTCATAAGTTTATTTAAAGGTATACCATTATACTTTATATATAAATCATTACCTTTTCGATACTGGAGACCAATTAAAAAATCATTTGCTTCTGATTCAGTATTAAATGATTTTGTTTTCCTAATTTCTTCAAATGTCTCTTCTTTATAAATATAAAAAGCACATCTCCATTTTTTTCGCGTTTTATCATAATAAATACTTCCATTCTTAACTCTTTTATTTTTTTCGATAGTAACCACCACCTAGACACGTTTAGTCATCTTCCATATTAAGTACGCAAGTAGCATTACTTGATTTGATTTTCCAATATTTATTGAAGGGAAGTCTTCTCTTTTAAAAGTTTTATAAGCAATAGTTTCACATATATTTAAATCTCTCATTACATCTTTGACAGTAAGCATTCTAAACGGATTTTTCACTCGCCTTATAGTATCTATTGCCATTCTCTGCTCAGGTGTTAAAACTTCTTTTGTTTCAATTACTATATTCTTTGTTTCTATATTTTGTATCTCATCAACAATTTTAGTTGTTGTATCATTTAATTCTTCCATTTTTTCTTTCCTCTCTTACTAATTTTTCATACCATCTATAAATTTTAAAATTACTGCTTGAATACCTAAAATCATCTTTAATGTTTCATCATTTACTTTTTTAACATTCTGCTTTTCAAATTTAAGAGGTATATTCATCTCTTTAAACATTTCTAAATTACTTAATCTTATATTGTCATAATGAAAACTAGAATTTTTTAAAAATAACACATATTCAACAGCTTGTTCTTTTGAAACTGATTTAAACTCATTATTGGATTTACATACTATAAATAAGTTTCCTTTTATTGTTTCTGGTATATTTAAGTCTTTTGTAATTGCTATATTAGGCTTTAAATTATTTCTATTCTTTTTACAAACAATAACTATATCTTTATAAACTATTTCCTCAATTTGACCGTTCAAGTATATTTTCAAATTCTTCTACATCATTTTTTATCTTTTGAAGTTCAGGTGATTTTCCTACTTCTTGATAAATAACTATAATTTCATTAGTTTTCATCATTATCACCACTTTCACTGTTTAGATTTATTAAGTACACTTTATATGCAAAATCATCTAAATACTTTTCATTCTTAGGGTCATCTAAACTTATTGTATTTTTAGTAAATAAGTTATCAGACTTTTTAAGTTTTTTATTCTTCTCTTTAGTAGTTGGTTTCGATATTTTTTTCATTTTTTAATCTCCTAAAATATATTTAGGTTACCGGTAGCCTATATAGGCTTAAGCTTGATTTAATGATACAATGGTTTAAACTTCTATAACGCAAAAGGCGTAAAATTACTAAAAATATATTAAAATTCTCAAAAATGTATAAAAAAGCTGAAAAAAGCACTTTCAAAAAATATCTGAAAGTGCTTTAATATCAATATTTTATAACCTTTTTATTTTTAATTTACGTTCAAAGCAAAAAATACGCAATTATAGATTATATCTACAATTACATACTTTTAAATAATTTATTATTCTTCAAAATCATACTTATTTATAACATCTAAATAAAGTATATTTTTCTCATTTAATTCATCTAATTCTGATTTTGTAATTTTTAATTTTTCAAGCATATCATCAGAAAATTCTAAATCTTTTTTAGAAATAATACATTTTCTATTACTTGGTACATAATTTCCATTTGTACAATGTAAACTTCCTAGCATTAATTCATTAGTTCCTCTAGCAATATTTAATATTATTTCTGTTATCTCTAGTCTTAAATTATTAGGTTTATAATTTTCTAATACAAAAACTGCAATATTACTATCTGCTAACACATATCCTGATAAATATATTTTATTTGTTTTATAATCAACCATATCAACTTGGCACATATCTTCTTTTTCAGTTATTGTAAGTTTAAATTTACCCTTATCATATCTATCTGTCTTTGGAAAATATGCTATATAATAAAGAAATAATGTATTTACTTCAAATGGATTTTTACTATTTTCAATATTTTGTATCTTACTTCTATTAAATAATTCACTTTCACTAATCTCTAACTCATTGCATAATAAATATATTTGTTCAGCATCTGGCAATATTTCTCCGCTCTCATACCTTCCAACTGTAGTAGCATTCTTTCCAATAGCTTTGCCTATGTTCTCTAAACTTAATCCTTTAGACTTACGAACATTACGTAGTTTTTCTCCAAACTCTTTTTTATTAAATTCAGCCATATTCAATCACTTCCTTTAATAAGTATCTACATTATTAATTATACCATTTTTATCCAACTTTATCAAGCTATAACTATTGACACTACTGACATTAATTGATTTTAATAACTAAAAATGTTATAATACATATATACTATAATGTATAAGAATGGTTTTAAAGTCTTAATATTTAATCCATTCCACAAGCGTAATGCTTGATGTTCAATTATGAATCCAAGCATTGCGACTGCTTGGATTTTTTTATATATGAGATTTTAACATTGTTATTCTCCATTATACATAATTGAATTATACAGCGTAGAATCTAGTAACGGGAGAACAACAATGAAAAAAAGCATTTTTTTAGACGGACGGTTGCCCTGGTGGTAATCCATACATCTTGTAATAACCATTCAGCTTTAAAAGGGGGGATATTTCCCCCTAATGCTTTTTTGCTTGAATATTAAGTTATTTTAATGTATAATTAAATTAGTTAATTAAAGCTAGTCGCAATAGTTTTAGTTAATCAAAACACGGGGTTTATCATTGTTGTTCTCCCGTGTTTCTTTTTGTTTATTATACTGCGTTATACGCATTATTTTATAAAAACAACTAAAAATAAGTAACTTTTAATTATTTTTCTTTCCAAAACATACATTTTAAGCTTAAAAACCTGCATAATACGCAAATTCTAGTGCGTATCACGCAGGTTTCATTTTTTTGAATTGTTTACATAATTTTGTTATATTAATATTGTACTAACTAATTATTATTTCTTTAATAATATAAATTTGTTTTGGAGGATTTTTAATGAAAGGAGCAAAAACTAATATTGTAATTAATTCTAAAATCACAATAACTATATTTAATATTCTTCGTGATATAGGATTAAATACTAGCCATAGAGGTACAAAATATATTAATAAGGCTATTCAATTATTGCTAACTTCTAATAACGATATTTTCGTTCTTGAAAATATCTATATCTGTATTACAAATATATATAACAATACTTCTCCAAAACAAATCAAAAATGATATTTCTTATGCTCTAAAAAGTAGAAACGAAGAAAAATCAAAACATAACTTTGAGAAAATATTTTATTTTGAATACGATGAGTATTATTTTACTAATAAAACTATTATTGAAGAAATAAGTCATGTCATTTTATATGATTTATATAAAATAGAAAGTATTAACTGCAATAAAACTATATAGAAAAAGATGCCACCAGTTGGTGACATCTCCCCATAGGACACACGCGAAAATCAATTATACGGTTTCAAATTTATCAGTTCTGATACAAAAGAACTGAATATTTTGCCATCATGCCTGTGCACGTCATTTTTACCTGATATGCACTGCCGTTACAGTTACTTGCCAAAAGAACATCCCGCTCGCCGGGTCCAAAAGTTTTGGTACCCATTCCGACAAAAACTCCGCCTACTGTACGTGCATAAGTAATTTTTACTTCAGCATCGTTTTTAAGCCAGATTCTGAGGTTCGCTCCTTTTTCGGGCGTAACAGTCATATTATTGACAGCATACATATAAATGGTATGATCCTCTTCGTACCACAATCCTCTGGAAGTGGCAAACGGAACAATTCCCTCAGACGCGCCGTCTGTTTCCTCGACCGCTACTGCATCTACTTCACTGGTAGTGTCCGCTGCAAGAGCAGTAACAGAACACAGTGAGCATATTAACATTACGCTACAGAATAAAGATATAAGTTTCTTCATGATTTCTCCTTTCAATAGCGCATGCATCCCACAGTAGATAATTGCATATATACGCATTTACCATAAAATGTATCATATACCATTCTTTTACATTTGTAAACAATAATTGTAAAAAACATTACTATTAATTTTTATTACAAAAATAACCTATAATTATGTCAAAATTATAGGCTATTTTAAAATTCTATTAACTATTTTCTTGAACAATATATTCATTAATATTAGGCTCTATTAAATCTTTATCTGTAACAACATTAAATTTGTATTCATAATTTGTTTCGCCATCTTTACTATTCTTAATCATTAATCCAGTTTCTTTATCAATATAAAAATAGAAATCATTAAAATCTGGCATAAATTTTTGTGCTGGATAAAAGTTTGTTATTTTATAGCAATTTATCCCATTTAACTTTTCACTTTTAATAGAACACATAAATGCTGAAGCTATACATTCTTTTTTACTTTGAGTATAAGTCCAATTTTCAATATCTGTTGCCATTATAGGATTCTTAACATCTAAAATAGCAATTTTTGAATCTCCATTATTTATGTATGTATTAGTGGTTTCATTATTAGAATAATTAATTAAACTACTTGTACCTTCTTGAGAATTTTGAGTTATTTTTTGTAAAATTACATTATCTTTTTTGTAAGTTTCTACTATAGTTTCTACATTATTTTCATATGTCGTAGATTTAATATAATAATTACTAGAATTGATATACTCAGAAATTTTATTTTGAGCATTATCAAGAATTTTTACCTTTCTAATAGTGTTAACGGTCAATGCTATTCCTATAATTAATATAACCCCAATAATTATTTTTAGAATATTAAGATGTTTTTTATATTTTTTAAAGAAATTAATTTCTGCTTTTGTACTAGAATTAGTATTCATTTCATTGTTTAAATTATCATAAAGTTTTTTGCATTCTTCACAAGTATTTAAATGATTTTCAATAAATTTATTAGAATATTCATTTGTAACATGTTCAATATAATTAGGCAATAAATCGTAAACAATACCACATTCAATTTTCTTTTCCATAATAATCTACCTCCTTTAATTTTTCTTTACCACGATAAAAAGTAACTCTTGTCCAAACTTCAGATTTATTTAATATTATAGATATTTCTTTAAAAGTAAGATTACCCACTAATCGCAAATAAATAACCTTTTTAGTTTCATCATTTAAAATTTGCATATTCTCAGATAATATTTGTTTAGATATTATATCATTTGTAAATTCAGGAGTTTCTAAATTAAAAATATCATCAATATTCAAAGTAATATATTTTTTGTTTTTTCTGCAATAATCATAATATAAATTTTTGGCAATAGAACAAAGCCAAACATAAATTCTAGAATCATTTTTAAATTGATTAATATTTTTTATCGCCTTATAAAAAGTTTCTTGTGTTAAATCTTCTGCTAAATCAACGTTATGAGTAAGACAGAGTAAAAACTTATATATCGCTGTAAAATAATTTTTATACATTTCTTCCATGTTGGACAACTAACCTCCTTTTATATAAGACTTCTAAAAAAACAAAAATGTTACAAAAAAATATACTTTTTTTCCATTTTAAGACATTATATCATATTCACACAAATCAATATTTAGCATCATCTTATTTACGCAGATTACGTTCACATTAAAAGATTTAAATATCATTATTCAAGAAATGAAGTTCTCTCATTCACAACAATGATATTTCTATTCGAACTAATAAAACATGATTTATACCAAAAATAAAATCTAGTTAATTTTTTCTTTATATTGTACTAAGAATACCTGACTTGATTTTTATAAAATAATTTGATAATCTAAATCTATGAATTAAATTAATAGTTTAGAGAGGCAAAATAAATGAATAATATCATTTTATATTTGATATACCCTATTATAGTTTCTATAGTTACTATATTTGTAAATAAAAAGATAGAAAGTTTAGAAAAGTTAAAAAAAGAATTTTTACTAGAATTTTGTGAATTACATTCAAAAATTTTTAGAAGTAGAGCTTACAATTTTACCGATTTAGATATAAATGACCAAAACAATTTTATAGATTTAATTATAAAAAATGAAAAATATGCTAAAGGAATACTTTTAGAATTATTTCGAGACTTTATAATGTGTATCTCAACTTATGATAATAATTGTAATGATGTAAATAAAATTTTCAATGAAATAACATTTTATGTTTTAAATAAAATTTGGCATCGAAAAAATAAAATAACTAAAATGGAAAGCTGGACATATAATAAAAAAATTAAAAATAGAAAAGATGAAAATAATCAAATATTTTATATTAAATCTATCGAAAACGGCAATATAATAAACACAACAAGTAAAAATAACAATTAATAAATATCTTTGATTTATAGAATCATTGTAACTCCAACTTTTTAACATTATTTATCGATATTAATCTGCTCGAATTATGCTCGAATTAAAGTCATGTAACTATATTAAAATAGCACATTTTCAAACATAAAGTCCTCTCATCCGCACCATAAGAGTTTCACTTGAACTGTCAAAAGTCAAGTTTTATAAAGGAAAATCACTGTTTTAGAAGAGTGATTTTTTTGTTGTTTAAAATTTTGTAGTGAAATGAATGTGTGATATTTCCAAAATGGAAATGATTAATAAAAATAAAACAGAAAAAAGCACAGAAATGAAACGGAAATTATTCGGAAGTAAAACGGAAAATAATTGGAAATCTATGATATAATATAATCAGATAGAAAAATAGTAATTTACCGAAAAGATTGTCAGTAATGACAGTCTTTTTTGTTATATATTGACTTTTAACGGTAACTACTATAAAATATAGTAGTGTAGCTTATAGCAAAAAAGGAGATGTGGAGTATATGAAAAATTATGACAACT
>JAGBEP010000009.1 GCA_017936925.1 Clostridia bacterium | reverse complement strand
TTTATTATTTATTATTTATTATTTTTAATATATTTTACATCTTTTTAGGGCTAAACACTAGGATTTTCAAATACCTAATATAAAAATATTACATTCTTTTTTATACATTATTTTTTATTTATTTTTATTATTAATATTTTATTTTTTATTTCCACAATCTATAAACAATAATTTTCTTATATAAAATCTCTATCTAAATCTTATATAAAAAAATTAAAGGGATGTCACTATTATTTTAGTACATCCCACATATCATATTTAATCCTTTAAAGAGACAACAATTCGTCTATTAGGTTCTTCTCCTATACTATGTGTTTCAACCTTTGTATTTTCTTGCAATTTTGAATGTATAATTTTTCTCTCGTATGAAGTCATTGGCTCAAGAGTAATAGACTTTCTTTTTCTAATAACTGTCCCTGCAATTTTTTCTGCGAGATCCCTTAAATCTTTTTCTCTTTTTTCTTTATAACCACCAACATTAAGTAATATTCTTACTCTTTCAGTAACACCAGTATTAGCAATATTATTCAAAATAACTTGTAGCGAATTTAATACATTTCCTCTATATCCAATCAAATAACCTGTATCATCGCCTTCTATATTTATAAATAAATCATTCTTTTCATTTTTTATCTCATAACTCAAATTTTTAGTTGGTAGTTTAGATATAAAATCATCCAAGAATTCTACAACATTTTTTTTAGCCATATCAATAGATTCTGCAGAAGGTTCAACTATATCTTTTTTGTTTTCTTTTTCGTGCCCTTCTTTAATAATTAATTCTACTTTTACAACTCTAGGTGTTAAAATATTAAAGAAACTTCTTTTTTCTTCAGCATCTAAAACTTTAACATCAACTTGTTTTCTAGAAACCTTTAATTCCTTTAATCCTTTTTCAATAGCTTCATTTGTTGTTCTTCCTTCAAATATATTACTCATCTTCATCCTCCTTCTTAGACTTCATGATTTTGCCTAATACTAACCTCTGGATTGTAGAAGTAATATTATTTATAAGCCAATATAAAGCTAATCCCAAAGGAGCAATAGCTGCAACAGAAACTGCCATAATAGGCATCATAAACATCATTTGTTTATTCATTGCTTCTACTGTATCAAAATCATCTTCATCTTCTTCTGGTTTAATAAGAGCTTTCTGTTCCCTTTTCTTTCTTTCTTCTTCTTCCTTCTCTTCTTTAGTTAACTTCTTTTTTCCAATAGTTGTAGTAAGTTTCATAGAAATGATTGAAGAAATAACATATAAACCAGGAATAATATAAACAGTTGGATCACCCCAATTTCTAGATGGAATATTACTTAAATCAATTCCTAAAAAATTCATATTTATCGAAATTGAAGCATCTCCTGCCTTTTTAGCTTCTCTTATTATATCAATTTCTTTATAATTTGATTGTTGACTAATTTGATATTTTTCTATATATTCATTTATTTTATTTTTATCCATGTTTTCCATATATGTAAGAGGTTGTCTTACTAAATAAAAAATAGAAATAAATAAAATAAGTTGAATAATTGATTCAAAACACCCAGAACAAGGACTCATCTTTTCCTTTTTATATAAATCCATTGTTTCCTGTCCAAGTCTAACTTGATCATTTTTGTATTTATCTTGTAATTCTTTTACTTTTGCTTGAATTTTATTATTTTTTATTAATGTTTTTTGCTGCCTAATAGAAAATGGTAGCAAAATTATTTGAACAGCAATTGTAAATAAAATAATAGCTAATCCATAATTATTTACATATCCATAAATAAAATTTAACAAATATCCAAAGATACCTGCTAAAAAACTAATAATCTTTCCCATAAATCCTCCATTACTTTAGCGGATCATATCCTCCTTTAGAAAAAGGATTACATCTTAAAAATCTCCAAACACCTAACCAAAAACCTTTAAAAAAGCCATACTTTTCAATAGCCTGTCTCATATATTCTGAACACGTTGGATAATATTTACAATGTATTCCCATGAAACTAAATATTGGAGATATTCTTTTCTTATAAAATCTTAATAAAAAAATAGAAATTTTCTTCATCAAATTTCCTTTATTTTTCCTGCATTTTTTAAAATATCATATAAATCATTTTTAGTCTCAAAAAAAGTTGCAAGCTCAGGATTAACACTTTTTTTCCATAAAATAAGAAGATTTACATTACCATAAATATCACTCTCAACCGCAGAATAGGCTTCTCTAATATATCTCTTCAGCTTATTTCTTGTAACGCTTCCACCAACTTTTTTACTTACAACTATTCCCAATTTATTCTTTTTATAATTACTGTCAAATATGAATACTTCTAAAAAATTTCCAGAAAAAAACTTCCCTTTTTTAAAAAAATACTTAAATTCAAAATTTTTCTTTATTATCTCTGTTTTTTTCATATTTCCTACTTCATAAATAATTGCAAAAAAGGGCGTTTTCGCCCCCTATTTTAATTATGCACTTATTACTTTTCTTCCTTTTGCTCTTCTTGCTTTTAAAATATTTCTTCCTGATCTAGTTTTCATTCTTTTCATAAAACCATGTTCTTTTTGTCTTTGTCTCTTTTTTGGCTGTAATGTTCTTTTCATATTGCACCTCCTATATCTATTTTATAATTTTCATTTTCCAAAAGTATTAAAATTATACACCAAAACCCTTAAAAATGTCAATACTAATGCATTATTTATATTTTTTATGAAACAAATTATTTACTTGACTATTGAAAAATAAATTGATATTATTAACACCGATAAGACAATGGGGATATTCTACTACGCAAATAATAATTAGAGGTATTTTTAATTCCCAAATTCCATGTTCTTTATTTTTAATAAGGAGGTTGTTTAATTTGTTAGATAAAAACGAACTTTTAAACCAAGCAAAAGAACTCTTAAAAAATGAGATGACAAACATTTCATTTACTACTTGGATAAAAACGCTAGAAATAGGTAATATTTATGATAATAAAATCGAACTAATAACAGCTAATGCAATGCAAACAGATGCAATAAAATCTAGATATTACGATTTAATAATAAATACCTTTAATTTCTTAACAAACAAATCTTGGCAATTAGAAATAATAGATTCTTCTGATGCTGCCAATATATCAAATGCACAAGAAGCACTAGATAACTCTTTTGATTCACTAACTTCTAGTCCAGAATATAGTAAAACATCACTAAATCCTAAATATACATTTGATACCTTTGTAGTAGGAAATAATAATAGATTTGCACACGCAGCTGCATTAGCAGTTGCAGAAGCACCTTCTTCAATGTATAATCCTTTATTTATTTATGGTGGCGTTGGTCTAGGAAAAACTCACTTAATGCAAGCAATAGGAAATGAAATATTAAAAAGAGATTCTTCAAAAAAAGTTTTATATGTAACATCTGAAGCATTTACAAACGAATTAGTAAATGCCATAAAAGATGCAAATTATAAAAATGAACTATTCAGAAACAAATATAGAAATATTGATATTTTACTAATAGATGATATACAATTTTTTGCTGGAAAAAATACCGCTCAAGAAGAATTCTTTCACACATTTAATACTTTACATCAAAATGGTAAACAAATAATTCTTTCAAGTGATAAACCTCCTAGAGATATAGCATTATTAGAAGATAGATTAAAATCTCGATTCGAATGGGGATTAATAGCAGATATATCAATGCCAGACTATGAAATGAGACTAGCCATATTAAGAAAGAAAACTCAATTAGAAGGCATCTTAATAGATGATGATATTCTTTCATTAATAGCAACAAAAATAGATTCAAATATTAGAGAGCTCGAAGGAGTTTTAAACAAAATTTTAGCATACACATCTTTAACCCACAGTCCGATAACAATAGAAGTAGTTGAAAAAGCAATAAATGATGTAACTCTTCAAAAGGAAAATATAATTTCTGCAGATTATATTCAAGATGTTGTATCAAACTATTTTAAAATAGATAAACGCGATTTAGTATCAGCAAAAAAATCAAATGACATTGCTTATCCTAGACAAATAGCTATGTATCTTTGTAGAACAGTTGGGCAAATGTCTTTTCCTAGAATAGGTAATGACTTTGGTGGTAGAGACCATACAACAGTAATGCATGCTTATAAAAAAATAGATAAAGAAATAAAAGAAAACACAAACACAAAACTAATTGTGGAAAGTGTTAAAACAATAATAACAAACAAAAAATAAAATTGATAAAATTGATATATCAATTTTATCGAATTTTTAATAAAAAAATTTGTTTTGCAAACAAAAATATTATTCTAAAAATTCAATTTCTTCCTACGGGGGAAGGATATTAGATTTCAACAGGTTGCTGTTAATATGTTGTTAAAATTGTGTTTATAATCCACTTATTCACAATCAAAATTTAATAATGTGGAAAAAAGTTTTTTTTATACACATAGTTATAAACAACAATTTTTCTGCGGATATAAACGATTAACACACTTTTCCACATAATCCACAGCACCTAATACTAATACTACTATATATATTTATATTATATTATAAAAAAGGAGTTTGAAAAAAATGAAAATCGTATGCGAAAAAGAAAAACTTCTAAAAGGTATTAATTCCGTAATTAATGGCGTAGCATCTAAAACAACAATGCCTGTATTAGAAGGAATACTTATTCAAACAAATGATAAAGAAGTAAAATTAACAAGTTATGATTTAGAAATAGGAATCGAATACATCATAGAATGTGATGTAAAAGAACAAGGAAACACTGTAGTAAACGCTACAATGTTTACTGAAATCATAAGAAAACTACCAGACACAGAAATAACCATTTCTATAAATGAAAATAACTTATTAGAAATTGAATGTGAAGGATCATTATATAAGTTAGCAACAATGAATCCAGAAGAATTTCCAGAATTACCTAAAATAAATATAGATAATTCAATAGAAATTGAGCAAAATTTACTTAAAAATATGATAAGAAAAACAATATTTGCAGTAAGCAATGAAGAAAACAGACCAATATTCACAGGATGTTTATTTGAAGTAATAGACAATAAATTAAATGTAGTTGCTGTTGATGGATATAGATTAGCATTAAAAACAAATATATTAAATAGTGAAGCAAATAATTTCCACGCAGTAATTCCAGGAAAAACATTAAATGAAATAAATAAAATAATATTAGATTCATTTGATACAATAAAAATAGGAATATCTAAAAATCAAGCTTTATTTGAAATGGAAAACTGTAAAATAGTAACAAGACTATTAGATGGAGAATTTTTAAATTATAACAACGCAATTCCATCAAATTGGGAAACAAGAATAAGAGTAAATAAAAATAATATTCAAAATTGTTTTGAAAGAATTATTCTAATTTCTTCATCATCAATAGAAAAAGAAAAAAAATATCCTGTTAAAATTTCAATAGAAATAGGAAAAGTCGTTATATCTTGTACAAATCAAACAGGAGATGCAAAAGAAGAAATATATGTTGCAACAGAAGGAAAAAATCTCGAAGTAGGATTTAACCCAAGATATTTCTTAGATGCATTAAAAGTTATAGAAGATGAAGAAGTATATATAGAATTTGGTACAAATATTTCACCATGTATAATAAGTCCTGTAGAAAGTAATGAATATAAATATATGATTTTACCTATAAGAATGAAGGAATAATATGTACATAAAAAAAGTTAAATTAGAAAACTTTAGAAATTATGATAATTTAGAGATAGAATTAAAAAAAGATTTTAATTTAATATATGGAGATAACGCACAAGGAAAAACAAATATATTAGAATCAATATATTTATGTGCAATAGGAAGATCTTTCCAAACTAATAAAGATAGTGAACTTATAAAAATTGGGAAAGATAAGGCAAAAATAGAAGTAGACTATGTAAGAAAAGACAGAGAAGGAAAAATCAATATAGAAATATCAGATAAAAAAATATTTTTTATAAATGGTATAAAACAAAAAAAATTAAGTGATATAATAGGAAAAATAAACATAGTTTTATTTTATCCAGATAATATAAACATAATAAAAGGAAGCCCAGCAGATAGAAGAAAATTTTTAGATATAATGATTAGTCAACTAAAACCAAATTATATACACATATTAAATAGATATTTAAAAACACTAGAACAAAGAAATATATATTTAAAGCAAATAAAATTTGACAACAAAAGTAAAGATATGTTAGAAATATGGGATGAGAGATTAGCAGAACTTTCATACCAAATATATATTTATAGAAATGAATATATACAAAAAATAAAGGAAAAAATAAAAAATATCCACAATAAGATAACAAATTGTGGAAAACAAGACGAAGAAATAGAAATTATATATATTTCTTCAGGGAAAACAAAAGAAGAATATTATAAAGATTTAATAAAAAATCGAGAAAATGATATAAGAAGAGGATTTACTTCTACAGGATCACACAGGGACGATTTTGACATATTAATAAACAATAAAAAAGTAAATATTTACGGATCACAAGGTCAAGCAAGAACATCAGTACTATCTCTTAAACTTGCAGAATTAGAAATAATATATGATGAGATAGATGAAGAACCAATATTATTATTAGATGATTTTATGTCAGAACTAGACGAAAATAGAAGAAATAATCTAACAAAAGCAATAAAAAATAATCAAGTATTTATAACCTGTACAGATAAAATTATAGTAGAAGATAAAAACAATACTATATATCATATAGAAAATGCAAAATTAAAAAAAGGAAATTAAAGACATGTATTTACACATAGGAAAAGATATAATTTTAAAAAAAGAAAAAATTATAGGAATATTTAATATAGAAAGTATATTAGAAACAAAAGAATATCAAATAATGATAGAAACGTTAAATGAAGCAAAAAGAATTAAAGATATATCAAATGGAGAACCAAAAACACTGATTCTTTACAAAGAAGAAAATGATTTATGTGGTGTCATTTCAAATATTTCTTCAAATTCAATTGGAAAGCGTAATAATAAAAATGACTAAAAAAAAGGAGGAAAATCATGGAAAAATATGAACATGAATATAATGCAGATCAAATACAAGTATTAGAAGGTCTAGAAGCAGTAAGAAAAAGACCAGGTATGTACATAGGAAGTGTTTCAATAAGGGGATTACATCATCTTGTATATGAAATAGTTGATAATGCTGTAGACGAAGCATTAGCAGGATATTGCAAAAATATACATGTAACAATAGAACCAGGAAATATAATAAAAGTAGAAGATGACGGTAGAGGTATACCAGTTGATATACATCCAAAAACAAAAATATCAGCAGCAGAAACAGTTTATACTAAATTACATGCTGGTGGAAAATTTGGAGGAGATAGTGGATATAAAGTATCTGGAGGCTTACACGGTGTTGGTGCATCAGTTGTTAATGCTTTATCTGAATGGACAGAAGTGACTATTCAAAGAGACGGTGGAATTTTCCAAATGAAATTCGAAAGAGGAAAAGTAGTTGAAAGCCTAAAAAGAATAGGAAATTCTGAAAAAACAGGAACAACAGTAAGATTTTTAGCAGATTCAACAATTTTTGAAACTTTAGAATATGAATATGAAGTGTTAGAAAATAGATTCAGAGAAATGGCATTTTTAACAAAAGGCTTAAATATAACAATAGAAGATACGAGAGAAGAAACTCCAAAAAAAGCAAATTTTTGTTTTGAAGGAGGACTAAAATCATTTGTTGAATACCTAAATAAAAATAAAGAAAAATTACATCCAACACCAATATATATGGAAAAAGAAGGTGATTTTCCAATAGAAATAGCTATCCAATACACATCAGCATATTCTGAAAATATGTATAGTTTTGTAAACAACATTAATACAGTTGAAGGGGGAACTCATTTAGAAGGCTTTAAAAGATCTTTAACAAAAGTATTCAATGACTATGCAAAATCACATAATATTTTAAAAGAAAAAGACAATAATCTTACAGGAGACGATATTAGAGAAGGAATAACAGCAGTAATTTCTGTAAAAGTAAAAGAACCTCAATTTGAAGGACAAACAAAAACAAAATTAGGAAATAGCGAAGTAGCAGGAATAGTACAAACTTTAATGAATGAAAAATTAGCAGAATTTCTTGAAGAGAATCCAAATGTAGCAAAAGCAATACTAGAAAAATGTGTAAGCGCATCAAAAGCAAGAGAAGCTGCACGAAAAGCAAGAGAATTAGTAAGAAGAAAATCTGCACTAGAAACAACAACATTACCAGGAAAACTAGCAGATTGTAGTAGCAAAAATCCAGAAGAATGTGAAGTATATATAGTCGAAGGAGATTCTGCTGGAGGAAGTGCTAAACAAGGCAGAGATAGACGTTATCAAGCAATATTACCTCTTTGGGGGAAAATGCTAAATGTTGAAAAAGCAAGAGCAGACAAAATATACGGAAATGATAAATTAAATCCAGTTATAATAGCAGTAGGAGCAGGAATTGGAGCTGATTTCGATATAACAAAAATTAGATATGGAAAAGTTATAATAATGGCCGATGCAGATGTTGACGGAGCTCATATAAGAACACTATTATTAACATTCTTCTTTAGATATATGAGACCACTAATTGAAAATGGAAATGTATATTTAGCTCAACCACCATTATATAAATTATCTAAAAAAGGAATGGAAGATATATATTGCTATACAGATGAAGATTTACAAAGAAACTACAAAGAATTAGAAGAAAAAGGAATTCAAAGAGATCAACTTGGACTACAAAGATATAAAGGTCTTGGAGAGATGAATCCAGAACAACTATGGGAAACAACAATGAACCCAGAAAATAGAATATTAATAAAAGTTACCATGGAAGATGCAATTAAAGCTGATGAAATATTTACTCTATTAATGGGAGATGAAGTAGAACCAAGAAGAGAATTTATCCAAGCAAATGCTAAATATGTAAAAAATCTTGATATATAAAAAATAAAGAAAGAGATAGTAAAATATCTCTTTCTTTATTTATAGTTTTCCACAAGAAATTAATAAAATGTGGAAAAAACTAAAGAACTTGCCCTAAAAGGCAAGTTCTTTAGCATAAAAGTTATATTAATAAAGCTCAAACTAATTTAAATAATAGTCAAACCTAATATATATTTCTATATAAATAAGCTATATACCACTTAAACTAATCAGTTGCTCGAATATAAAAACACTTTTTTCTAACCACATTCGTCTTAAAATGAAGACTAATAGCAACTAGTAAAAATATCAATATACTCTTAATCTAAACTATAAAACCTACTATTATAACCATATACAATATAAAAATAGCCATAATAACAAATTTTATAATTCATAAAGAATTAAATATAACCTAAAAGATTAAATCATATTTAATAAAAATTATAATAAAATCAGAAACACAAGTAACTGTAGAAGAAATGATTTTATTAATATAACTTTTATAATATTATTATAGACAAACGAAAAAAAAATATTCAAAAAAATAATAAAAAAATTAATAATCGATTTTTGTCGAAAACAGACGAACGAAAAATGTTGACATATCAAGCATTACGGAGTATTATAAAAAACGAAGGAGGTACAAAAATATTTAAAGTAACTAAAGAAAATAGTACACAAAACATAATTCCAATTGAAAAAATAAAAGAAAAGGGAATTATAAAATTAAAAAATGGAAAATATATCAAAATAATTAAAGTCTTTCCAATCAATTACGAATTAAAGTCAGATTTGGAAAAAAAAACAATTTTAAATTCATATAAAGCATTTTTAAAAATATGTAATTTCAATATGCAAATTTTAATTCAAAGCAAAAAAGAAAATCTAAAAAAACATCTTTTTATTCTAGAACAAGAGAAAAATAAAAATACCACAGAAAAAAACGATAATTTATATAAAGCCCATATAAATTATATGAAAAAAATAAATTCGGAAAATTGTTCATCTTCAAAAAATTTTTATATCATTGTTCATCAAAATGATGAACTTAAAGAAAATCCCAATAAAGAAATAGAAAAAATAATAATAGAAAATTTAAATGAAAAATATTTCAAAATAAAAGAAAATTTATCAAAATGCGGAAATTTTATTTATGAAATAGAAAAAACAGAAACTATAGATATATTTTATTCATTTTTTAATTACAGAAAAAAAGAAAAAAAGTAAAGGAGGTAAAAATAGAAGAAAAAAATTACATTGCTCCTGCATATATTAATGAAAACAACCCTAAATACATTGAAATAGACGGAATTTTTTATGGAGGACTAATTTGTGTAGATTACTACAGAGAATATAAAGAAATAATATTAAAAAATATAATTTCAAGTAACATAAACATGAACATTTCAATTTTTTACGAAAAAAAAGATAAATACAAAACAATAAGGGAATTAACATATCATATCGGAAATGTAGGCGTAGATTTAAAGAAAAACAAAGAAAATGTACAAGATAGAGATATAGCCCAATATTCATACGATGATGCAAAATATATAAGAAAAGAAATGCAAATAAATAATGAAGACCTATATTTATTGTACATATATATCAATGTTTATGCCAAAAGTCCAAAAGAGCTAGAAATCCAAATAAATAATGTAGAAGGAATTTTAGAAAGTAATGGCATAGAAACCAAAAGAGCAAATTTCAGACAAGAACAGTTATTCTTTTCTTGTCTGCCAACAATGCAAAATGAATATGACATCAAAAATGCTAGCAAGAGAAATGTATTAACAAACGGATTAGTAGGAACTTATCCGTTTGTTTCTTCATCTATATTTGATGAAGAAGGAATATATGTAGGAAATAATATTTACAATAATTCATTAGTTTTTATAGATAAATTTAACAGAGAAAAATATAAAAATGGAAATATGTGTGTGTTTGGAACAAGTGGAGCGGGAAAATCTTTTTTTACAAAATTACAAATAATAAGGAATTGGTTAATAGGAATAGAACAATATGTAATTGATCCAGAAAGAGAATATGAAACAGTATGCCGAAATTTAAAAGGAAGTTTGTTTAAAATAGGACCATCATCAAATACATATATAAATATTTTTGATATAAGAGAAAATACAATTGAAGAAAATAAAGGATACTTAGCTGCAAAAATTCAAAAATTATTAGGTTTTTTAGGATTAATTTTTGGAGAACTAAATGAAGAAGAAAAAGCAAAACTTGAAGAAAAATTAATAGAAACATATAAAAGAAAAGGAATAACTTTTGACGATAAAACTTTATATAAAGCAAATAAAGAAAATAGAATACAGATAAAAGAGATATTTAAAAGCTCCTATGAAATGCCAAAAATAGAAGATTTTTATAAAACACTACAAGAAGATAAAGAAATGAAAAAATATTATACACAATTAACACCTTTTGTAAAAGGTTCACTGAGCTATTTAAATAACTATACAAATATTGAATTAGAAAATAAACTAATAATTGCAGATATATATGAATTAGGCGAAGAAAATCTAAAATATGGAATGTACATATTTACAGAATTATTTTGGGATAAAATAAAAGAAGATAGAGAAAAGAAAAAAACAATATACTTAGATGAAATTTGGAGATTAATAGGAATAACATCTAATAAAGACGTTGCAAGTTTTATATATAAAATATTTAAGACAATAAGAAAATATTCAGGAAGTAGTGTAGCAATAACTCAAGACGTATCAGATTTATTCAGCTTAGAAAATGGAATATATGGAAAAAGTATATTAAATAATTCATGTATAAAAACATTTTTCTCATTAGAAGAAGAAAATATATGCATATTAGAAAAATATACTAATATATCTGAAAAAGAAAAAATAGAAATACGCTCATTAAAAAAAGGAGAGTGTCTAATGTTTGTAGATCAAAACCACATATTAGTAAAAATAGATTCATCAGAAGAAGAAAAAAATATAATATAGAGGTGATATTTAATAAAAAAAATTATAACTGCACTATTAAGTGAAAAACTTAATCAAGAATTAAGAAAAGATAAAGAAATAAAAGTTCTTTCAAAAGACTTTTTATATCAAGATGCTGTATTAGAGTTTATTGAGGAAAATAAAGAAATAGACTTCTTGATATTAAATGAAAATCTTCCAGGTGAAGAAATAGAAAAATTTATTGAAAAAATCAAAAATATAAAAATAATTTTATTTGTAGAAAAATATAAAAATAAAGAAAAATTAATAAAAAGTGGAATATATAGAATATACGAAAATGGAGAAATAGATATTGAAAAAATTAAAACAATTATAAAAGAAAATAATTATACTAGAGAATTAGAAGAAGAAATAAAAAATTTAAGAAAAATCATTGAAGAAAAAAATAATAAAAAAAACAAAATATTAATAAATAAAAAAGAAAAAAAAGGA
>JAGBEP010000008.1 GCA_017936925.1 Clostridia bacterium | reverse complement strand
TAGTAATTGTGCGCCCAGCAAAGGGGAAGTAATCTAGCAGGTGGAAATCCTGTTTGAGAAAGGTCTAACCAATCACTCAATAGCGAGTTTTGTGCTTATGACAGTAATGTTATGAGTAAAGCGTAAATAGCAAGGAAGTAGGGTTATAAGGCAATTCAGCTCCGAAATGTTACCAATTAAAAGGCAGACGTGCTAATTACCGCGGAATGCAACATTTGGATAATTGCTATGGTGAGATTATTCAGACTTTTACGGGGTCATTAGAGCCAATCATACTTTACATTGTGATTACTTATCAACTGGGGAGAGCCTAATATTTCTTGTAGTAATACAAGTATGGCAAACAACAATAAAACGGAGAATGTCAAAAGAATATTAGGCAGTCGGATAAGTTCGTAGTAGTGATGAAGTTTCTGTAATGGAAATGGAGCGAAGGGGCTTACGTAATAATGGTCTTTCTGAGGAAACATTATCTGTACTCAGGGACAGGAGGAATAATGGAAACGAAACTAGAAAGAATAGCAGACAAATCAAGAAATGTAAAACGACCAATATTTACATCATTGTATCATTTAATAAATGAAGAATTGCTAAAACAATGTCATAAAGAACTCGATGGAAATAAGGCAGAAGGAATTGATAATGTAAGCAAGAAAGAATATGCAGAAAACCTAGACGAAAATATTAAAGACTTAGTAATAAGATTAAAGAATAAAGCATACAAACCAGCACCAGCCCTTAGGGTATATATACCAAAAGATAATGGTAAAATGCGACCACTAGGAATATCAATATACGAAGATAAAATAGTACAACTAGCATTAAAGAAGATACTAGAAGCAATATATGAGCCAAAGTTCCAAGAGAATATGTATGGTTTTAGAGCGAACAACGGTTGCCATAAAGCAATAAAATATGTGCATAAAAGTATATCAAATAGAAGAATAAACTATATTGTAGATGCAGATATAAAAGGTTTCTTTGACCATATAAACCACGATTGGATGATAAAGTTCATAGAATACAACATTAAAGACCCAAATATCATAGGACTAATTAAGAAATATCTAAAAGCAGGAATAATGGATAAAGGAAAATACGTGGCAACAGAAGAAGGTTCAGCACAAGGAAATATAATAAGTCCAGTATTAGCAAATATATATATGCACTTTGTATTAGTATTATGGTATAAAGAAATAATTGAAAAGAGAGCAGAGGGAGAGAATTTTCTAGTAGTATATGCAGATGACTTTATAGCAGGTTTTCAATATCAGAGGGAAGCAGAAGCATATTATAAAGCATTAAAAGAAAGAATGAGTAAATTTGGTTTAGAGCTAGAAAGTAATAAAAGCAAAATAATTAAATTTGGAAAATATGCAGAGCAGAGTAGAAAACAACTAGGAGAAGGCAAACCAGAAACTTTTGATTTTCTAGGATTTACATTCTATTGTAGTAGAACGAGACAAGGAAAGCCTTGTATCAAAGTCAAGACAAGCAAGAAGAAATTTAAACAAAAAGTAAAAGCAATGAAAGTATGGTTATATGAAAACAGAGATACAAGAGTTAAAGAACTAATGGAGAAACTTAGAATAAAACTTCTAGGACACTACCGTTACTATGGAGTTTCACATAATAGCACAATGATAGGGACTTTTAGACATAGAACAATAGAATATCTATTTAAGGTACTAAATAGAAGAAGTAATAGAAAAAGCTACAACTGGGCAGGTTTCAACGAAATGATAAAATGCTACAAGCTACCATATCCCAAAATATATTTTAGCTTGTTTGATTAAGAGTGAATGTTATTACGAGGAGCCGTATGCGGGAAAGCTGCACGTACGGTTCTGTATAGGGGCTTGTGTCGTGAGGCACTTGTCTACTAAACTGTCGAGGAGCATTACAATGAAAATAGAAAAAATAAAAATAGACAATATTCCATCAATAGTATGGGGAGAAAAAAGTTCAAAAGTATTTATTGCTATACATGGAAATATGTCTAATAAGGAAGATGAAGTAATAAAAATATTAGCAAAAGAAGTTGTAAGCAAAGGTTATCAATTATTAAGTTTTGACTTGCCAGAACACGGAGAAAGAAAAGAAGATACAAAATATTTATGCAAAGTACAAAATTGTGTAGATGATTTAAAGCAAGTTATAGAATATGTAAAAGCAAATTATAAAGAAATAAATATATGGGCATGTAGTATGGGAGCATATTTTAGCCTATTAGCATATAAAAATGAAAATATAGAACAATGTATATTTTTATCTCCTGTTGTTAATATGAAAGTAATTATTGATAATATGATGTTATGGAGTAATACGACAGAAAATGAATTAAGAGAAAAGCAAGAAATAAAAACAAATTTCGGACAAACTTTATACTGGGATTATTATCTATATGTAAATGAAAATCCGATAACCAACTGGAATAAAAAGACATATATTTTATATGGAAATAAAGATAATATGCAAGATGAAAATATTATCAAAAACTTTTCAAAAACTTTTAGTTGCAAATTATCAACATTAGAAGATGGAGAACACTATTTCCATACAGAAAAACAACTAGATTATTATAAAAATTGGTTAAGTAAAACTATAATATAAATTACAATAAGTAGGGTAAGTAATTCAGTTGAAATTATCTACTTTTTATTATATAATCGTAACAAGAATTAGTAATTTCTATGTAAGATTAGAATTATTCAACCATTAGTTGATATAAAAAATACCCCACTCAACCAATGGTATGTGTACTTTTTAATAATAATATTTTACACTTAAATTGAAGGAGGTAAAAGATATGGATCAGATTAAAATTGGAAAATTTATAGCTGAATGTAGGAAAAAGAACGATCTAACTCAAATGCAACTTGCAGAAAAATTAAATATAACTGATAGAGCTATATCTAAATGGGAAAATGGAAAAGCAATGCCTGATTCATCAATTATGTTAGACTTATGTAATGAACTTAAAATAAGTGTAAATGAATTATTAAGTGGGGAGGTATTAGAAATGAATAGTTATAATGAAAAAATGGAACAAAATTTAATCGATATGGTAAGACAAAAAAAGGCATCAGATAAAAGATTATTAAAAATGGAAATTGTAATAGGAGTATTGATAAGTATAGTGTTTTTTGCATTAATATTTATTGCTTCATTTGTAGAAATGGAAGATTGGTTAAGAATAACACTTATTATAACTGGTTTTATACCATTTATAATTATGATACCATTTGCAATACGAATTGAACAAACAGCAGGATATTATGAGTGTCAAAAATGTCATCATAAATATATTCCGACATATTCAAGTGTATTATGGGCTATGCACATAAATAGAACAAGATATATGAGATGTCCAAAATGCAATCAAAGAAGTTGGCAGAAAAAAGTGATAAGTAAATCTTAATAACAAATTATATATCTAAAACAATAAAAAATCTATTAAAATACAAAAAACAAGGGAAATACTATTAAAATAAAGTGTTTTCCTTGTTTTTCATTGTATTTACTATACCACAAAATTGAAGAAAATTCAAGACTGTTATTTCCTATAT
>JAGBEP010000030.1 GCA_017936925.1 Clostridia bacterium | reverse complement strand
TATGCTATTTCATATAATGATTATAACTATCAAAATATGCTTTTTTCCGATATTTTCTGGTAATTTCAATAAAAATATATCATATTTCTATCGCAAAATTTGTCGAATTGTGCAAATATACAAATTTTTTCTGTTCATAATAGTCTATTTTCCCTAGAATTATTATATTTGCCCTAGTAAGTGGAATAATTATATAGGGGGAAAAAAATGATAATTAAAAACTTTAAAAATAGTAGAGAAAATATTGATATAAAACAAAAAGATATTGCAGAGTTCTTTAATTTGAACTTTACTACAATATCTGGTTGGGAAACTGGAAAAGATACTATCCCATTAAGAAGATTAATTGAATATGCTAATCATTATAACTTTAGTCTTGATTACTTGTTTGGTATAACAAATAAAAATGATGAATCATATTTGCCATTAGAAATAGATATAGATTTAATATCAAAAAATCTTCGCATACTTCGTAAAAGAAATTCTATGACACAAGAAGAAGTTGCAAAGAAAATCAATACATCACAAGCAAATTATGCACACTATGAAAATTCTAAAAACTTAATACCAACAACATTTTTGTATAGTTTAACACTTGTCTATAAACCTTTTTCAATAGATAAGTTATTAGGTAGAAAAAAGCAATAGGTCTTATGCTGACTTATTGCTTTCTATTTTTGTAAATTCTAAATCTTTAAATAATTTTGGTAATGTTTCCATCACTTTATCTTGTGTTAAGAGTTTTTCCATATATTCATTAAATCCATAACCATTAACAAACATATCTCTTTTTCCTTTTGAAACAGTTAAAACAATAACAGGAATATTAAAGTTGTCTATTTCTCTTAATCTCATAAGAGTTTCTGGTCCATCACAATGACCAGAATCATAAATATTATTACTTATTATCAAATCATATTTTTCATTATTTTTAATTCTTTCAATTATTTCAATACCTGAATTAGCAATAGTTACATTTAATCCCATACTCTCTAATACAGATGTTGTATTAGATACAGAAGCTCTATTATAATCTCCTACTAATATTCTCAATTCTTTATTTGAGCTATATTTAGTTTTTGTATCAACTATTGAAGATATATTTTTCCTAACCTCATTTTCCCATTCTCCTATTTTCATTGCAGGCTGTTCAATATAATTAAATTCTCCGTATTCTTCCTTTATTGCTCTAATTTTTTTACTAAATCTATCTGGATCTTCTTCAATTTTATTATTTTCTTTTGTAGTTTCTTTATTTTCTTTTATTCCAAAATAAATAACTATTCCAATTAAAATAACCATAAATACTAACATAAATATTTGCTCCATTATATTTCCTCCTTATAGTATGCTATTTCCCCAAGTTGTTTTTAATAAAAAAACAGCACCTCCTCTAATCAATATGTACTGCTTTTCTTCTGTAATAATTGCATATTAACAATTATACCATTTTAAGCAATTTAAGTCAACGGATATCCGTGCATATTTTCTTGCCTTTTCTTGTAAAATATTATGAGAAAGTGAGGGATTGAAAATGCTATTTAAAAAGGCTTTAAGTCAAAGAATTGAAGAATTATGTGCTGATAGAAAAATAACAATAAATAAGTTAGCTGAAAGTTCCACTATTCCTCCATCAACTTTAAGAGATATTGTTAATTGCAAAGTTGAAAATCCAAGTTCTATGGTAATATATCAAATTTGTAAAACATTAAAAATCTCATTAAAAGAATTTTACGATTCTAAACTATTCGAGGATATAGATGATTAAAAGGTTGCCTGTTTCAAGACAACCTTTTAATTTACAAAAATATTATGAAAATTTTCCATAATTCATCTAAAAAATCTCTATTTTTACTTATATTATCATACTGGCAACTAACTATCTGCTCTATAACTTGTAATTTCTTGTTATGTTTTACTTATTGTCACTTATCATTTTCTCCTTAAAAATAAGAATAGAAATAATTAAAGCTAGTATAGTATATATACTAAAAACAATTATATTTCTTATTGTTATACTTTCTAAATTAGCATTCATTACACCTTTAATAATAGTTACACAAGATTCAAAAGGTAAATATTCACATATCCTTGAAAACACATCTCCTAATAATTCTCTAGGAAAATACATTCCACTTGTAAAGCAAACAAGTTGAACTACAATACTTGATATTCCTGATGATGCCTTTTCTGAAAACAGACTTCCCAATATTATACCTATTGCTATAAAAAGAATAGCAACAACTATTGAAATAAGTATAGCCCAAATAATATTAATGCTAAAACTTAATCCTAAAGCAATAGCAAGTATAAAGAACAATACATTTTGAATTAGTATAAGTGGAATAATTGATAACATATAGCCTAATATATATTCTATTGGTTTCATCGGACTTATACCTAATCTAATAAGTAATGATGATGTTCTATCTTTGCTTACAAGCATTGCTGTAAATAAAGTTATAAATGAAAATCCAAACACTACAATTCCTGGAGTAAAATTGTGTAACTCATAACTTTCGTTTGGAATATTTATTTGTTTAAATATAAATAATAAAAATAGTGGTAACAATACAGAAAATATTATACTTAATGGATCTCTTATTATTTCCTTAAAATTTCTTTTTGCAAAATTTAGTGTTCTCATTATAATTCACCTCCAGTTGCAATTTTTACGAATGCATCTTCAAAATTTTTTGTACCTGCTCTTTTTATAAGTTCTTTAGCAGTTCCCACATCTACTAAATTTCCTTTTGCCATAATTCCTATTATATCTGATAAACTTTCTGCCTCTTCCATATAATGAGTAGTTAAAATAATTGTAATTTTGCCTTTAAGTTTTTCTATTACATTCCATAATTCTTTTCTTGCAATTACATCAAGACCTAGTGTTGGCTCATCTAAAAATAATATTTTAGGCTCATTTATTAGAGCTATTGCAATAGATACTTTTCTTTGCCATCCTCCTGATAATGTCTTTGCTTTTTGATTTAAAACTTCTTCTAATTTAAACATTTTTACAAGCTCATTAATCTTTTCTTCTTTATTAGGTATTTGATATACTCCTGCCATAAATTCTAGATTTTCTTTTACAGAAAGATTTGGAGCAATGGCTGTTTCTTGAGGAGATACATTTATGATTTCTTTTATTTTTTGTCTATCCTTAATTATATCTAAACCATTTATTTTAATTTCTCCATCTGTTGGTAAAATTAGTGTTGATAGCATTTTTATAGTTGTTGTTTTACCTGCACCATTTGTACCAAGTAAAGCAAATAGTTCTCCTTCATTTATCCTTAATTCAATTCCATTTACAACTGTTTTTTCTTTGAATTTCTTTGTTAAATTCTTTGTTTCAATAGATAGCATTATTTATTTCCTCCTTTTGGAAATACTTTATCTGTTAAATCTTCTATTGCATCTGCCTTCAATAAAGCTATTCCTTTTTCTTTGTCGCAAAGAACAATAATAGAATCTCCTGGCTTTATATCAAACATATCTCTTGCTTCTTTTGGAATTACAATTTGTCCTTTTTCTCCAACTTTACTTATTCCTACAAATTTATCTCTTTCCATTTTAGCCTCCTTAATTATACTTGTTATACTTTTCCTACTTATTATACTTTGT
>JAGBEP010000007.1 GCA_017936925.1 Clostridia bacterium | reverse complement strand
CAATTGGCAGCAAGAAGAGAAGAATTGATGGAAGAATATCAATTTAGAGCACAGCAAGAAAATGGAATGGAAGAACATGATGATGATAGTGACCTTATGGCAGAGTTATCAGAAATAGATGCAGAAATAGAGAGAAGAAGAGGACAAGAAACTCCAAGCCAAGAGACACCAGGTCAAGCAACTCCGGAGACAGAAGTTATTCGTAAAGATCAGATAAGAAGTAGGATTCAAGCTTATGAGATGGGATCTAACCCTGATATAGAAGCAGGAATAGATGAACTTAGAGAACAGATAGTAAGTATTTTAGATGAACATGGTTTGCACGATGAAGCTGGAAATCCACTAGTAGTGGAGGGAGACGGACAGCAAGTTGAGGAAGAGTATAGAGAACAAGTTAATGCATTGAGAGTACAACTTCGTGCACTTGCAGCTCAAAGAGGTGATAGAGTTTCTCAAAGAGGGCAAGATGTATTACCGGTTTTGAGAGAACTGGAACAATTAGAAAATGTATCTGGGATTGATTTTGAAGCAATATATGCTTCTGAGGTAGATAGTAGACTTGCAAATTATAGGGAAGATTTGGCAAGACTTTTGAGAAATGATCCACATAGACAATTTATGGAAAGAACACCAGAAGATCAACAAATGATTAGAGGAATAAATCCATATATTGCGATGAGTGATGAGGAGCTTTCTCAAGAGTATGAAAGAGAATATCAATTTAGGGCACATGAACAGAATGGTATGGAAGAAAATGCGGGTGATCCTAGCTTTGAACAATTAGTAGATGAGTTTAATAGAAGAAGACAACAGTCAAGAGAACAAGAAAGATTAGAAAATATTATTGACGAATTGAATGGCTTACAAAGAGAAAGGGTTAATGTAAGAGATAGAGACGAACCACAAACTCCAGGAGGCCTAGGAGGTGGAACACAAACTCCAGAAGGCCCAGGAGGTGGAACACAAACTCCAGAAGGCCTAGGAGGTGGAACACAAACTCCAGAAGGCCTAGGAGGTGGAACACAAACTCCAGAAGGCCCAGGAGGTGGAACACAAACTCCAGGAGAACCAGGAGGTGAACCACAAACTCCTAGATCTCCTAGACATTGGGTTGAAATAATGGCTGAAACGCAAACGCAATCTGCTGGAAGTATAGCTACATCATTCCATAATATGGGTAAAATACAACCTTTTAGAATGGGACTAACAATATGGGCAGCACCTGTAAAATTAGCGATGAAAGGTGTTGGTAAACTATTAGGAGATGGTATAGGTCGAGTTGATGCTAAGAAACAAGAAATGCTACAAAATATTAGGGACTTGGCTGAAAATAATCCAGAAGAATTTGAAATATTAGTTAATGGACTAACAGAGACTAATATGAGACAATACAAGGTTAATGAAATATATTTGGATGCTGTTCAAGAAGTATTAACAGAACGAGAAGGTGCTAAAAAACAACAGGCTATTCAACTAGATAATGAAATAAAATCAGGATTAAGTCAACTTGATGAAGAAATTGCTAATATTGATCAACAACTACAAAATCCTTCATTGTTACCGGCAGCTGTGGCTAATTTGCAAGCTCAAAGATCACGATTAATGATGGCTTATAGTTTACTTAATGTACAACATGCTCAAGCGTATGAAGCTCAGATTGCTGCGGATAAGAGAGTAACTGATTTTGATAGAGGAAAAGTAGGTAAGAGTACTAGAAAAATGAATATTCAAGGCTGGTTTGCTGGAACTTTCAATCCTGATAATAGAGAGTTACATCAACAAGAAGCTGATTTGAGAAGACAGGCAAGAGAAGCTGGTGATAGAGGAGATACAACAGCTGTTGTTGAAGCTCAAAGACAAATTGATGAGTTGCAAGAAGAGAATACTCATGTTATACAATTTTTAGAAGGAACTAGATTTGAATCTAGAGCAAGAATAAATAGGGGTAAACATACTGTTGAAGAAGTTCATCAAAGATCAAATGATGCAGATCAAACTAAAGGAAGAGAACTTATCGCTACTGCAATGGCGGCTGTTACTGCCGCAAATATGATTCAAACTTGGAAATCAAATCAAGCTTTGCAACAACAGGTTGATGATCATTTAGCTCAACATAATCAAGATGTTAGATCTATGAATGCTCAAAACCAACAAGTTCAACAAGAAATTAATTCTGCTAATGCTCATAATGCGCAAGTTCAACAAGATATTTCTTCTGCTCGAGGTGCAGTAACTCAAGGTGATATTAGAACAGCTGGAGTAGGTGAAATTAATAGAAATAATGCTGCTACATATTCAATTCAACATGAAGCTGAGTTTGTAAGGGATAATACACCTGGAATTGGATTTAATCATGGTGGAAGTGATGATGCGATTCATGCGGCTCAACAAGGTATGACTCAAGCTAGACAAGCTGCTGAGAATGGTGGCTTAAGTCAAATTTCACAGGAAGTTCAAAATTCTGCTTCAAGAATGCAACAAGCTGCGGCTTCTTCATTACCTGATGTTCAAGGATTTACGTCACTTGCAGGTAAAGCTGCTTTTGAAAATTCAGAATATGTTGCTAATTTGCAGTCTTTAGTAGCTGGAGGAACAGATAGCTTTACATTACTTTCAAGATTATTTGAAGCTACATCAAAGATTGGTGATCCTGCTCAAATAGTAGGAACTATTGGAGATGTTTCTGAAATTGCTCCTCTTGTATTGGAAACAACATCAGGAACAATGACAAATATATTACCATTTGTTACAGCAATGACAAATTTAACACATATGGAAGCTCAAAAAGCTAAAATGAATTTAGAAAGACAGCAAGAAGAGCAAAGAGATAGAGAAGCTCAAAGACCTAGAGATGATGAAGGAATAGAACAAGATGACGAAGATCTAGAGATATAATGGAAAGGAGAAAAAAATGTATAATTTCCCTAAAATTCAGTTTGGTGAAAAAGATTTTTATGTTGTAGATTTTTTTGAATATGAAGGAGTAAAATATTATTATATATACGAAGATGTATATGAAGAAGGAATGGATATTTCAAAATTTGATGGTGACATAGAAATTAATTTCATATTTAAGAGAGAAGATGGTAAATATGAAAATGTAGTAGATGATAACTTATTTAAGAAGTTGTTGAATTTAGCTTCTAAACGTCTTGTATTGAATCAAAATAAGTATTTTAATGCGGAAGATTCTAAAAAATAGAAAAAAGGCTTTGAAGCTGGAAAAAACAAGAAAATCTATTGACTTTAAAGCTATTAGATGATAAAATGTTATACGCTAACGTGTACTCTTTCGGGAGTAAATATGTTAGCGTATATTTATTTTATAAAAGACGGAGGTGAAAAATAAAATATGCCAACAATTAATCAATTAGTAAGAAAAGGAAGACAAACAACTAAAGCTAAATCAACAGCTCCTGCTCTACAAAAAGGGTGGAATTCTAAAAAGAATAGAGCTACAAACGCTAGATCTCCACAAAAGAGAGGTGTTTGTACAGTTGTTAAAACAGTTACTCCTAAAAAGCCAAACTCAGCTTTAAGAAAAGTTGCCAGAGTTAGACTTTCTAATGGTTATGAAGTTACTTCTTACATTCCTGGAGAAGGTCACAACTTACAAGAGCACAGTGTTGTTCTTATAAGAGGTGGAAGAGTAAAAGATATTCCAGGTGTTAGATATCACATAATCAGAGGAACTTTAGATACAGCTGGTGTTAAAGACAGAATGCAAGCTAGATCTAAATATGGAGCTAAAAGACCTAAAAAGTAATTTTAGGTAATTAAATTACTAAGAAAAAATAGTGCATATTTTATTTATTTAAAGTTACCTTTTAAGTAGATAGATTAGCACTATTACGGGAAAGTGAAATACTCTTTCCAGAGTACCTTTTAATGTTTTGATAGCATTAAATAAATTTTAATAAGGAGGGAAGTATAGTGCCAAGAAGAGGATATATAGCAAAAAGAGATGTTTTACCAGATCCAATATATAATAGCAAAGTGGTTACAAAGTTAATTAACAATATTATGCTTGATGGTAAAAAATCAGTTGCTCAAAAAATAGTATATGGAGCATTTGATATAATAAAAGAAAAAGAACAAAAAGATCCATTAGAAGTTTTTGAAGCAGCTTTAGAAAATGTTATGCCAGTTCTTGAAGTTAAAGCAAGAAGAGTAGGTGGAGCTACATATCAAGTTCCAATCGAAATAAGACCAGAAAGAAGACAAACTTTAGGTTTAAGATGGTTAGTTTCATATGCTAGAAATAGACATGAAAAAACTATGTCTGAAAAATTAGCTGGTGAAATTATAGATGCTGTTAACGGAAATGGTGGAGCATTTAAGAAGAAAGAAGATACACACAGAATGGCTGAAGCTAATAAGGCTTTTGCACATTACAAATGGTAAAATTTAAGATAAGAAACCTAGAGAGGGGGAAAAATAATGGCAGGAAGAGAATATCCACTAGAGAGAACAAGAAATATAGGAATTATGGCTCACATTGATGCTGGTAAAACAACAACAACTGAGAGAATATTATTCTATACAGGTAAAACTCATAAAATTGGTGAAGTTCATGAAGGTGCTGCAACAATGGACTGGATGGCTCAAGAACAAGAAAGAGGTATAACAATTACTTCTGCTTGTACTACTTGTTTCTGGAAAAATCACAGAATCAATATAATTGACACACCTGGTCACGTTGATTTTACAGTTGAAGTTCAAAGATCTTTAAAAGTTCTTGATGGAGCTGTAACAGTACTTGCTGCTAAAGGTGGTGTACAGCCACAAACTGAAACAGTTTGGAGACAAGCTGATAAATATAATGTTCCAAGAATGGTATATGTTAATAAAATGGACATTACTGGTGCAAACTTTATGCTTTGTGTTGATCAGTTAAAGAACAGATTAAAAGCTAATGCTGTTCCAATCCAATTACCAGTTGGAGCTGAGGATAATTTCCAAGGAATCGTTGATTTAATAAAAATGAAAGCTTTTATTCATAAAGACGATTTAGGAAAAGAAATTGAAGAGAAAGATATACCAGAAGATATGAAAGCTCAAGCTCAAGAATTTCGTGAGAAAATGATTGAAGCTGCTGCTGAACAAGATGAAGAATTAATGATGAAATATCTTGAAGGTGAAGAACTTTCTGAAGAAGAAATAAAAAGAGGATTAAGAATAGGAACATTAGCTAACGCAATCGTTCCTGTAACTTGCGGTTCTTCATATAAAAACAAAGGTGTTCAAGAATTATTGAATGCAGTTGTTGATTATATGCCATCACCACTTGATATTGATCATATTAAAGGTGAAACAATGGATGGAGAAGTAACTGAAGCTAAGACTTCTGATTCTGAACCATTTGCTGCTTTAGCATTTAAAATTGCTACAGATCCATTTGTTGGAAAATTGTGTTTCTTTAGAGTTTATTCTGGAACATTAGAGTCTGGATCAACAGTTTTAAATTCAAGCAAAGATAAAAAAGAAAGAATAGGAAGAATTCTTCAAATGCACTCAAATCACAGAGAAGATATCGATAAAGTATACGCTGGTGATATTGCAGCTGCAGTTGGATTAAAAGAGGTTACAACAGGAAATACTTTATGTGATCCTGATCATCCAATAATACTTGAATCAATGGAATTCCCTGAACCAGTTATTGATATAGCTATTGAGCCTAAAGATAAAGCTGCTCAAGAAAAAATGGGTATTGCTTTAGCTAAGCTTGCTGAAGAAGATCCAACGTTTAAAGCTTATACAAATCAAGAAACAGGTCAAACAATTATTGCTGGTATGGGTGAGTTACATCTAGATATTATTGTTGACAGATTAAAAAGAGAATTTAAAGTTGAATGTAATGTAGGTAAACCACAAGTTGCTTACAAAGAAACAATTAGAAATAAAGTTAAAGTTCAAGGAAAATTCATCAGACAATCTGGTGGTAAAGGACAATATGGTGATGTTTGGTTTGAAATGGAACCATTAGAGCCAGGCAAAGGTATAGAATTTGAGAGCAAAATCGTTGGAGGTGCTGTTCCTAAAGAATATATCAAACCTATTGAACAGGGTATGAGAGAAGCTGCTGAAACTGGTATTTTAGCTGGTTACCCAGTTATAGACTTTAAAGTTTCATTAGTAGATGGATCTTATCACGAGGTTGACTCTTCAGAAATGGCATTTAAAATTGCTGCTTCTATGGCTTTCAAAGAGGGTTGTAGACAAGCTAAATCAGTTATTTTAGAGCCAATTATGAAGGTTGATATTACAGTTCCAGAAGAATACATGGGTGATGTTATTGGTGATGTTAACTCTAGACGTGGTAGAATGGAAGGAATGGAAGGTAATGATGGAATGCAAGATATACATGCATTTATTCCACTTTCTGAAATGTTTGGTTATGCTACAGACTTACGTTCTAAAACACAAGGTAGAGGAACATATTCAATGGAACCATCTCACTATGAAGAAGTTCCTAAATCAGTAAATGATGCAATTGTTTCTTCAAGGGCTAAAAAGGAAGACTAATTCTATATTTAATAAAATAAAAAAGATATTGCATTTTTGCTTGAAATAGTATAAAATGCTTATGCTAATTAAATTAGTTATTAAATTTACAATTTAAAATAAAAAATAAGAAAAAGGAGGAATTTCAAATGGCTAAAGCTAAATTTGAAAGAACAAAACCACACGTTAACATTGGTACAATCGGACATGTTGACCATGGTAAAACAACAACAACAGCTGCTATTACTAAATACTTAAGCTTATTAGGAAGAGCTCAATATGAAGCATATGATCAAATCGATGGAGCTCCAGAAGAAAAAGCAAGAGGAATCACAATTAATACAGCTCACGTTGAATATGAAACAGAAAACAGACATTATGCTCACGTTGACTGTCCAGGTCACGCTGACTATGTTAAAAACATGATTACAGGTGCTGCTCAAATGGATGGAGCTATATTAGTAGTTTCTGCTGCTGATGGACCAATGCCACAAACTAGAGAGCATATCTTACTTGCTAGACAAGTTGGTGTTAAATATATCGTTGTTTATTTAAATAAATGCGATATGGTTGATGATCCAGAATTATTAGAATTAGTAGAAATGGAAGTTAGAGATTTATTATCTAAATATGAATTCCCTGGAGATGAAATTCCAATTATAAAAGGATCTTCATTAAACGTATTAGAGAGCACATCAACAGATCCTAATGATCCTGTATATGCTCCAATGAAAGAATTAATGGATGCTGTTGACAGTTATATTCCTACACCAGACAGACCAACAGACCAACCATTCTTAATGCCAGTTGAAGATGTATTCTCTATTACTGGTAGAGGAACTGTTGCTACTGGTAGAGTAGAAAGAGGAGTTGTTAAATTATCAGATGAAGTTGAAATCGTAGGATTAAAGAATGAATCAAGCAAAACAGTTGTTACTGGTGTTGAAATGTTCAGAAAATTACTAGATCAAGCTGAAGCTGGTGATAATATAGGTGTTCTTTTAAGAGGTGTTCAAAGAACTGATATCGAAAGAGGTCAAGTTCTTGCTAAACCAGGAACAATTCATCCACATACAAAATTCAAATCAGAAGTTTATGTATTAACTAAAGAAGAAGGTGGAAGACATACACCATTCTTTAATGGATATAGACCACAATTCTATTTCAGAACAACTGACGTTACAGGTGTTATTGAATTACCTGCTGGAACAGAAATGGTTATGCCAGGTGATAACGTTCAAATGACTATCGAACTTATTACTCCTATCGCTATCGAAAAAGGATTAAGATTTGCTATTCGTGAAGGTGGTAGAACAGTAGGTTCAGGTATCGTTTCTGATATTATTGAATAATATTATATATGGAAAACCTTAGAGTAATCTAAGGTTTTCTTTTGCTCTTTTTTAGTTAATAATAAAAAAGAGATATTTTTGTTATTGAATGTATTTACTATATTAGTTATATTATTAATATATTTATGTATATAAAAAATAAAAAAGACAATTCTTATTTTTTTTTATTCCTAATTTGCCCTTATTATATTTATGCTAATGAGGAGAGAATTAAAAACGAAGAAGTTGAAATAAAAGTGTGAATATTTATCATTTTAGGTATACGTTTTTTATTATTAATTTTATTTTATATATTATTAATTTTATCTTGATTTTTTTTTGCTATCATAATAAAATAATTTTATCTATTTTATTGAGGAGGGACAGATTTGAAAATACTTTTAGATGCAATGGGAGGAGATAATGCTCCAGATGCTACAATTAAAGGAGCTTATAGAGCTATAAATCAAGTTGAAGCTGAAGTTGTTTTAATTGGAAAAGAAGATGTCATAAGATCGAAATTCAAAGAATTTTACGGAAAACAGCCAGAAGAAATTTCTGATAGATTTATTATAAAAAATGCCACTGAAACTATAGAAATGGAAGATGTTCCTACTGTAGCTATAAAGCATAAAAAAGATTCTTCAATGGTAGTTGGATTTAAAATGCTTAAGGAAGATGAGGGAGATGTTTTTATTTCTGCAGGTAATTCAGGTGCATTATTGACTGGTGCAACATTATTAGTTGGTAGAATAAAAGGTATTGATAGACCTGCTTTAGGTGGTATTTTACCTGCTTATCATAGTCAATTGTTGCTTATGGATTGTGGAGCTAATACTAATTGTAAACCAATTAATTTACTTCAGTTTGCTTTGATGTCTACAATATATTTGCGTAATACTTTTGGTATAGAAAAACCAAGAATAGGATTATTAAATATTGGTACTGAAGAAACAAAAGGAAACGAATTGACCAAGGAGTCATATTTATTATTAAAGGAAAAATCAGAAGAATTAGGAATAAACTTTATTGGTAATGCAGAAGGTAGAGATGCCTTTTCTGGGGAGATTGATGCAATTGTTACTGATGGATTTACAGGTAATATTTTCTTAAAATCAGTAGAAGGATTGGGAAAATTTGTAAAAAAATCTTTAACAGAAAATTTGACTAAAAATGCATTTACAACTATTTGCGCAGCTCCTGCAATGCCTGCAATAAAAGGGTTTGCTAAATCTGTTGATTATAAATCTTATGGTGGAGCTTTGTTCTTAGGGGTCAAAAAACCGGTTGTAAAAGCACATGGTAGTAGTGACGAAATTTTGTTCGAATTTACAATTAAACAAGCTGAAAAATTTGTTAAAAATAAAGCTGTTCCAAGAATGATTGAAGAATTTGAAAAAATAAAGAATGAAGAAAAATAAAAAAATTGCTTGACATTTTATTGTACATAGAATAATAATATTACAAAGCACATTAAATGAATAGAGGAGGTGTACTTAAAGATATGAATACAGAGGAAGTTTTTGAAAAAGTAAAAGGAATCATTGTTGAACAATTAGGAGTAGCTGAAGCTTCAGTAACAATGGAAGCATCATTTATAGATGATTTAGGAGCTGATTCTTTAGACATAGTTGAATTAGTTATGGCTTTAGAAGAAGAGTTTGATATAGAAATACCAGATGCTGATGCAGAGAAAGTTACTACTGTTGGTGACGTAGTTGAGTATATAAAAGAAAATGTGTAATATGATTTATCAAAAAAAATGATGAAAGACTTTACTGAGTTATAGTAAGGTCTTTTATTATGTTTAAAAATGGAGTTGATTTTAGAGAATATTTTAAATATAAATTTATTAGTTGATAGAAAAGTACTTGCTTTGCTTTTTACTAATGGAATATTGAAAAATATAAATTTTGTATTTTAGTTTTGATATTACAATAAATTAGAATAAAAGAAAATTTTTGTTTTAAGTGATATTTTACTTTTTTTTAGTTTGGTGCTATAATTGATAAATGTATAGGTATATTATGAGGAAAGGAGGAAAATATATGGATTTAAACATGTGTGAAAATAATATAGGATATACTTTTAGTGATAAAAATCTTTTGAAAGAGGCACTTACTCATACATCATATGCTTATGAAAATCATGTAAAAAGTAATGAACGTTTAGAATACTTAGGTGATAGTATATTAGAGTTTGTTATTAGTGAATATTTATTTTTAGAGTATAAGAAGTTGTCTGAGGGAGAAATGACTAAAGTTAGGGCAAATGTTGTTTGTGAAGATAGTTTATTTGAGATTGCAAAAAAGCATAATTTTAGTGATTTCTTATATTTGGGAAAAAGCGAAAAACATTCTCAAAATAGCAAAAAAGCTATTATGGCTGATAGTGTAGAGGCTGTTATTGCTGCAATATATTTAGATAGTAATTTGGAGAATAGTAGAAAATTTATTTTAGATAACCTAGTAGATACTATAAATATTGCGACTAAACATGTTGGAATGAAAGATTATAAAACTGTTTTACAAGAGAAGCTTCAGATTAATGGAGAAGTAAAGATACAATATAATGTTTTAAGAGAAGAAGGACCTGATCATGATAAGACTTTTATTGTTGAAGTAAGTTGTGATGGAAAGGTTTTAGCTGAAGGAAAAGGAAAAAATAAAAAGAATGCTGAAATGGAAGCAGCTAGAATTGCGCTTCAAAATTTGTAAGAGGAGTGTCAGGAGTGTCTATGAAAAAACAATACATTATTCCTATTTTTGTTCCGCATCTTGGATGTCCTAATAATTGTACTTTTTGTAATCAAAAAACTATTAGTGGACAGACAAAAGAAGTTACACCTGATGATGTACGAAAGACAGTTAAGTATTATTTAGAAAGTTTTAAAGAAAAGGATAAGTATACTGAAATTGCTTTTTTTGGTGGGAGTTTTACTGGTATTGAAATTGAAAAGCAAGAAGAATTGCTTAAGGCTGCTTATGAGTTTGTAAAGTCAAAAAAAGTTAATAGTATTAGGGTTTCTACTAGACCAGATTATATTGATAAAGATAGGTTAAAACTTTTAAAAAAATATGGGGTTAAAACTATTGAATTAGGTGTTCAATCTACTAATGATTATATTTTGCGCAGATGTAAAAGAAATCATACTTTTGATGATGTAAAAAAGGCTTCAAAGCTTATTAGAAGATATAGGTTTACATTGGGACATCAAATGATGGTAGGGCTTCCTGAAAGTACGGCTTTGGATGAATTATGTACAGCTAAAGACTTGGCTAGATTAAAACCTAAGATCATGAGAATTTATCCAGTTTTAGTTTTAAAAGGAACAGAATTAGAAAAAGAATATAATGAAGGAACATATATTCCACTAACAGTGCAACAATCTGTGGAAAGATGTAAGGAATTATGCTACTTTTTTGCCAAAAAGAAGATTGCAGTTATTAGAGTTGGTCTTCAATCTACGGATACTATTTCAGATATTTCTAAAAATGAAAATAGTGAAGTTGTTGCTGGGCCATATCATGAAACGTTTAGGCAATTAGTGGAGGCTTCAATTAATTATGATACTATTGTAAAAAAGATAAAGGAATATAATGTTAAAGTTAAAGAAGTGGAAATATTGACTAGCCCTGAAAATGTTAACAATGTTGTTGGATATAAAAGAGAAAATATTTCTAAATTAAAAGAATTTTATGATGTTGATGTTAAGGTTAAACAGAGTAAAAAAATAAAGAATGGAAAAATAGAGATAAAAGTTACAAAAGTTTATACTGATTTTTTGGATGAAAACGAAAATGTATAAATTATTATGAAACACTTATACTAATTGTAGTATAGGTGTTTTTTATGAAAAAAAGAATTGTTAAAGAAGTTTTTTTAATTTGTTTTGGAACATTGATTGCTGGATTTGGGATGGCAAGTTTTTTATTACCGAATAGATTGTCTTCAGGTGGTTTTACTGGTATTGCAACAATTTTTTATTATTTTTTGAAATTAGATGTTGGAAAAACTGTTATTGTTTTAAATATTCCTTTTTTTATTTTAGCATTTATGAGGTTGGGAAGAAGATTTGTTTGTAAAGGAATTTTGGGAACTATTTTTCTGTCTATTTTTATTGATGTTTTTGAAAAAATTCCAGCAATTACAAATGATATGCTATTAGCATCGATTTATGGTGGAATATTAATTGGTATTGGAATGGGATTTGTTTTTAAAGCTCATTCTTCAACTGGTGGAACAGATTTGATTGTTTATATTTGTCGTACGTATAATTCGAAAATTTCTATATCAAAATTTTTGAATGGAATTGATGTATGTGTTGTTTTTTTGAATGTATTATTTTTTGGAAATATAGAGATTGGATTATATTCTGTTATTGCTATATTTCTAAGTGGAAAAATGATAGATATTGTTTTTGAAGGAGTCAATTTTTCAAAATTAGTTTTTATTATTACTGATAAAGAGAAGGATATTTTAAAAATGATTACTGGAGAATTGAATGCTGGTGCAACTGAGATATATGGTAAGGGAGCTTATTTATCTGAAGAAAAAAAGATTATAATGACAGCTATTAGTCGAAGAGAGATTCCTTCTTTAAGAGAAAAGGTTTATGAACTTGATACTCGTGCTTTTTTTGTGGTTTCTGATGCTAGAGAAGTTTATGGGTTAGGTTTTAAATCACTTAAATAAATTCTATTTACTGCTTTAAAAATTTATGATATGATTTCTTCGAAGAAGGTGACATATATGAAAGAACAAAAGTTAGTTTTAAGAAATGTAGATAGTTTTGAATTAGAACATATTTTTGAATGTGGGCAGTGTTTTAGATGGAATAAACAAGAAGATGGCTCTTATATTGGTGTTATTAAAGATGGAGTTCTTAAGGTTTCAAAGCGCAAAAATAGTGTTATTTTTGAAGGGATTCTTGAAGGTGATATAAATTCCATTGTTTATGATTATTTCGATTTAGGAACAAATTATAAGAAAATAAAAGATGAATTATCTGAACTTGGTGAAAGTATGAGAAATGGTATTGAGTTTGGGTATGGAATTCGTATATTAAAACAGGACTTATGGGAGATGATTATTTCTTTTATTATTTCGGCTAATAATAATATTCCTAGAATTAAAGGAATAATTGAACGTATTTCTGAAAAATGTGGTAAAAAAATCACTTGGAATAATAAAGATTATTATTTGTTCCCAACTGTAAAACAGCTTTCTAAATTGTCTGTAAGTGATCTTAGGTTATTAGGAACTGGTTTTAGAGATAAAAGAATTTATAATACTACTAATATGGTTTTAAATAAAGAGATTGATCTTGAAAAGCTACAGCTTTTAAGTAATACAGATGAAATTAGAGAGGAGCTTTTGAGACTAGATGGAGTAGGTGATAAAGTAGCGGATTGTATAAGTTTATTTGCTCTTAGAAGATATGATTCTTTTCCAGTTGATGTTTGGGTAAGAAGAGTTATGAACACATTGTATATTCATAATGAAGATGAAACGAAGGTTACTAAAAAAGAATTAAAAGAACTTGCCGAAAATATGTTTGGAGATATGGCGGGACTTGCTCAACAATATTTATTTTATTGGGCAAGAGAAAATATGTAAAAAGGAGATGGATTTATGAATCTTATTTCTGATAAAATAGATGAAAAAGTTTATATCAAGGGAAATGAAAAATTCAATTATATTTGGACTGTAAAAGATATTGGTCGAGATATAAGACCAAATGAGAGAACTTGGACACAAGAAGCTCCTCATGTTTGGAGAGTTACTTCGATGGTGGGAATATCTGTTAATACAGAAAATCCAGAAGTTATTACAGCTATGCAGTGTTTTTATGATACAGATGGAAATAAAACGTCAGTTAGGATACAGAGCTTTGGCGGAGAGAGAATAAAAACTTATGATTATGATTATGGAAAATTAGTATTTGTAGAAGGGTTTAATGTTGAGGAATCTTCTGGAAAAGGAGCTTATATAGAAGGCTCTGCAATTGTTAAAGATAAGATTATTTATGAGAATAAGATTTATTTGTGGGATGAAAAAAGGAAGGCTTTTTTGGACTCGCAAGGTATTGTATGCCAAAATAGAATGCTTGCACATCCCGATTTATTGTCTAAATTTCTTTCTAGAATAGAAGAGTTGGAAAATGAAGTTAAAAATAGTATATAAAATTATAAATTTATAGATAAATTAAGGAGGAATTATGGAAGAAAATTTAAAGGATAGACTTTTTATGAAAAAAGAGTCTGGTTGGAAATCAGTTGATGAAAATGAAAAAAAGAATATTTTTGAATTATCTAAAAAATATATAGATTTTTTAAATGTTTCTAAAACTGAAAGAGAATTTATCAAAAGCGCTAGAAAACTAGCTGATGAAAATGGATTTAAGGATATTATGGAATTTGAATCTTTAAAACCAGGTGATAAGATTTATTTTGTTAATAGAGATAAGAGTATGTATCTAGCAGTAATTGGGGAGGATAGCATTGAAAAAGGTCTGCATATTATTGGATCACATGTTGATTCTCCTAGACTTGATTTAAAACCAAATCCACTTATTGAAGAGGGAGGTCTGGCTTATTTTAAAACACATTATTATGGAGGTATTAAAAAATATCAATGGACAACAATTCCTCTTAGTATTCATGGAGTTTTAGTTAAGACTAATGGAGAAAAGATTAACGTAAATATTGGTGAAGATGAGAACGATCCAATATTTACAATCACAGATTTGTTACCTCACTTAGCTCAAAATCAAATGGAGAAAAAATTAAAAGATGGTGTAGAGGGTGAAAATTTAAGTCTACTTGTTGGAAGCATGCCGTATGATGAAAAAGAATGTTCTGAACAGGTTAAGTTAAATATTTTAAATATTTTAAATCAAAAGTATGGAATTACTGAAGCGGATTTTAATAGTTCTGAATTAGAGCTTGTTCCACAGTTTAAAGCTAGAACCTTAGGCCTAGATGAAAGTATGATTGCGGCTTATGGACAAGATGATAAGGTTTGTGCGTTTACGTCTTTAGCTGCTATGATGGAACTTGGAAATGTAAAGACTACAGCTGTATGCATATTATCTGATAAAGAGGAGATTGGAAGTATGGGAAATACAGGTATGGAATCTCATATGTTTGATTTCTTTATATCTGAGATGCTTAATAAACTTGGAGTTAATAGACCTAATTTACTAGATAAAGTATTTTGCTTTTCAAAAATGCTTTCTTCAGATGTTGATGCTGGATATGATCCTTTATATGCATCTGTTTCTGATAAAAATAATGCTGGTTTTATTGGAAAAGGAATAAGTATTAATAAATATACTGGTGCTAGGGGAAAATCTGGTGCTTCTGATGCAAATGCTGAATTTGTTGCATGGGTTAGAAATATATTGGAGAAGAACAATATTTTATATCAGGTTGCTGAACTTGGAAAGGTAGATATTGGAGGAGGAGGCACAATTGCTTATATTTTAGCAAATAAAGGTGCTGATGTTATTGACTGTGGTGTTCCTGTTCTTTCAATGCATGCTCCTTATGAAGTTACTAGTAAATTTGATGTTTATTCAGCTTATAGAACTTACAAGGCTTTTTGGAATGAATAAAGAGCTTTTAAGATAAATGTTAGATTGATGAATTAAAAGTTAGTAATGATATAAGGATATTTTTGTTATGAAAAAAGACCTAAAATATTTAATATATTTTAGGTCTTTTTGATAGTTTATATATAAAATAATTTTATTTAGTTTATTGGCTTCTTTTTTCCTTCTGCAATTAGCTCGTCTACTAATTGTGCAATAACTTTTCTTTCATCATATGGATATTTAACATGATTTCTTTCTAGATATAAATCATGTCCTAAGCCTGGAATGACAATTATATCGTCTGGAGTAGCTACTTCTAATGCGTGCTTTATTCCTTCGGTTCGATCTACAATTATAGTATAGTATCCACCAGATTTTTTTACTCCGACTTCAATATCTTGTAAAATTTTTAATGGATCTTCTGTACGTACTTGATCAGACATTAGTATAGTATAGTCTGCTAATCTTCCAGAAATTTCTCCCATTATTGGACGTTTTTTACTGTCTCTATCGCCACCAACACCCCATGCACATATAATTCTTCCTTTGGCATATGCTTTTACTGATTCAAGTATACTTTCTAGACTTGATGGGGTATGAGCATAGTCTATTAATATTGTTAGTCCTAATTTGTTAGGAACTAGTTCATTTCTTCCTAAAACTTTTAAATTTTTTAATGCTGATCTCATTTCATCGGGTGTTACACCAAATTCATTTGCTACACTGATTGCACCAAGTGAATTATATACACTAAATCTTCCTGGGATAGATACTTCGAATTGTTCTTTTTTACCATTAATTTCTGCTGTAAAATCAATAAATGATGGATCTGTTTTTAGAGTTGATTCATCTGCTCTAATGTCTGCAGGATTTTCAATTCCAAAAGTTTTAAATTTGCATTTTTTATTTTTGTCCTTAATTGTAATTACAGTTTGGTCATCTGCATTGATAAAACCAAGAGAACAAGTATCAAATAGCATACACTTGCAGTTAAAATATTCTTCCATATCTGCATGTTCATTTTTACTTATATGATCTTCAGTTAAGTTTGTGAAGACACCTATGTCAAAATCACAGCCGTCAACTCTGTTAAGTTTCATAGCTTGTGATGATACTTCTATAATTGCAACATCAACGTTTTCTTCGGCCATATGTGCTAGATGTTTTTGAATTTCAATGCTTTCTGGAGTAGTTCTATCTGTGTCTTCGATTTTTTCTTTACCTATATATACAGCGATACTTCCAATTAATCCTACTTTTAGACCATGAGCTTCTAATAAAGCTTTAATCATGAATGTTGTAGTAGTTTTTCCTTTTGTTCCTGTAACTCCTATAAGTTTAAATTTTTTAGATGGGTTGTCATATAGATTACAACTTGTTATTGCAAGTGCTTTTCTAGTATTTCCAACTTTTAGATAGGTAAGATTATTTGGCAATTTTGATATATTAACATCATCTTCAACAATTGCTGCTACTGCACCATTTGCAATTGCTGAGTCAAGATATTCAATTCCGTTTTGTGAGTAACCATTGATTGCAATAAATAGTCCGCCTTCTTTAATTTTTCTAGAGTCTGAATGTATATTTGTTATATCTAAATTTAGATCATTAACACTTTCTTTAATTTCAAGACCTTCTAATATTTTGTTTAGTTTCATAGATAATCCCTCCTTTTTTCAAGATTACTATGGGCTTATTATATACCTTATGGCGATTTTTGTATAGTTTTTCAATAAGAATTTATGTTTTTTGGGGTGATGTGAATAGATAACTTAAGTTTAAAGAGAAGATAGATAAGATAAATAAGATAAAAAAAGCAATACATATTTAATTATGTATTGCTGTAATATTTAATTATGTATGAGAGTATATTTAAAATTAATATACTCCATGTTCTTTAGCTTTTTTAATAATTGCTTTCATAATTTCGTATGACATTTTTGCCATTGTTTCAGTAGTTTTGTTTTTATGAGACATGTTTAATATTTCACCAATATTAGTTTCTTTCATTTTTACTCCCATGTTATATAAATCTAAAACAATTGCTATGTCTACACCATAATCTGATTCAAATTTTATTTTTTCAAGTATAGATTTTTTACATGCTATCATACCACTAATAGGTTCTTGAAATTTGTATAAGTCTGGATACAAAATATTTAATAGTGGTTGAACAACTATTTTAGTTACAGTTCCTCCAGTAGTTCTGTCAAATGTTGATTTAACAAAATCTGCTTCACCATTGATTATAGGGGAAGATAGTGTGTCAACAATGCTTTCATTATAATTTAATATATCAGCATCTAGAAATACAACAATATCGTTTTTTGCTTCAAGAAGACCTTTGGCCATTGCATTTCCTTTACCAACTTCTTCGCAGTCTACAACTCTAGCACCATGCTTTTCTGCTACTTTGGCTGTGCTGTCAGTACTATTATTATTTACAACTATAACCTCGTCTGTTGATTGATTTTTCATTGCGATATCAATTACATATTTTATAGTTTTTCTTTCATTTCTTGCTGGAATTATTACTGTTACTTTCTTTTCCATATAAACCTCAATTCTGTTATTTATATAAGGTATATAAATAACTTGTATTAAATAAGCTTTACTAGGTTGCTAAATATTATCTCGCATACTTTCATAATACCACATATTTGTAAAAAAAACAAGTTTTATAGTATTATACTATAATTCTGTCCTTGAAATCAAGAGGTTTCAGGCTGTTTTTGTTGCTTATGTGTTGCTTACGTGCCTATTTTCTTATGATTTAAGGACTTCTTAGAGAGATTTTCTCTCTTATGATTTTATCTCACTTTTTATGATTTTACAACTTATCTGTCATTATTATTTTATTTTTATTATCATTAGTGATTATTGGTCAGCTGTTGCGTAGGCATATAAGCCGAAGCAACGGCGATTATGTTGTGATTCCCCAGTATGGGGGAATTACGACATTTGTCGATTATTGTCTATTTATCTGTTCAGCTTATTAGTTATCTCTTATTAAGGAAAAACTGGCGTGTTTCTTATCATACGCCAATTTTAGCTTAATCATTATTATATTATTACCGAAAGTTTAGCGTGTTTCACTTCATTATATTAAGTCGATTGCGTGTACCAACTGTTCTATTCTTCTATGAGTGTATCTGTCAGTTATATCTGTATCGGTTTTATGACCCATTATGTATTTTCTTGTCAGTTCGTCGATTGGTTCTCCGTTTTCATCTCTTGCGTTTGAAAGCATTGTTGCACCGAGTATGTCTAGTTTCGTGAATCGTGTGAGAAAGTCCTAGTTGCTCCATTACAGGTTGGAAAACGTATGTCTTATATTCGTAGTATGACAATGGCTTATCGTCCTTTGTTATTAAGTATTTATTATCTGTATTGTATCTATTCTTTATCAGCTCCAAAATCTTTATACTGATTGGAATTGGACGGTTCTTGCCACTCTCACTTTTACTTCCTCCGTATCATATAACGTTCTTCAAAGTTTATTTTCTCGTTTTCTTGGTTCAGCAGTTCGTTAATTCTTACGCAAGTGTATATTAGTATTAGAACTGTATCGACTCCATCTATTTTATCTACATTATCCCAAAGTAGTTGTATTTCTTCGGTTGTGAATGGTTGCTTATCATATACCTTTACTGGTTTTCCCAACTCTATGAATTGGCTGTATTTCTTTTCTACTATGTCATTCTTCATTGCGTATTTATAGAGAACGTTCAGCAAAACTCTTACACTTTTTCTTATGCTGTATGTTTCGCAGTCTTCGTCGATTACTCTTTGCAAGTGTGCAGTTCTTATATCTGCAAATCTTATATTGTGTATTTTCTTGCATTTTTTGTATGCCATTTTGTACCCATTTATTGCACTTTGGCTTATGTTCTTGTAATGGCTGTCGCTCCATTCCTTATATATCTCTACAAAGGTTAGTTTCTTTTGGTCTATGTTGTATTTTAGGTCTTCGTATTTTACTAGTTCTTTTGTTGCTTCCTCAAATGTAGCGAAGTATCCTAAATTCTTATAGATGGGGGAGCCTGTATCTCGGTACCCCACAGTTACCCTTGGGACATATGGTCTTCTTCTTGAACCACTTAACTTTGTTACACCTCCAAAGCCGATTTCTTCGACGCATTTTTATCTCCTCCAACTCTCAAAGTATTCATTTGCTACTGCTACATTACTTATTATTCCAAAGTCGTTTATTTTCTTTGTCAGTTTCGGTTCATCTTTATATTTACTTGGTAGTTCCTTACCGATTGACTTGAAGAAAAGGTCAGGGGAGATATAGTATGTATATTTCGTACTATTCGGCATTATTTCTGCTGTTCCAAATGTTAGGAAACCTCTTTGCAGTCCTATTCTTACGAACTGTTGACTTTTTCCCATTTCTTTCGCTGCCTCCTCGACAGTCATATTTCTTACTGCTGTATTAGTCATTGTATTCATTCTTATTCCTCCTTTACTTTTAGAGGGCAAAACCTGTTGCTTAATCTCTTGAAAGTCGCTTGTACCAGCACTTTTCCTAAACTTATTATATACTATTTATGTTAATTTGACTAGTCATTTTGGTTATTTATTTTATGATTTTACCCTTTATTGTATTTTAATGCTGTTATGCTTTTTATTTATCTTTGTTTTCTAGTTCGGTTAATCTTGCTTTTATTTCTATTCCAAACATATCTTGCATTATGTCCAATGCTCCTTTTAGATTAACTTCGTATGCTCGTTCAGTTCCTTTTATTTTTATTTTGCAAAAATCTGTATCAAGTCTTTTGACTTCTGCCCAACAATTAGGTGTATTGCTTGTTATTCTTTCTATTAGTTCCCAGTTTTTATCTGCTTGAAAGTTTTCTGCGATTTCTTTCCATTTTTGACACTCTGTTTCTAGTTCCAAAATTCTAAAATCGTCCGTATATGATTTATTCCTTAAATCTGCCACTTGTTTTTGTTTTTCCTTTAATTGTTTTTGCAAACTCTCTATGTGTTTTTGTTGTAATTCTTCGAAATTTATTTCTTCTTTCATTTTTAATTCCTCCTAGATTTTATTTTATTATTTAATGGGAGGGAGGTTCAAAATCTCCCTCGTGTTTATTTATTTTGTTTTCATTTTATTCATTGCTTTTAGAAAACTCTTTACTGTTTCTGCTTTATCTTCTATGATTATCTCTTTTGTTGTGGAGTCTTTTATTACAAAGCGTCCGCAGTATGAAAATTCTATTGTTATATTTTCAACTGGATCTTCTTCTAGTTGTTTCGTTATTTCTTGCATTTCTTCTTCTTGCTTTGGTGCAAGTTGTAATGTTTCTAGTATTCTTGTTATTCTATTATGTTCAGTTTCTAATTCATTAAAAACTTTCTCCTCCCAAGGTGTCCAGTCTGCATCTTTATTGAATGACCAACTCCTGTATAATGTTCGATTTGCATCTGTTGAATATCTTATGCAGTCTTCCTTTTTATTTCTTTCTTTTTTCTCTCCAGCTCCAGCTACTGCTACTGGTATTTGATTATTGATTATATTTTCCATTCTATTTACCTCCAATACTTATTTTCTTGCCTTTATATTTGGCATTTTTTATTTTGTTTAACTTAATCTTCTTTGGTTTTATTATATAGCTCTCGTATGTTGTTAGTTGTGTTTCTTGCTCAACTCCGATTTATATATTCGGTTTGACTCTTACATACTGCGTATGTTCTTGTGTATCCTTTTGCTAGTTTTGTTGCAGTATCTCTGTCAACTGTTTCAGCTATTCCTAGATTTATTCCTTTTCCTCTCGAAAAAGTGCAAATCTGTATTGATGTAGGGTAGACATTCTTGTTATATTGCTTGTTTGTGAAGTAGTCTGCTTTGCTGTATCTATTTTCTTCTGTTATAATTTCTACTTTTGCTCTTTTTGTTTCGTCTTCCCATAATGCTTTTATTGTTGCTTCATCTATTTCTAGTTTAGTGCCATCTCTTGTCTTTATCCACAAGTGATATTCTGGTCTTGTTTTATCTCTGTATAGCAAAACCTTTACGAATATTATCTGTGGAAATCTGCGTTGAAGTTTTTCCAAAAAATTCTTTACACTTGGGTTTTCTTCTCTTATGTCTATGATTTCAACTTGCCACCAAAGTATTATTATCATTTCGGAGTCTTCGCCATTGAAATTATTGAGGAGTATTCTGTATGTTCCTTTTAACTTTATTATTACTTGACTATAATTTTTGTTTATTCTTGATTTATACTCTTTTATTTCCCCAGTAATTTCATTAACCATTTGCTTGCCAGAAACTCTTTTATATATCTTTATATGTTTGGAGTTCTTGTATTTCTTCGTTACAAGGTCCATTCGTTTCCCTTGGTCATACTTATATATTGTTGTCTGTTCGTCAGGACTTGGTTCACGAAATGGAACTTCGTCTATTGCCATTTTTTCACCTCTTTTCTTGTTTAATTTATTTTTACGCACAAAAAAGAAGCCTTAAATGGCTAGCCCACTTTGAGCTAACCTTACAGACTCCATATAAACTTTATTATTTACTACATATTAACTTCTATTCTTGATTTTCTGTATTTCTTCTATTTTGATTTTGTGCTGTTATTCTATCATATTGTTGCTTACGCTGTCAAGCTATTTTTGGAAAAAATTGTCGACTTTTCTTGTATCTGTTGTTGCTGTAAGGAAACTTTTATTTTTTCTTTATTGTATTATTATTATGAGGAAATGGGGGCGTGGCTTTCTCGACTTACCTACATTACACGACCACTTTTCCTTATATTAGATATATTTATTGCAGAAAACTCGGCGTATCTTCAAAATGGCTGAAAAAATAGGGCAACTCGTTTTGTATGAGTTACCCTTTTATATGGTGGAAAAAATCTTATTTCTTACCAGTTGCTTTGTTTCTTATATGATTTCTTTTTATTTGTGCTTGTTTTTCTTTTCTTCGTTCTTCTGGTGTTAGTTTCTGCAAACGTTTTTGTTCCTCGTAGTCATACTTATTAAAAACGTTTGGAATTTCCCCAGTTTCCCAAAATGGTTTTTGTTCTCTTGCTTTTTTAACTGCATATTGTATTTGTTTTTCTGTTTCTTCCAGTATTTCCTCGATTTCTCTTACTTTGTCTTTTCTTATGTTTTGTATATCTCCGTAGGTCAAGTATGCGTCTATTTCTTCCAGCTGTTGTATTAAATTACCGATTTTGTTTATTAGCTTAAACCAGTTCTTATATTGGTATGCCTCCAACTTTTTCTTTTCTGTCAGTTCGCCGTCCTTTACAATTATTATCATTATTATTCCACCTTTCTTGTTCATTAAAGGGTGTTTGCCACCACTGGTCTATTGAGTTCTTTATTCTTTCTAGTCCAGCATTTGCACCAACTCCTTATTTTGTTTTCTTTTCCTATACATAGTTTTGCAATTACTTTTATTTAGATTACTGGTTGAAAAGGTGGAGGAGATCCTATTTTATTCAAAGACGCTGATTTGTCTTTTAAGGTCTTTTATTTCTTGGGCTAGGGTACTATTAGGTTTTTCTCAATTAAACTATTCTGGCTTATCTTCACGCGTTCTTGATTTGTTTATTGTTGTATTTAGGCAAAGAAAAAGTCCAAGCAGCTTTATTTGTGCTTGGAACTTTATATTATTTCTATTTTCTTCTTCCTCCAAAAGTTTGCTCAAAAGCATATTCCATTTCTTGTGTTAGTCCTGTTTCTCCGTTTCCATAATCACAGAACTCAAACAAGTTTGTACTTTTTAATATTTGTGTATAGTCTTCATTAAATGACACAAGTTGATAATAATATATGTTTTCGTTAGAAGTTGTATATTTCAATTTATAAACAGATTCCCCAGTTTTTGAAGTTGCATAAGGTGTGTTAGTATGATATTTGACACTTCCTTGATGTTTAGCTTCAATTATTTTTACAAAGTTCACAACAGTTTTGCTTCTTGTAATACTTTCTTTATTTCTTTGTTCTTGTGCTTCTTCTTCTTTTTTAATTTGTTCTTGTGTTTTTGTAGTCAATTCAATTGTATTTCCCTTTTTTGTTGATGACTTAGGAAATTGTGAAGTAACAATCGCATCTTTACTTTCACTATCATTATACATTACTTGATATTTGAAACCTGCTTTGGCTAATTCTTTTTCTGCCTCTTCAAGTGTTTTTCCTTCCACATATGGAACTTCTATTATTTTATCACTTGTTACAACGGCTAAAATTATAGGTACAAGTATTAGTGTAAAAACAACCACAGTTGCTATAATAATAGTCTTAAAAAGTTTTTTCTTATTTTCTTGATTTTCCATTTTTTCACCCCCTTTACACAATAGTTTTGTCTTATCTACGGAGTTGTCTTAACAAACTTCTGTCTATATTCTTACTGCCCCAAAGGTATCCTCGACATTTTGTATTTAAGCAACCACTTCGACCAGTCTTTACATTCTCAAATATCATTCGTCCACAACGCCAACACAAAATGGGGTTAGTTTGTTTTTCTACATTATTCGACATTTTTCTTCACGCTCCTATCATATCACTTTTACTTTAATCTTTCAAGTATTGTTATTATATTTTAAAGTATTGTTTTCTTCTATTTAAGTCATACTACTTGTAAAATGCTTGTAGAGGTGTATTTTATGGAAGAAATTACAAAAACTGACGTTCTTCAAACTATTGGAAAAAATGTCAAACGTATTAGATTATTGCGTGGTTATAGTCAAGAAACTCTTGCCAGTGATTTACAAAAATCTGTTAACTTTGTTAGCTTATTAGAAAATGGCAAAACTGGTCTTGCTGTTCCAACTATTATAGATATTTGTACTGCTCTTAATGTTGACGCTAATGCTATCTTTGAGGGGGTTATTGCACCAACTGATATTACAGAAGATACTTTTATCATTAACTCGCTTAATCTGTTCGACAAAACTGACAAAGATATGGTTACAAATCTTATCAATTATATTATCAATTCCAAAAGTTAGAATTAAAAAGGGGATATCTGCTGTTAGATATCCCTTAATTTTTTATCTTCTATTTCTTTATCTAGTTGTCTTGACATTGCAAATCCTGCACAAAATAGTTCAAAGTCTATTACATCATACATTGCATTTTGTAGACAAGTCAAATTATCTAGTTCTTCTCTGTGTTGGTCGCCGATTGATTTTAGTAGTTTTTCTTCTGCTTGTATTACCTCATCTTGTTTTGCTTTGTATTCTGCACTTGGTTTTAGGTTCTCAACTGCCATGTCGTACAGTCTTTTCAAAATTTCTTTTTCTTCCATTATCGCAACACGCTCCTTGCTTTTTACCCTACAACTATTATACTATAAGAACTTTTGTTTGTATATGATTTGAGACAAAATTCACGAAATATTTTTACTGATGGTATTATTAAGTGTATAGGGTGTGCCTCTGGGGTCTGTCTATTCTTGCTCATTCTTCGCAAGAATTATCGCCACTTCGTGTCGATACCGACAGTTTTGGTTCTGCATTTGCTGTTGGTGTCGCTTATGGGCTTAACGCCCAACGCTCCATTAGTTAGGTTATTTATTCACTTATCTTGACATTTTTAGGGTTACATTTGCCACAAGTGGCGTTTGTTACTTTAATGTAACGACCGAAATGCTTTAACAAGTGTGATTTCTATGTTTCAGCTGTTTTTGTCTTTCTCAAAATCTTCAAAAAACGTTAATTTTTGAAAAAATTACATTGTGTTGCTTATTTGTTGCTTACGCCCACGATTTTACCTTATTTTATCTGTTCTTAGAGAACTTAATGATTTTATGCAAAATCCTCAAACTCAATGGTTCGAGGATTTATCGATTCTTGACGTTTTTCAATTATTATAGTATTATATAGAAAAAACAGGAAAAAAAGTTATAGCAGACTTTAGCTTGTGTTGAACTTTTATTGTGAAGAGGAGTTTTGAGGCTTATTATGTGGTGTAATAAGGGCGTTCCATACTTCAATTTCATTTTTATATGTAAAATTGTGTAAGTTTTTTTTGTAAGAATGCAAACCATGTATTATTCTTGATAGATATGGTTCATAGTTAGTTTCATTTAAATTTATAATGATACCATTTACATTATCTTCAACTTGTTCATAAGCGGTAGCATAGCTTGTAGTAATTACAGGAGTACCTAAGTATTTTGATTCTGTTATTACGTTTCCCCAAGTTTCAAAATCGCTTAATTGTACAAGATAGTCTGCTTTTTTTATATAAGGATAAGGATTTTCTTTATAACCTAAGAATTTTACTTCGTCAATATTGTTAAACATATTTCTAATTTCTTGTTCTTTAGCACGTCCTTTACCTATAACGAGATATTCAAATGGGATATGGTGTTTTTTTAACATATTAACTAAATTTAAAACTCTCTCAAAGCCTTTTCCAGTTGATAATCTAGATACTGTAATGAAATGTAGAGAATTAGGCGAATTAAATACGTCTTCTTGAGCAATGGGGGAATTGGCTAACTCGTGAATATTGTTTGGTAAAAAGTTGTGAATTACAGTTGCTTTTTCTTTGCCTGCTGGAAGTAGTTGTTTGATTGTATCAGAAACACAAATAATTTTATCAACAGTGTTAAGAAAATCAGGATTTTGCAATACATAATTGTTTTTTTCTTGAGGTATACTATGAACCCATAAAAAGTTTTTCTTTACTTTTATTTGTTGTTTTAGTTTGCTATAATCCATGTATAATCTGCACCATATGCAAATATCGCCTTCAACTTGTTCACCTTCGTTTAACTTATGTACTTTGGCATTTTTGCTTAGGAGAGAGACTATGTTTGGATCAAGTTTTTTTTCATCAATATAAATAATTTCAATTTCATGTTGTGGGTAAAGATAATTAGTTAGTAGTTCAATACATTTTTCTATGCCACCACTCATTAAAGTTTCATTATAAAATATTATTTTCATGATATAACTCCTTTTAGTTTATTTCGTATGTTCTGAATTCGCAGTTATTAAATAGAAAATTGTCAAAGCAATAGTTGAATTTGTTATGAAAATATGCATCAATTGCCATTACAACTCCATAGTGTGTTACAATGAGTATTTTTTGGTTATTAGAGTAGTTTTGAATAATGTTATCTAGTTCTTTAAAAACTCGTGTTAGGAAATCTTGAATTGGTTCAACAGAGTATTCTTTTATGTTAGCAGGAACATTCCAGAATTGTCCGATATTTTCGGGAGTAGTTCCTTCTAAATTTCCATAGTTTCTTTCTCTTAAATTTGAATTTAATATTATATTAGGGTTATTGTTACTAATGATTTGGGCTGTTTGATGAGCTCTTTTTAAATCAGAGGAAATTATGTGATCAAAATTAATATTTTCAAGTTGCTTTTTTAGTTGTAGTGCTTGAGCTTTTCCGGTTTCATTTAATTCCATATCGGTACTACCTAATAATATATTTTTTTGATTCCAATCAGTTTGACCATGTCTTGTAACATAAATAGTCATTTGAAACCTCCTTTTACTTTTATAATACGGATTTTATGTTATCATAATTTAATAAAAAAGACAAGAATGGTAAATCTCTAAAATAGCATATAAATAGGCTTATTAGTGTTTTCAATTTAGAAGTATTGTGTTATAATATGAAAGATGGGAGGACTTTATGGGAGTAGTTTATGACTGGAAGAATGATATAGATAAATTAGAATTAAATAATATTTGCTCTTTTTTAAAAAATGGTGAGATAATTGTATTTCCAACTGAAACGGTTTATGGTATTGGCGGGGATGCTTTTAATGATAATGCATGTAGAAAAATTTTTATGGCAAAAGGTAGACCTTCTGATAATCCACTTATTGTTCATGTATCTGACAGAAAAATGCTTGAAAAATGTGTAAAAAATATAAGTGAACTTGAATCAAAGTTAATTGATGCTTTTATGCCTGGACCATTTACTTTAATTTTACCTAAAAACGAAAGTGTTCCAGGTGTAGTTACTGCTAACTTAAATACAGTTGCAATTCGTATGCCTAAAAATATGATTGCTACCAAAATTATTAGTAGTTTTGGAAAGCCTATTGCTGCACCTAGCGCTAATAAATCAGGAAAACCTAGTGGTACGAATATTTTAGATATTAAAGATGAACTAAAAGAGAATGTAGCAGCTTTTATCGATGGCGGAAATACTGAAATTGGAATTGAATCAACTGTGGTGAGAGTTGTTGATAATGTTCCTGTTATACTAAGACCAGGAGCTGTTACGAAAGAAGATATTTTTAATTTGGTGGGAAAAGTTAAAGTAGATGAACATGTTTTAAATGAAGTGAAAAAAGAGGAAGTAGTTTTAAGTCCCGGAATGAAACACAAACATTATTCTCCTAGAACACAATGTATTTTATTAGATGTAAGTAATGAGGAAAAAATAGAAATTTCAAGTTTAATTAAAAACAAAAATATTGCTGTTATTGGATTAGATATTGATGCTAAAATTTTTGAAAAAGTGAATTTCTATAGTGTTGGAAAAGATTTAAAAGAGTTTTCTAAAAATATATTTTCTAAATTACGTGAATTAGATGTGCTTAACTATAATTTTATATTGATTGAAAGTGTTGGCTTAGATGGAATTGGTCTTGCTATTATGAATAGATTAATTAGAACTTGTGGATATAATGTTGTTAATAAAAAAGAACAGATAATAGAGTATTTAGAAAACTAAAGATATTAATTTATTATTTTGATTAAATGATTGAAATTTAATTTTGGTGGGATGGATATTAGGAGCTGTAAAAAATTAGTACAGTTCCTAATATTTTTATAACTAGAAAAATATATTAGTATGGATACAAATAAGGAGAGGCTTTAATAGCTTTTTCTTTTTTTAGTAATTTTTCATATTCATCAAATAATTTTTTTATATCAGAAGATATGATTTTTTTGTGTTGACAGAATTTATATATACTGCTAAATTTCGAATCTAAAATATGTATGAAATTTTCTTTTTCTTCGATTTCAATGTAGGGAAAAAATAATTTTAGCCTGATTTTTAGAATTTCAGAAAGAAGCAGTTGTATTGAGATTGTTAGATTGGAAGCTTTTTTCTTTGATTCTAATAATAGGTGTTCTAAAAAGTTTATTTTATCAAAATCGTTATTATTGAAGCATATTTTGTTAAAGTGTTTATCAATGTCAAATTTAATAATTAATGTTTGATTACTTTCTACAATAGATTGAGCAGTTTGTAGAATGTTTTCTAAAAAGAAAAATATATTCGAGTTTTTATAATTAGTATTGATAATGCTTTTTAATATTAATTTATTGTGTAGAGAAAATACAGATTCAAAATTCATATAATTAGTATTATATAATGTATTTAAATATTTTGTATTATTATGAATATTAATTTTTTCAATTGGTTGATTTATTTGTAATAGATAATCTTTTTGTAATTTTGCTTCTGATATTATTTTATATTGACAAGAAAAAATGTCATAGTTTTTAATTTGAGATGCTGAATATTCTATATAATTTAGGCTTAATATAGTTAAAGGTGAAGATATGAAAATATATTTTCCTTTAGCTTTTTTAATTCCGGCTATATATGAGAATATTTGATTTTCATAAGTATCTTGAAATATTTGTATTCTTTTATCTTCTTTGGCATATTGTTTTGATATTGTAATGGTTGAATCTGTAGAAAAGCTATCTATAATTAATACTTCAATATTTTTATATGTTTGATTTAGAATACTCTGAAGATGTCTGTGAATAGTTGTTTGATTATTAAATGTTGGGATAATTATGGTTATTAAATCGTTCATGTTTTCCTCCGTGTGAAAATTATAATATTAAAAGAAGAGAAAATAAATAGGGAAGGAAGAATTTTGAAGCTTTACTTTTTATGTTAACAATAGTATAATATAGTGGATCGTAGATTTGTAGAAATAATCTTGTTAAAGAGTTTAAAATGTAGTAAAATGTATAAGATTTTTTAAAAATGGGAGAGTAATATGTTTTTAATTGTTGGTCTTGGAAATCCAGAGAAGGATTATGCAGATACTCGTCATAATATGGGATTTAATGTAATTAACAAAATTTCAGAAAAATATCAAATTGATGTTAATCGTTCTAATTTTAAAGGTTTATTTGGAACGGGAAATATTAATGGTCAAAAAGTTGCTTTACTTAAACCTCAAACTTTTATGAATTTAAGTGGAGAATCTGTGAAAGAGGCAATAGATTTTTATAAATTAGATTTGAAAGATGTTTTAGTTGTATATGATGATATAGATGTAGAACCTGGCAAGATTAGAATAAAAAGGTCTGGTAGTGCAGGAACTCATAATGGAATGAAATCTGTTATTCAATTTGTGAATAATGAAAATTTTGCTAGACTTAGAGTTGGAATTGGAAAACCTGCATATAAAACTGATTTAATTGAATATGTTATAGGACATATTAATTCTGAGGATAAAGAGTTATTAGAAGAGGGAGTTAATTTAGCTGTTGAAGCTATTGATATTATTTTAAAAGAAGATATTGATAGTGCAATGAATAAGTTTAATTAATTTGTTTATTTAGAAAGGAAAATAATATTTCAATGAAGGAACTTATTATTAATTCACAAAATGAAAAAGAAGAAATTTATTTAATTGAAGATGGTATTTTAATAGAAAAATATTTAGATGACAAATCTAAAAGAAAATTAGAAGGAAATATATATATTGGTAAAATACAGAATGTAATTCCTGGTTTGCAGGCTGCATTTGTTAATGTTGGAGAAAACAAGAATGCATTTATTCATTTGAAAGATATTTTACCTAAAGTAGATGTTGTTCGAAATGAAAATACTTTAATAGAAAAATCTAACATTTCTAAAGTTGTAAAACCTGGTAGTCCTGTTATTGTTGAGATAAAAAGAGATAGCTATAATAAAAAAGGAGCTAGAGCTTCTACACATATTAATTTACCAGGAAGGTATATAGTTTTGTTGCCTAATTCACCATTTATAACAGTTTCACAAAAAATTGAAGATGAGGCTGAGAGAAGAAGACTTATAGAAATGACTAAAAAATATGTACCTGCCGGTATGGGAGCAATTGTTAGAACTTCTGCTGTAGGAAAAAATGAAGAGAATATAAAAAAAGATTTGGAAAACTTGGCAAAAAAATGGGAAGAAATTATTGGTATAGAGTTTTCTAATGATTTTCCAAAATTAATATATAAGGGAAATGAAATTATTGATAAATTGCTACTTGATTTAGTAGATAGAGATTTAGTGAAGATACATGTTAATACTGAGAAAATAAAAAATTCAATATGTGAAAAACTAAAATTTTTAGATAAAGAAGATTTAGTAGTTGAAAATGATTTTGAGGAGGCAATGATTGCTAATAATGTTTTAAAACAATTAGAGGTTGCTGAAAACAGAAAAGTTTGGCTTAAAAGTGGTGGTTTTATTACTATTGATAGAACTGAGGCTTTAACAGCTATTGATGTTAATTCTGCTAAATTTGTTGGAAAGAAAAATTTAGAAGAAACAGCTGTTGCTATTAATGAAGAAGCGGCAATTGAAATTGCAAAACAGATAAGACTTAGAGATATTGGCGGAATTATAGTTATAGATTTTATTGATATGAATAAAGAGCAAAATCAGAAAGAACTAGTATATTTATTTTCACAAGAGATAAAAAAAGATAGGACGAAAGTTCAAATAGAAGGTTTCACAAAGCTAAATTTATTAGAGCTTACTAGAAAACATATATATAGTGAATAAGGAGTATTGAATGAAAGTTGGTTTTATATCACTGGGATGTAGCAAAAATTTAATAGATACTGAAATGGGAATAGGTATTTTAAAAAATCATGATTTTGAAATTGTAAATAATCCGGAAGAGGCAGAAATGATAATTGTTAATACATGTGGATTTATCGCATCTGCTAAAGAAGAAGCAATTAATACAATACTAGAAATGGCTGAATATAAGGAAAAAAATTGCAAGTATCTTATAGCAATGGGATGCTTAGTAAAAAGATACAAAGAAGATTTAAAAAAGTCTATTCCAGAAGTAGATTTATGGATAAGTATTGAGGAATATGGTGAGTTTTGGAATAAAATTTCCACTTTAGTGAATAAAACTGTGGAAACGAATGACTATATGTCTTATCGAAATAGGGTTATTACAACTGGAAAAAAGATGGCTTATTTGAAAATTGCAGAAGGATGTGATAATTTTTGCACATATTGTGCTATTCCATATATCAGAGGAAGGTTTGAAAGTAGAAAAATAGAGGATATTATAGATGAAGCTGAGAAATTAGCAAATTCAGGAATAGAAGAACTCATATTGATTGCACAAGACACTACGAAATATGGAATAGACTTGTATGGTGAACTAAAGTTGCCAGAATTATTAAAAAAGATTTGTAAGATTGATAAAATCAAATGGGTTCGTTTCCTATATGCATATCCAGAAAGTATTACTGATGAACTAATTAATGTAGTAAGAAAAGAAGACAAGATTTGTAAATATTTTGATATTCCAATTCAACATTTTTCTGATGAAATTTTAAGAAGAATGAATAGAAAAACAACAGGAAAAGATATTGAATCTATTATAGGAAAGATTAGAAGAGAAATTCCTGATTCAATAATTAGAACTAGTTTAATAGTAGGATTTCCAGGAGAGACGGAAGAGGATTTTGAAATTTTGCGAAATGCTGTAGAAAGAATTAAGTTTGACAGATTAGGATGTTTTACTTATTCTAAAGAAGATGGAACACCTGCAGCTAAATTCGAAAATCAAATTCATCCAAAGACAAAAGAAAAAAGAAGAAATATTATTATGAAATTGCAAAATAAAATTTCTATGGAAAAAATGAAAGCTAGAGTAGGCGAAACACATGATGTTTTAATTTGTGATATTTCAGATGATGGTTTATTTTATATTGGTAGATCTTATATGGATTCTCCAGATACAGATGGAGTAATTTATGTAAGTGGTGTTCAAGAAGATATTTTAAATAAATTTGTTAAATGTAAGATTGTTGGTTTTGAAGATTATGATTTATTTGCTGAAATGTTAAAACAAAAAATGTAGAACATTAAAAACGTTCTACATTCTTTATTTTAAATGATTAAAACAATTTCGAGATGAATTGTTATTATCTATATTAATCGTCTAAGCTTTTTCCACCAGAATCTCTAGTTCTTTCAGAAGTGTTTTGTACTAATGATGAAGTTTCTTGCGATAATTCAGATTCGTCTACTTTAAATGGATTAGGAGATTCTTTTTTTGGTGTTGGGATTTTTGAAACTGCTTTTTCAAGTTTTTCTAGATTAGCTGCAGCTTCGTTGAAATTTCTTTCATAGCTCCACATAGTTGTTTCATCTGTTCCAGTTTCGTGAGCAAGTTGATTAACTCTAGCTTCTGAATCTAATTCTTCAGGGCTGATTACTTGACCTGCTTCTTCACTGAAAAGAATATCAGATAGTATAGAATTTTTTAAAGCATCGATTATTTTTGATAATATAGATTTTTTTCTAGTATCTTGTGCTTCTTTCATTTTCCTTGCTCCTTTCATAAAATACATATATATTATACCACTGAATCCAGTACAAATCAAGTATTTTTCAAATTCTTTTTTGACAATTGCAGAACAAATTTTTGAATTTTTTGAATAGAGATTTTATTGACATAAAATATTTTTCATGTAATAATAGATATATTAAATGAGATAAAGCTTATAGAAGGGATTAATATGAAATTAGAAAATGTGAAGTCTGTAATTGAATCAATATTATTTTCGGCTGGTAGAGTTGTAAAAGTATCAGAACTTGCTAAAATCTTAGAAATGACACCAGAAGAAGTTAATACCATAATGCAAGCTCTTAAAACAGATTATACTGAAGAAGCAAGAGGTATTGAAATCATAAAAGTAGATGATGGATATCAACTTACTACCAAAAAAGCAAATTATGATTATATAGTTCAACTTTTAGATAATAGAGCTAAGCCATCATTGTCTTCAGCTGCTCTTGAAACATTATCTATTATTGCATATAATCCTAGAATTTCTCGTGCTGAAATAGAAGCAATCAGAGGAGTTAATTCTGATGGTACTTTATATAGGTTGCAAGAATATAATTTGATTGAAGAAGATGGAAAATTAGATTTACCAGGAAAGCCTACTGCATTTAAGACCACAGAAAGTTTCCTAAAAATGTTTGGATTGTCTTCTTTGGATGAACTGCCCGAATTACCGCGTTACAAATTAGATGATAATGAGCAAATTGTGCTTGAAGAAATGGATGATTTAAAATCACCTATAAATGACGAGGAGAGTGAAGAAAATGGGAAATAAAGAAAAAGAGTTTGTACAAGAGATAACTAATATAGATGAGGATTTTGCACAATGGTATACTGATATTGTTATTAAGGCAGATTTAGCTGATTATACAGATGTTAAAGGTTTTGTGGCTATAAAACCTTATGGATATGCCATTTGGGAGAATATACAAAATTATGAAGATAAAAAATTTAAGGAGCATGGTGTAAAGAATATTTCAATGCCAGTTTTAATTCCAGAGAGCTTGCTAAATATGGAAAAAGATCATGTAGAAGGATTTGCTCCAGAAGTTGCTTGGGTTACTATTGGAGGAGAAGAAGAATTAGAAGAGAGACTTTGTGTAAGACCTACTTCTGAAACTATTTTTTCAAAAATGTATTCTAAATGGTTAAGTTCATGGAGAGAGCTACCTTTTTTATATAATCAATGGTGTAGTGTTTTAAGATGGGAAAAAGAAACAAGACCTTTCTTAAGATCAAGAGAATTTTTATGGCAGGAAGGACATACTATTCATTCAACAGAAAAAGAAGCTGAAGAATTTACTCTTGCAATGCTTGATGTTTATGCTGATACAATTGAAAATTTACTTGCAATACCAGTATTAAAAGGAAGGAAAACAGTTAAAGAGCAATTTGCAGGTGCGAAAGCTACTTATACGGTTGAAACTTTAATGCATGATGGTAGAGCACTTCAAGCAGGTACATCACATTATTTTGGACAAAATTTTTCTAAGGCGTTTGATATTAAATTTCAAAATAAAGAGGGAAAAGAAGAATTTGCATATCAAACATCTTGGGGAACTACTACAAGATTGATAGGTGCTGTTATTATGGCTCATGGGGATAATAGAGGATTAAAACTTCCTCCAAGGGTTGCTCCAATTCAAGCTGTTATTGTTCCAGTTGCATTGCATAAAGATGGAGTTAAAGAAAAAGCAGAGGAATTATATAATAATTTAAAGAAAAAATTTAGAATGGAACTTGATGTTAGAGAACAATATTCTCCAGGATTTAAATTTAATGATTGGGAGATGAGAGGAGTTCCAGTTAGAATAGAGATTGGACCAAGAGATATTGAGGAAGGAGTAGTTGTTTTAGTTAGAAGAGATACTCTTGAAAAAGAAACTGTTAAAATTGAAAAAATAGAAGATAGATTAAATGAGTTAATGGAAGAAATTCAAAATAACATGTATAATGCTTGTTTAAAAAATATGGAAGAAAAGACATCTGTTGCTTATTCTCTTGAGGAAATGCAGAAAATATTAGATGATAATCAAGGTTTTGTAAAAACTATGTGGTGTGGTTCTCAAGAATGTGAGGATAAAGTTAAAGAGGTTACAGGTGCACCTTCAAGATGTATGCCATTTGAGCAAGAACATTTAGCCGATACTTGTGCAATATGTGGAAAAAAGGCTGAAAAGATGATAGTTTGGGGAAGACAATATTAATTTATACATATGATAAAATGAAAAGATTTTTTCATGGGAAGTAGGGTAATAATGGAGAAAAAAAAGATTGCTATTAATATACTATTATGTATAGTTTTAGTAGTTTTGGTAGTTTTAATAGTTTTTTTATATAATAGAAATAAAAAAATATGGGAAAAAAAGGCTGCCGAAAATGTTACTTTAACTGAAATCAGTTATGGAAGTGAAATTGTACAGATTGGATATGCTGAAGCTGATGGGTTATTAGATGCTTTTGTAAATGCTTATAATGATCATAATGGAGAAGCTATTATTCAAATAATGGATTTAGTATCTGCCTTTATTTATGAAGAGGTTGAGTCAGATATTAATAAATTTGATGATAAGTATGTTGAAATTTTATCAAATCCTTCTGAATATGAGGATTTGATATTAATGCAATATAGTTTGAAAAATCAAGAGAAATCCTTGATTGATGCAATTTCAGCAACGAATGTTACACTTTCAATTGAAGATCATTCAGAAATTGAAGATGTGACAAAGTATCTTTCTAAAATGACTGCTCAAATAAGAACAGTTTCAGTAGAAGAAGGAATTAATCAGGTTGATACTTTAGAATTTTTGCTTATTAATAAGAATAACTCTTATAATATTTTGAATTATTATGTCATAGATGAAAATGAAAATAAGATAGAATAAAACGAATAGTAAAAAGTTCTGCATATATGCAGAACTTTTTTATGTTTTAATTTGATTGAGTAATGGTATTTTTTAGAAGATTAAGAAAATAGTTCTATTTTTTTTTATAAAACATATAATTTAGTATTGACAAATATTAGAAAAAGGTATAAATTATTAGCAGACTCAAATAAGGAGTGCTAAAAAATATAAGGAGGTAGTAATAATGATTAAACCATTAATGGACAAAGTTTTAATTAAAATGAAGGAAAAAGAAGAAACAACAAAAAGTGGAATTATTCTTACTGCAAGCAAAGAAAAACCACAGATTGCTGAGGTTATTGAAGTTGGACCAGGAAGAATCATTGACGGAGAGAAAGAAGAAATGTATGTAAAAAAAGGGGATAATGTTATTCTAAATAAATATGCTGGAACAGAGGTTAAATATGAGAATGAGGAGTATTTAATAGTTAGCCAATCTGATATTTTAGCAATTGTAGAGTAGAAAGGAAGAGATGATATATGTCAAAAGAGATTAAATATGGTGAAGATGCTAGAAAAGCATTATTAGAAGGTGTTAACAAATTAGCAGACACAGTCAAAGTTACATTAGGACCTAAAGGAAGAAATGTTGTACTTGACAAAAGTTTTGGTGCACCACTTATTACTAATGATGGTGTAACTATTGCTAAAGAAATTGAGCTTGATGATCCTTATGAAAATATGGGGGCAGGACTTGTAAAAGAAGTTTCTATTAAAACTAATGATGTAGCTGGTGATGGAACTACAACAGCTACTGTTTTAGCTCAAAAGATGATTAAGGAAGGTATTAGAAATATTGCTGCTGGTGGAGATACAATGGCAATAAAACGTGGAATGGATAAAGCTACTGCAAAAGCTGTTGAAGAATTGAAAAAGATATCTTCAGAAGTTAATGGAAAAGAAGACATTGCTAGAGTTGCTAGTATTTCTGCTAATGACGAAGAAATTGGTAGTTTAATTGCAGATGCTATGGAAAAGGTTTCTAAAGATGGTGTTATTACTATTGAAGAATCAAAAACATCAACAACAGATGTGAAAGTTGTTGAAGGTATGCAATTTGATAAAGGCTATATTTCTCCATATATGGTTACTGATACTGAAAAAATGGAAGTAGTAATGGATAATCCTTACATACTTTTAACTGACAAGAAGATTAGTTCTATTCAAGAAATATTACCTTTACTTGAAGAATTGATGCAACAATCAGGAAAATTATTACTTGTTGCTGATGATATAGAAGGAGAAGCTTTATCTACTTTAATTTTAAATAAATTAAGAGGAGTATTGAATGTTGTAGCTGTTAAAGCTCCAAGTTTTGGCGATTCTAGAAAGAATATGTTACAAGATATTGCTATTTTAACAGGAGCTACTGTTATTACTGAAGATTTGGGATTAGAACTTAAGGATGCTAATATTGCAAGTTTAGGTAGAGCAAAACAAGTAAAAATTTCAAAAGATAGTACTATTATTGTTGGTGGAGATGGTTCAAGAGAAGAAATTGATGCTAGAATAAAACAACTTAAAGCTAATATCAAAGAGACTTCTAGTGAATATGATAGAGAAAAACTACAAGAAAGACTTGCTAAACTTTCTGGAGGTGTAGCTGTTATAGAGGTTGGAGCTGCTACTGAAGTGGAAATGAAAGAAAAGAAGCTTAGAATTGAAGATGCTTTATCTGCTACTAGAGCTGCAGTTGAAGAAGGAATTGTAGCTGGTGGAGGAACAGCTTATATTAATGTAATTCCTGAAGTCGAAAAATTATTGAATGATGCTAAGGATGATGAGAAGATTGGTATAAAAATAGTATTAGATGCATTAGAAGAGCCAGTTAGACAAATAGCTGCAAATGCAGGATTAGAAGGAGCTATTATCTTGGATAAAGTAAAAAATAGTAAACAAGGAATAGGATTTGATGCAAAAAATGAAGAATATGTTGATATGAAGAAATCTGGAATAGTTGATCCTACTAAAGTTACAAGATCTGCTCTTCAAAATGCTGAAAGTATTGCTTCAATGATTCTTACTACAGAATCTTGTGTTGTTAATAAAAAAGAGAAATCTTGCGGTTGTGGAAATCATGGAGATATGCCAGCAATGCAAAATGATATGGGATATTAATATATAAAATAAAGCACATCGAAAAGTGTGCTTTATTTTTTTGCTTTTTTATTGAAAAACTTACAAAAGGGTTACTTAAAAAAATAAAAGTAACATTATAAAAAATTTGATTCTATTGCAGAAAAAAGTTTACATAAAGATGACAAATCTGGAATTATATGTTAAAATAGATAGTATGAGAGCGAAATTTATTTGAATTAACATTCGGGAAGGAATGAAATTAGATATGGGATTTTGGAGAAGCTTTTTTGGAATAGATGATAATAATGATGATGAAAAAAAAGGTTCTAATAATAGTGAGGTGCAACAAAGAAGTATTTTGTTTGTAACAGAATCAGAAGAAAATGATTTTGAAAATAGTATGTATGGTAAGATTCAATTGTATAAGACGGGTGTAAGATATATTAAAGAAATTTTTCCTTCAGAAGGGTATGATTTAGAAAGACAAATAGAACTAATTACCAAACTATTGGAACAGACTAATAGAGAAGATGATCCTGAAATTATAGATGTTTTTACTAAATTAGAAGAACAGTATATGAAAATGAAAAGATTAGCAGATGGTGAGTATACAATAAAACAATTAGAGCAACAAAATGCGGCTATGTATAGAAGATTTGAAGAAGCTGGTTTATCTGATAATTCAATAACTAGTCAAGAGTTAGAAGAATTTAGAAGATATATTGATTTAATTCAGGATAAAGTTAATGAAAGTGATATGAATGATGCAAATCCTTTACTTACAAAAGTTCAAAGACAACGATTTAATAGTGTTTCGATGCAAGCGGAATATCGTATAAAAATGTTAGAGTTAATGAACTCAATGAGAGATGCACAGTATGGAGATATATCAGAAAAAAATATTATAAATCCTTTTAAAAATTTATCAGATTTAAAACAAAGAATGTTTTCAGATTATCTATTGCAAGATGCTCAAAGTTTGACTTATCAATATGAAAGTATTTCAAAATATGAAGAACTGTATAAACAATTTTATTTTGATGTTTTTCCTGAATTGGATTCTATGGCAAAAACATTGGATGATGATATAGCTGATGCTAGTATGGTAGGAGATTTTTCAATAAGACAACTCTTTGATAGTAAAAATAAATCTGTAAATTCATTTGAGTTTTTAAAGAGATTTGTGCTTTTTAAATTAAAGTTAAATGATGCGAAAATAAGAGTGGCTACATTAGATGATAAAAAAGCAGAAAAAGAGAAAAGAGACGAAGCAAATAAAAAGAAAATGTTAGAAGCCGAAGCTAAAAAAAGGGCAGACGAAGAAGCTAGATTGGCTAAAGAAGCAAGAGAACAAGCAGCTAGAGAAGCAGAGAAAGCACAAGAAAAAGCTCAGAGATTAGCACAGCTAGAAAAGTATGCCAAAATGACTTCAGAAGAGATTGGAAGGGAAATTTATAGAATTGAACATGACTTATCTGCTAAGGGAAGTAGATTTGTTAATATATTAGATTTTCAGAAGGAAGTTGCAAGAAGAAAAGGACTTTTGGATACTGAATCTGAAATCCAAAGAGATGATTTGACATATAAGGTAGTAGATGTTATTGAACTTGATATTTTGCTAGAGCAATTGGATAAAGCTGGGACGAATTATGCTGTTTTTCCAGATACTCAAGAGTTTGAAAATGGTGGCTATTTAATTGTTGTTTCTACTAGTGATGCTGATAAATTGAGAGTTTTAGACTTGCAAATCCCATATGATTGTTTGAATTATGATTATTCAGAGGATGAGAATTTTGGAAAATATCCAGCTACTGTTATAAGAGAATTGTCTGCTAGATTATGTGATAAATATGGTGGGAATTTTAAAAGTAATTTATCAGTTCAAAGAACTAAAAATAATTTATATGACTTATCATATAGATATTATATGTATGAATCTAGACCACGTGGGCACATGGAAGATAAAAAGAAAATCCGAGAGACTTTGTTTGAGATAAAAGAAGAATTGGAACATGGTAATGACTCAACTACAAAATTGAAAGATGTTTTATGTTATATAGAATTACGTGCAAATGAGAATATTATTTCAATATTGGAAAAAATGAAAGAAACTGAAATACCTGCTTTTATAGAACCTACGCCAACTAAAAATCGAAATGAGAGTAATAGGGATAATATAAGAATTTATTTTAGAAGAGAGGATTTACCTACATATTTGGAAAAAGTTAATGGTGAATTTGAAAGTCAACATAGATATATTCCTATAAAATGGGGAGAGAGTACTAGTATGGGAATGGCTGTTTCTGCTGTAACAAAATGGCCTTCAGAGAAAGAAAAAGTTTAGAATTTGTAGTTTAATAAAAATAAATAAAAAGAGAAGAGAACTATTTATAAAAAAGTTCACTTCTCTTTTGTGTATTATAAGATGTTTTTATTGAAATTCTTATAATTTAAATTTTTATAGATACTTAAGATTAGCAACCGCAGTTTCTGTTTCCACCGCAACAACAGCAGATGATTATTAATAGTAGTATTATCCATAAGCAGTCATCTCCAAATCCACATCCGCCACCACAACTTCTGTTTTCTGGCATATGATTTTCCCCCCTTTATAAGCTTTAAATTTCCGTAGCCTCTTAGTATTTCCTTAGTATGTTATATACTATGAAATTTTTGAAAAAGTGTGATTGAAAAAAGAGTTAAATTTATCTATACAAAAGCTAAGAATTAGTGATATAATACGAACATAGTGTAGGATGTAGATTTTATGGAGGAATATAAATGGGAAATATTGTATTATTAGATGATCTAACAATTAATAAAATTGCTGCTGGAGAAGTTATTGAAAGACCGGCTTCCGTAGTAAAAGAAATGGTAGAGAATTCAATAGATGCAGGTGCAACTAAAATAAATGTTGAGATAAAAAATGGTGGTATTTCTTTTATTAGAATTTCTGATAATGGAAAAGGTATTGCAGAAGATGATATGGAAATTGCTTTTGAAAGACATGCTACAAGTAAAATAAGAGTAGCTGAAGATATTACTAAAGTAACTTCTATGGGATTTAGAGGTGAGGCTTTAGCAAGTATTGCAGCTATTGCTAATGTGGAAATGATTTCTAGAACAAAGGACTCTAATATAGGTCATAAAATTGTTGTAGAAGGCGGAAAAGTTTTAGAACAGACTGAGATTGGTGCACCAATTGGAACTACTATTACTGTTAGAAATTTATTTTATAATACTCCTGTAAGATATAAGTTTTTGAAAAAAGATTATACAGAATCTGGCTATATAGAAGATGCTATTACTCGTTTGGCTTTAGTTAATAGAAATATTGCTTTTAAACTTATTAATTCTGGAAAAACAGTTATTCAGACTAATGGAAATGGCGATGAAAAAGGTGTTATTTATAGTATATATGGAAAAGATATTGCTGAAGCAGTTATTAATACAGAATATGAGTATGAAGGAATAAAAGTTTCTGGAGTGGTTGGAAAACCAGAAATTGCTAGATCAAATCGTTCTAATCAGTTATTTTTTGTTAATGGAAGATTTATTAAAGATAAGACTTTAACTGCTGCTGCAGAACAATCTTTTAAGGGAATGATACCTATTAACAAATATGGATTTTTAGTATTAAATATTGAAATAGATCCAGCTTTAGTAGATGTTAATGTGCATCCAGCAAAATTAGAGGTAAGGTTTGAAGAAGAAAATAAAGTTTTTAAAGCAGTATATTATGCTATAAAAGAAGCTCTTTCAAAAAAAGAGTTAATAGAAAATGTTGTTGAAGAAAATAATAAGACAGAGAGTATCAGCAGAGAAAGAACAGATTCTTTAGAATCAATAAAAGAAAAATCAGAAGAAGTTGTTAATGCTATTAAAGATGATATTGAAACTGAAAAAGAACGAAATAGCAAATTTTTATTTTTTAAGAAGGGAAAGAAAGAAGAGGAGAAAACTGACGAAAAAGAAAATTTATTAGAAGAAGTTTATAAATTTAGAAAAGGTTTGAAAGAAATAGGAGTTTCTGAAACTTCTACGGCAGTTTATTCACCTTTAGCTGATTTGGAAAAACTAGATAAAGAAAAAGCAGAACAAAAAGGTGAGATGAAATCTGAAGATATAGCTGATACAGCGATTCCTTCAGAAGCTAAGGTTGAAGAAAAGACAGAAGAACTTATAAAACAAAGAGAATCAAATGAGATTTTAGAAGAAGCTATTAAAAATAGTAAATTGGAGAATCCTTTAAATAAAGCTGATGAGAATTCAGAAGATTCAAATGGTTTTGAGGATATGTATACTAAAGTTTTTGGAAACAAAGTGGTTTCTCCTGAAAAAGTTACTAAAGAAATTTCAGAAGATGATAAAAAAGTATTAGATGAAATAAAAAATATTGTTAGACCAAGCATACAGGAAAACAATTTTGATGATAAGAAAGAAAATGAAAACTCTCAGAATATAGAAAATAAATTAGATGAAACATTTATTACAGAAGAAAATTCTGAACAAATTGAAGAATTCAAAAATATGGCAGGAAAAAATTATAAGTTTATTGGAATTGCTTTTTCTACATATATAATTGTTGAAATTGAGAATGAAATGTATATAATTGATCAACATGCTGCACATGAAAGAATTATGTATGAAAAAGTGAAAAAAAACTATTATAGTGATACTGATAAAGATTCTCAACTAATGTTATTGCCAGATATTATTTCACTTTCACATAAAGAAATGGAAATAATAAAAGAAAATGTTGAAATGTTTGAGAAAGCTGGATTTTCTTTTGAAGCTTTTGGAGAAAATACATTAAAATTAAATGGTGTTCCAAATATTTGTATAGATATGAATACGAAACAGTTTTTCTTAGAACTTTTAGACGAAATTGATAATTATGCTAGAACAGATAGACAAGAAAAAGAAGAAAGATTTATTGCTACTATAGCGTGTAAATCTGCTGTTAAAGCTAAAATGAGACTTACTGAGTCAGAAGTGGATAAGCTTATGGAGAGATTGTTAGAACTTCCAAATCCTTTTACTTGTCCTCATGGTAGACCAACAGCTATTAAGATGAGTAAATATGATATAGAAAGAAAGTTTGCTAGAAAATAGAAAGGATAATTTATGAATAAACCTAAAGTTATTGTAATTGCTGGTCCGACTGCTTCGGGAAAAACATCACTTTCAATTGAGCTTGCTAAGAGAATTAATGGTGAAATTATTTCTAGTGATTCGATGCAGATTTATAAAGACATGACTATAGGAACGGCAAAACCAACAACTGAAGAAATGGATGGTATAAAACATTATTTGATTGATTTTGTTTCTCCTGATAAAAGATATTCAGTAGCTGAATTTAAAAAAGATGCAGAAAATGCAATTGAGGATATTTTAAAAAAAGGAAAAATTCCTATTGTTGTGGGAGGAACTGGATTATATATTGATACTCTGATTTATGGAATAGAATATCCTGAAATTGATTTTGATGAAAATTATCGAAATGAATTGATGAGAATTGCTGATTCGGAAGATGGCTTGGAAAAATTATATGAAGAGGCAAAAAGTATTGATGAAGATGCTGTAAAAAAGATTAGTCCGAATGATAAAAAAAGAATTACTAGAATTTTAGAAATATATAAAGCAACTGGAAAGACTAAAACAGAACTTGAAAAGCTTTCAAGAGAAAATGACGTTAAATATGATTATAAGGTTTTTGCAATTAATATGGATAGGGAAAAACTTTATGAAAGAATAAATTTACGAGTTGACTTGATGATAGAACAAGGTTTAGTCGAGGAAGTAGAAAAGTTGGTAAAAAAATACAAAGATTTTCCTACTGCTATGCAAGGATTGGGATATAAAGAGGTAGTGGAGTTTTTTGAGGACAAATTAACTCAAGATGAGATGATTGATAAAATCAAACAAGAGAGTAGAAGATATGCCAAAAGACAACTTACTTGGTTTAGAAAAAACAAAGATATTATTTGGATTGATGGCTTGGAAGAAAAGGAAAAAAATATTGAATTGATTATTAATAAGGCTGAACTTTAGATTTTAGTGAAAGGAATGTTTATTAATTGGAAGAACAAAAGAAATCTCTTAGAAAGATTTTATTAAAATTATTGGCAATTGTTACGGTAATAATTTTGATAATATATTTAATTTATAATACAATTAGACTTATTATGAGTCCTACAGATACTTTTGTTGTTGAACAAGGAACTCTTAATTTGTCAGAAACAACAGATGCATATGTTATTAGAAATGAAGTCGTTTTACAAGGAAATAACTACAAAAATGGAATGGAGAAAGTTGTTGCTGAAGGAAAAAGAGTAGCAAAAGAAGATTCTGTTTTTAGATACTATGTAAATGGGGAAGAGTCTATTAAGAATGAAATTGCTGAGTTGGACAAGCAAATTGCTGAAGCCCAAAAAAATGAAAAAACAATTTATACTACTGATATTGAAACATTAAAAGGAAAAATTAAAGAATTAGAAGAAAAAATATATGAGTCTAATAATGTAGAACAGATAGAAGAATATAAAAAAGAAATAGAGGATTATACATATAAAATTTCTACAATAGTTGGAGAGTTAAGCCCATCCGGTTCCTATCTAAAAGATTTAATTAGTAAAAAAACAGAATATTTGAATCAGTTAACTTATGGGGCTGAAGAAATAAAAGCTACTTCTAGTGGAACAGTTTCTTATAGAATTGACAATATGGAAGAAATATTTACAACAGCTGATTTTGGATACTTGACTAGTAAATTTTTATCTGATTTAAATTTAAAAACAGGTGAATTAGTCGAAACAAGTGATGAAAAAGGAAAAGTTATTACTGATTTTTATTGTTATTTAGCTATTGAAATGAACTCAGATGCGGCAATGAGTGCTAATGTAGGCGATCGAGTAAAGATACAATATGATTCTGATAAAACCGTATCTGCTGAAATTGCTCACATAAATGAAGAAGAAACTTCTAGAATATTAATTTTTAAAGTGAATGACTTACCTGAAAAAATGATAAATTATAGGAAAATTTCTGTTGAAGTTATTTGGTGGGAATATAGTGGATTAAAGATACCAAATTCTGCTTTGATTGAAGAGAATGGAAAAAAATATGTAGAAAAAAATCGTTCAAGTTATAATACTAAAGTATTAGTTAATGTTTTGAAACAAAATGATTCATATTCTATAGTTGATAATTATACGACACAAGAATTACAGGAAATGGGATATTCTTATGATGAAATTCAAAATATGTATAGTATAAAACAATATGATAGAATTGTTGTAAAAAATAAATAATATTACATTATTATTACAAAAACGTTAAAAATAAATAACAATCTTAATAAAGTTATTGACATATTTTTCAAAAAGAAGGATACTATATGCAGTAATTAAAATTTAAATTGAATAATTTTGGGAGGAAATTAGATGGCTAATGCAGTTGTAAATAAAATATTAGATTTTTTAGGAGTTGATAACGGAGAAGCTCAAGAAGATGAGGAAATGTTAGACAACGAATATTCATATACATACGAATCAGAAGATGAAATGCAAGAGGAAGAAGAAGAGAGAGGTTTATTCAAAAAAAGAAATAAAGTTGTAAATATGGCACAACAACAAATCAAAATGAAGATTGCTAAACCTACAGCTTTTGAACAAGCAGAAGATATTTGTATATTATTGAGAGAAAAAAATGCAATAGTAGTTAATTTAGAATATGTTAATAAAGATGTTGCTAGAAGAATATTAGACGTTATTAGTGGAGCTGTTAAAGTTCTTGATGGACATTTTGAAAAAGTTTCTAATTCAATATTTATAGTTGCACCATTTAATTATGATATAGTTAACGATATGACAAGAGAGGAAATAAAAAATAAACTTTCTGTTTCATGGCTAAATAAATAAAATAGGAGGATTACTATGCTTACACCACTAGACATTGAAAATAAGAAATTCCAAAGAAAAATGATGAATGGTTATAATGTTGATGAAGTTGATGATTTCTTAGATGAAATAACTGTTGATTATGAGAGACTATATAAAGAGAATACTGAGTTGCGTGCTGAAATAGAAAGATCTAAAGAAGATTTGGAAAAGTACAAAACAATTGAGCAAACTTTACAAAACACGTTGGTAATGGCTCAGAAAACAGCTGACGATATAAAAAATACTGCTCAAGATGAAGCTGATAATATTATAAAGAATGCAAGAGCTAAAATGCAAGAATCAGTTGATGAATTAACAAAAGAGTCTGAAACAAGAAAAAGAGAATTTGCAGAAACAAAAAAACAATTTGATATATATAGAGCTAAAATGGAAGCTTTATTGATATCTCAATTAGAATTATTAAAAGATATGAAAGAAGATTAACAAAGGATAAGAAGAAAAAAGGTTGAGTTTGTTCAACCTTTTTTTTGACACTATAGAAATTAAAAAGAAAATATTATCGAAAAGTGTCGAATTTAGAATAAATGTTTGTACTTGAAACGTATATTACAAAAGAATTAAGCGAATGTTACAAAATTAATTATTATTTACATTTCTGTAAATCATATTGACTTATTATATATTTAAAATAAAATATACATATAGAATTGTCGAGGATTAGGACTACTATGAGAATTATTAGTGGAAAAGCCCGTGGAACTAAATTATTTACACTTGATGGTATTAATACTAGACCTACTTTAGATAGAGTTAAGGAACCTTTATTTAATATATTAAATTTTAAATTAAAAGATGCAATTGTTTTAGATTTGTTTGCTGGTTCTGGAGCATTAGGTTTAGAATCAATAAGTAGAGGAGCCAAAAGGGCAATATTTGGCGAAAATAACAGAGAAGCTAAAAAGGTGATTGAAAGAAATATTGAAAAAACGAAGTTTAAGGATAATGCATTATTGATAAATGCAGACTTTAAAAAAGTAATATTTTTCCTTTCAGAGAAAAATATAAAATGTGATGTAGTTTTTATTGATCCACCTTATAAAACAGATTTTATAATGCAGTCATTAATAGAAATTAATAAATATGATATTTTGAATGATGATTCTATTCTTGTTTTAGAAACTGATGAACCAGAACGTATAAAACAGAAAATTAGTAATTTGAGTTTTGAGATTATTGATACTAGAAAATATGGACGTGTTAGTTTATTTTTCTTGAAACAAAATTAGTAAGAACTTTTTTAAGTGACCTAGAAAGGATAATAGAATGGAAATATTTACTCTTTTAGAAACAATTGAAGAATTACTTGAAAATAGTAAAAATGTGCCTTTTTCAGGTGGCAAATGTATTGTTAGTAAAGATGAAATTTTAGATATTGTTAAAGATATTAGGTTAAAACTTCCTGATGAATTAAAACAAGCTAAATGGGTAAAAGAAGAAAGAACTAGAATTATACAAGAAGCTCAAAAAGAGGGCGAAGACATTGTTAAAGAGGCAGAGAATAGAATTATTGCGATGATTGATGAACATGAAATTACTAAGAAGGCATATGTTGAAAAACAAAAAATAATAGATTCAGCTAATGATATGGCAAGAGAGATGTCTGAGGCAACTAAGGAATATGCTGATAGTATTTTAGAAGATATAGAACAAACTATTATTGAACTAAAAGAAAAAATAGATACTGCTCAGGCTACAATTAATACGGCAGTTTCGACTATAAAAAATAATAGAAAAGAATTAAAATAAGAGTATAAAATCAGAAATTATTTTCTGATTTTTTTTGTCGTTATAAATAAAATTATTCTTGGGGCTTGAAAAATATAAATATAAGACTTTTAAAACTATAAGTCAATTTATAGAAATATAAAAGAAAAATTAAAATATTAATAAAAAAATTAAAAAAGGATGTTATTTTTTATTCTATTTGATATAATAATTGCGGAAAAAAGTAAGCGAAATGGGGGATATAAACTTGGGTAGAAAGAGAAAGAAAAAGACACCTGCTAAATCAATTTCAAGCATAAGCCCTGAGATGGCAATTATTTTGATGCTTTTGATTGGAGTAATGTTAGGAGTTTTAATATATACAGGAGCTGGACAAGTAGGAGCTTTTTTAAGTCCTCTCTTTGGTGGATTAGTTGGAGTTATAAAATATGTAATTCCAATTGGAATAATAGTTACAGCATTATCTTTGATTAGAGAAGAAAGTTCATATGTTACAACAAAGCTTACGCAGTTTATTATTTTTATTATATGTATAACTACAATAATGCATATAAATCAATTTTCAAAAATGAATATTGCTAGTAATGCTACTTTTGAAGAAATTGTTAACGAGGCATATAAAATTGGTACAATGAATCAAGGTGGAGGTGCGATTGGCGCAATTGTTGCTACACCTCTTACTAATATGTTAGGTTCTTTGGGAGCGATGATTCTTACAATAGCAATTGCAGTAGTTACTTTTATGTATATAGTTGGAATTAATCCAATAGAACTCATGATTGATTTTATTGATAGCAGAGAAGAAAGAAAAGAAGAGAGACGTGAGAGACGTGAAGAAGAAAGACAAGCTTATAATGAGAAACGTGAGGAACGAAGAAAGAATAGAAAAGCTCAGTTAGAAGATGAGTTAAAGAATAAAAAGGGAAAAGAAGTTGCTGATAAAAAGGAACAAGTAGATTTGATACAAGATGAAATTGTTATAAATCATTTTAATGATAGAGAAGAATCTAACGAAAAGAAGTCTAAATTTAGCTTATTTAATAAAAATAAGAATGAAGAATCTGCTGCTATGCCTGAAAAGAGTGGAAATAATCCAGAGGAATTGGAAAATATATTTAAAGAAGTTCAAGAGGAAAAAGAAGAGAAAACTAAAGCTGTTTTACAGTTAGAACATCAAACTCATACTATTGATGATGAAAACTATGAAATGCCACCTGTTGAATTATTAGCACAAGGGTCAGGAAAAACAGCCAAAGGAAGTAAGAAAGCTTTAACAGATACTGCTACGAAACTTCAGAAAACATTATATAGTTTTGGCGTTTCTGCTAAAGTTGAAAATGTTTCTGTTGGACCAGTTATTACTAGATATGAATTAAAACCGGCTGAAGGAGTAAGAGTTAGTAAAATAGCAAAACTTTCTGATGATATAGCTTTAAATTTAGCAGCTGAGAGTATAAGAATTGAAGCTCCGATACCTGGAAAACAAGCTGTAGGTATTGAAATTCCTAATAAAGAAAAAGAGTCAGTACCAATAAGAGATATAATTGATTCAGATGAATTTAAAAATTCAAAGTCAAAGTTATCTTTTGCATTAGGAAAAAATGTTTCTGGTGAAAATATTATTGCGGATATTGCTAAAATGCCACATGTTTTAATTGCTGGTTCTACAGGTTCTGGAAAATCTGTATGTATAAACACTTTGATTACAAGTATTTTATATAAAGCTAAACCTAGTGAAGTAAAACTTATAATGGTTGATCCTAAGGTTGTTGAACTTTCAGTTTATAATGGAATACCACATTTGTTAATTCCAGTTGTAACAGATCCTAAAAAAGCTGCAGGAGCACTCGCTTGGGCGGTTCAAGAAATGGTTAATCGTTATAGTTTGTTTGCTAAGAAAAATGTTAGAGATATTAAAGGATATAATGCAGCACTTCAAAAAGAGGGAAATGAAGAAACAATGCCTCAAATAGTAATTATAGTAGATGAGCTTGCTGATTTGATGATGGTTTCACCAAAAGATGTTGAGGATGCTATTTGTAGATTAGCTCAAATGGCGAGAGCTGCTGGTATGCATTTGGTTATTGCTACACAGAGACCATCTGTTGATGTTATTACTGGTATTATTAAAGCAAATATACCATCAAGAATTGCTTTTGCTGTTTCTTCACAGGTTGATTCTAGAACAATATTAGATGGATCTGGAGCTGAAAAGTTACTAGGTAAAGGAGATATGTTGTTTTATCCATCAGGTGCATCAAAGGCTACTAGAGTTCAAGGTGCATTTATTTCAGATGGCGATGTTGAAAAAATAGTTGATTTCTTGAAAAGAGACGGAGAGACTGTTTATAATGAGGATATATTGGAAACAATAGAGAAAGCAAATACTTCAGATAGAGACTTAGAATCCGAAAACTCTGAGGATGATGAAGCAGATCCATTTTTGGCTGAAGCAATAGAGGCTGTTATAGAAATTGGTTCCGCATCTGCATCATTGATTCAAAGAAGGTTTAAAGTTGGTTATGCTAGAGCAGGTAGAATTATTGATCAAATGGAGGCGAGAGGAATTATTTCTGGATATCAAGGAAGTAAGCCAAGAGAAGTTTTAATGTCAAAAGAAAGATGGCAAGAACTAAAAATGTCTCCATCTGGAAATAGTAATGAAACAGATTAAATTAATGATATTTACTAAAGAAAGAAGGGATTTTGTAATCTTATGAGAAGAAGTTTATTTTCTAAATTTAAAGACTATAATTATATTTTGGACAAGGTTTTAGAAGAGAAGCACTTTTCAGAAGATGCAAAAAACCTTCTTTTAAATATGATTTATAAAATTGAGAATTCTTATAAAGATTATTCACAAATAAAAGGAATTTTTGAGACTAAAAGTGATTTTATTGATAAATTAATTGATACTATTTCAGAACATTGTAAATATTTATTTTTAATAGATCCTACTAAAGAAGAAGTAAAGTTATTAAAAGAACAAAATGTTTTAGCTTTAACTGATGAGCGAGAACAAAGAATTTATGCTTATCCTACAGAGCTTGCTATTTTGTATGGAATTATTGATATTAGGCCAAAGTATTTTTATATACCGAAAAATTATTATTATATAAAAAAGCAACTTCAGGAAATTTTAGTTGAGGGAACTATACTTAATCATACAGAAGTAATACGTAATTTTAATGGCTGGTCTTGGAACTTGGCGGAAGATGCTAATATTGATCATGTTTCTAATATGATATATCAGGCTATACGAATATTGATAGATGAAGACTTTTTAAAAGAATGGGAAGAAAATACTTCTTCAAAAGTTGATTATATTTATGAAATGAGAAAAGAATTAATAGAATATTATGGTAAGGAATGTAGTAGAGCTTTTTATATTGCAATGGCAAGATTAGTACTTGCTAAATCATTGAAAACTACAAAGGCAAAAGTAAAAGAAGAATATGATAAAGTTATTTTTGCTTATGATAATATGAAAAATAAAACAGAGTACATTTATAAAATTTCACAAGAGAAGAAAAAATTAACTGCTGAGATTGAAAAGAAAGATTTACTTCTAAATGATAATAAAAGATTGATACAAGAGTTTAATTGTAGAAATAAGAACTTACCTGATGATATGAAAATATTTAATCTTAGTAGTTTAGTAGAAATTCTTCAAAATGAGAGACAGAAATGTATAAAGAGAATTAAAGAACTAAATGAACTGGTTAAACCATTAAATTATACGCAATTAAAAAATGAATTAGCAGAGAAAATTCACATTTTGTCAGTTGTTGTTGAGAATAAGACAATTAGAGATTACTCGATTGCATTTCAAAAAGAAGCATTAAAATGTTTTTATGATAATTTAAATAAAATAACAACCAAAGAGGAAATTATTGATATAATATATAAAATAAGATATTACAGAAAAATACGAGTTACAGAAAATGAGAAAGTTGAGGATATTCCTATTTTAGCAGAATATATAAAAAGAATTTTAAAATTTTTAATTACTAAGGGATGTAAAGAAAGGGTATTTAACATATTTTGTAAAGATATTGAATATAATTATGAAATAATTGAAGAAGCGTTGGACACTTCTATTGCTAATTATGAAGATGTTGATATTTCTCTTAAATTAAATGGAGATACTTTAGAGATTACAATTTATGATAATGAAATAGTAGAAAAACGTATAGAAATAGAATATCCTATATCTGTTAAAGATTTATCTGTCAAACAGAATAGAAGAATACCAATGTATGTTATGTAACAAAAATACTTAAGATAAAGAAAGGAAGATTTTATGAATATTACTTTTTTAGGAGCAGCTAAAACTGTTACTGGTTCAAATTTTTTAGTTGAAGCTGCTGGAAAAAAATTTTTAGTTGATTGTGGAATGTATCAAGGAAAAGCATCACAAGAAATAGAAAACTCAGAGGATTTTTTATATAATCCTCAAGAAATTGATTTTATGCTTTTAACACATGCTCATATAGATCATTCCGGAAGAATTCCTAAGTTATATAATGAAGGCTTTAGAGCTCCAATATATGCACATAGAGCAACAGTTGATTTATGTGCAATAATGCTTCCAGATAGTGGACATATTCAAGAAAATGAAGTTGAGTGGAAAAATAGAAAAAGAGTTAGAGCTGGTCTTGAACCATTGCCTCCGTTGTATACTGCTGAAGAAGCTGCTAAATCAATGGAAATTTTTAAGAAAGTTGAATATGATGAAATTGTAGATGTAGCTGAAAATATTCAAGTAAGATTTAATGATGCAGGACATATGTTGGGTTCTAGTATTATTGAAATTTGGGTTACTGAAAATGGTAAAACTGAAAAAATAGTATTTACTGGTGATATTGGAAATAATGATATTCCACTTTTAGATTCTCCTACGATGATAGAAAATGCTGATTATCTTGTAATGGAATCAACATATGGAAGTAGGCATCATTTGAGAAATGATGATAAGGCCAATATTTTCTTAGATGTTGTTTCTGAAACGTTAGATAAAGGTGGACGTGTTGTAATTCCTTCATTTGCTGTTGGTAGAACTCAAGAAATTTTGTATGAAATTGATAAAATAAAAGATGCTCATAAGGATGACGAAGAATTTCAAAGGAAATATGAGCAATTAATGAAAGTTCCAGTATTTGTTGATAGCCCTTTAGCAATTTCGGCAACAGAGGTTTTTAGAAAGAATATTGATTTGTTTGAGGAAGAGATTCAAGAGAAAATAAAACTTGGAGATTTTCCGTTAGACTTTTCAGGATTACAATTCACTCAAACAGCTGATGAATCAAAGGCTTTAAACGAAACATATTATCCTTCTATTATTATTTCGGCTAGTGGTATGTGTGATATAGGAAGAATAAAACATCACTTGAAACATAATTTGTGGAATCCAAATAGTACAATTTTGTTTGTTGGATATCAAGCACCTGGAACTTTAGGAAGAACTATTGTTGATGGTGCAGACAAAGTAAAAATATTTGGTGAGGAAATAACAGTAAATGCTAGAATTGAATATATTGAAGGCTATTCAGGACATGCTGATCAAGAATGGTTATTAAATTTTGTATATTCTTTTATTAATAAGCCAAAACATATTTTTTTAGTTCATGGAGAAGAAGAAAGTCAAGAAGTTTTAAAAACATTAATTGAGGCGAATACTGCAATACCTGTTACAATTCCAAGTTTTGGTGAAAAATATGAAGCGTCAGATATTCCAAAATTGCAAGAAAGAATGGAATATTCAAGTAAAATGGAAGATCAATTTTTACGTTTACAAATTCTTGAAAAATTGGAAAAGATTACAGATGAAATTAATGATATGACTAAAACTGTTAAAGAAGAGAAATTGATGAAAGAGGCTTCTGACGTGGAAGTTGAAAAATTGAATGATAAAGTTAAAAAATTAGAAGAACAAATAAAAAGTTTATTAGAAGGCTAAAAATATTTAGAAAGGTTTAGAAATATGGATAAGAAATATTTTAATGATACAATTATTGGAAATAAAAATATGACAGTTAGTTTTTCAAAAACAGGAGAACTTTTAAGATTATTTAATCAAGCACCTGATTATAAACAATTTTTTGAATTTTTCCATGTTGGAGTTAAGGTAAATGATTCTGCTAATATTTATTTACATAGTGATATAAATAATAATTATAAACAATATTATATTGATGGTACTAATGTACTAGTTACTGAAATTGTTAATACGTATTTTAATTTAAAAGTTACTCAAATAGATTATGTTTTGATAAAAGAAAATGTACTTATTAGAAGATATAGATTTGAGAATAAAAATAATATAGATTTAAACTTAAGTTTTTTGGCATATTCAAAATTATTTACTAATATTAATAATGATGCGTGTGGTTTTTCAAAAGATGATGCACTTTTACAATATACACATGATTATACAGTATGTACTTTTGCAAAAGAAAAAATCGCAAGTGTTCAGATTAATAATAGCGCTGAAAGTTTTATGAGTGGAGTAATAGGTGGAAAAGATTATATTGGAATGTCACCAGATTCTGCGATTTCATATGATTTAGGAATTTTAAAGCCTGGTGAAGAACGAGTTTTTAACTTATATATTTATGTGAATAATAATTCAGAAAAGAATTTGTTGAATGATTTAGAACAGGAAATAGAGAGATTTAGAAAGATAGATTTAAAAAAAGAATTAGATGATACTAAAAAATATTGGAGAAAGTATTTAAAAGAGCATTCAAAAATTGACTTTAAAAATGATGACAAAATTAAAAAAGTTTATGATAGAACAATTTTATTATTTCCACTTTTAATAAATGACTCTACTGGTGGAATTTCTGCTGGAGTAGAAAGTGATGAATATAAAACGAAATGTGGTAGATATTCTTATTGTTGGCCTAGAGATGCAGCATTTATAACAGAGGCATTTGACGCATTAGATATGACGAAGGAGACTGATAAATTTTATAAAGTTTTTTGTAAAATGACTCAAAGTAGAGATGGAGGATGGGAACAAAGATTTTATACTGATGGAAGGTTAGCGCCTTGTTGGGGATATCAAATAGATGAGACTGCTAGTGTTGTTTTTGGAGTTTACAGACATTATGAAAAAACTAAGAATGTTAAGTTTTTAAAAGATACTGTAAAAATGTGTGAAAATGCAATAGATTTTATTGATAAATATGTGGTAGATGTGCTTGATGGAAAATTTGAAATGAAGAAGAGTTATGATTTGTGGGAAGAATATGAAGGTGTAAGTTTATATTCTATGTCTGCAATTTTTGGAGCATATAATGCTATTTTAAATATATATAAAGAAGTTAAAGCCGAGTTTTCAAGCAATAGACTTAGAATTGAAGCTATGGAAAAACGTAAAAGATTAGTAGAAAAGAGAATTCGTGAAGTTAAAGAATATATTTTAAAAACGTTTTATGATGAATCTAAAAAATCTTTTGTAAGAAACTTAGATGATAGAAGAGTGGATATTAGCATATTAGGTGCTGTTGTTCCTTTTAATGTTATTTCACCTAAAGAGAAAAAATTTGTACTTACTATAGAAAGAATGAATATGATTCTTAGAACATATACAGGTGGATATATTCGTTATGAAAATGATGGTTATAATGGTGGTTATAATCCTTGGGTTATTGCTACTTTATGGATGGCTAATTATTATTTAGAATCTGGAGAAAAGAAGAAAGCAAAGGAATGTTTAGAGTTTGTTGTAAAAACTTCTTCTGAACATGGATTTCTTGGAGAACAAGTTAATAATGAAACTATGAAACCTTCTTGGATTATTGGACTTACATGGTCTCATGCGATGTTTATTAATGTTATTCATAAGTTTGACGAACTAGGAATGATATAAAATATTTTATTGGTGAAGAATAATAACAGGTATTTATAAGGTTATAAAGAATAGGATTATAGGTTAAAAAGAATTCATAGAATGTAACAAATTATTGAGAGTTCTGTGAATTCTTTTTTTCAAATTTGAGGAATAACTTTATATTGACAAAAGAACAAAAGTTCTATATACTTTGCTTATAAAATGAGGTTCGTTTAGGAGGTATATATGGCAAAAGCAAAAAGCTCAACAGTGTTTTTCTGTAATGAATGTGGATATGAATCTGCTAAATGGCTTGGAAAATGTCCGGCTTGTAATGCTTGGAATACTTTTGTTGAAGAAAAAGTTGTAAAAACTAGTAATTCAAAAGTTGTTTCTGCTAAAAAGGTAGAGCCAGTTTCTTTAAATTCAATTGATAATATAAAGATTTCAAGAATAAAATCAGGTTTTGATGAATTAGATAGAGTTTTAGGAGGAGGTTTTGTAAATGGTTCTCTTACATTATTAGGTGGGGAGCCAGGTATTGGAAAATCTACGCTTATTCTTCAAATTTGTGATAAGATTCAAGCTAATGGAAAAGTTTTATATGTATCAGGTGAGGAGTCGGCAGAACAGATAAAAATAAGAGCAGATAGATTAGAAATAAAAAACGATAATATTATGTTTTTAGGTGAAACTGATATTAATGTTATAGAGGAAACTATAGATAATATACAGCCTAAATTTGTTATAATAGATTCTATTCAGACTATGTATTCTGAAGACATTACTTCAGCTCCTGGGAGTGTAAGTCAAGTTAGAGAAATTACGGCAAGAATTATGAAAATGTGTAAATTAAAGGCGATTACTACAGTTATAATAGGACATGTTACTAAAGATGGAACAATAGCTGGTCCTAGAGTTTTGGAACATATGGTGGATACGGTTTTATATATAGAAGGTGAAAGATATTTTTCATATAGAGTTTTAAGAGGAGTAAAAAACAGATTTGGTTCTACTAATGAAATAGGTATGTTTGAAATGAAAAATGAGGGAATGGTAGAAATTTCTAATCCTTCTAGTATATTACTTACAGAGAGGGAAGGAAATCCAGCGGGGTCAGTAATTGTTGCTAGCTTAGAGGGAACTAGACCAATTTTAATTGAGATTCAAGCATTGACGTCTACGACTGTTTTTGGTATGCCTAGAAGAGCTGCAAATGGTATGGATTATAATAGAGTTACTTTACTTATTGCTGTATTGGAAAAAATTGCTGGCGTAAATTTAGGCAATCAAGATGTTTATATGAATATTGTTGGTGGAATTAGAATTAATGAACCGGCTTTAGATTTAGGAATAATCTTAGCGGCGGCTTCTAGCTATAAAAATATTAGTATACCAGCTGATATTGCTGTTGTTGGGGAAGTTGGATTAACTGGCGAAATTCGTTCAGTAAATATGATTGAAAAAAGAATTAAAGAGATAGAAAAGATGGGATTTAAAAGTTGTATAATTCCATATTCTAATAAAAAACTATTGAAAGAAAAATATAAATTAGATATAATAGGCTGCAAGGATATCATAGATGCAATGAAGCATTTAAGACTAAAATGAAAGAGAGGATACTATGAAAAAATTTGAAAAAATATTATTAATCTTGATTGTAGTTATATTAATATTAGCAATTGGATTTGTTGCTGTTAATTTTGCTATGTCAAAAATAAATAAAAAAGCTAATCCGCTTGTTACAGTAGAGTTTGAGGGATATGGAACTGTAAAAATAGAATTATATCCTGATATGGCTCCTAATACTGTTAAAAACTTTATTAGATTAGCTCAAAGAGGATATTATGATGGAAAAACTATTACTGATATAGAAGAAGGGTTAATTAGAGGAGGTTTAGTTACTACTACTGATGAATCTACTGGAGAAACAACTACTTCTGGAGCAACTTTAAGTAATATAAAAGATTTGGCTGATAATGAAACAGATGAAGAGTATTCAATTGTTGGAGAATTTATCGAAAATGGATATAATGATAATACTTTGAGCCATACAAGAGGTGTTATATCTATGTATAGATCATCATATGCACAATATCAACAAGAATTTGCTATGGTTCAAATGATGGGATATTCTGATTATGCAAATGATTTATATAAAGAGTTGTATAATTCACAAAGTTCAGGTTTTATGATTTTAACAGAGGATAATGCAAATCTTGATGGAACATATGCAGCTTTTGGAAAAGTTGTTGAAGGAATGGAAGTTATAGATGCTATTTCTAAAATAGAACTACAGAAAACTACAGATGATAATGGAAATGAAGAAACTACAACTAAGCCAGTTACAGCACCAGTTATTACAAAAGTAACTGTTGAAACTTATGGAGTTGATTATGGAATTCCAGAAGTTGAAAGTGCTTTTGATTTTGATGCTATATTTAATATGTTTATGTCTAGTTATATGTCATCATCAGGAACAACTACATCTTACTAATTTTGAAAGGAGTACCGTTTATGTATAAATCTGAAAAAGGTATTACATTTATGGCTTTGGTAATTACTGTTATAGTTTTGATTCTAATTGGTTCTGTAGCTGCTGGTGCTGCTATATCAACATATAAGGACTCAAAAGTTAAAGTACGTATCGAAGAAATGGATATTGTTAAAGAGAAACTGTCTTTATACGAAGACAAGACAAAGGTGAATTCTTCTTTAGCTAAATTAGATAGTATAGGTAGTCCGGCTTCTGAAAATGAAAAGGCTAAAGAAATCTTACAGAAATTAGAAAATGAGACTGGGGTAAAAAAACTTAGTAGTGTAGATGAAACTGCTTCAGATAAATATAAGAATTATAGAGTGTTAAGTGCTTCTGATGTAAGAGTTGTATTAGATATACAAGATATTAACGATTCGTATATGTTTGATGTACTTACTAAGGAAGTATATACTTTAACTCCAATTTCTTATGAAAAAGATACATATTATTCTGCAGATGATATTAGAGGTAATTAATTTAAAACACTAAATAGAATTGTTCTATTTAGTGTTTTTTTATGGATTTTTTTGATATTAGAACAAATGTTATGAATAAATTATTAGAAAATAGTGAAAAAGTCGCAAATTCTCTTGACAAAAACGAAAAATGGGTGTAAAGTATATTAGCATTACAAAAAAAGAGGTGATTGTTTTGGACAAAAATATTAGAATGAGTATGCTTTGCCAAATATATGGTAAGTTATTAACTGAAAAACAATATCAAGTTCTTAATGATTACTATAACAACGATTTATCTCTTTCAGAAATTGCTGAAAATTTGCAAATTACTAGACAGGCTGTTAGAGATAATATAAAGAAAGGGGAAAATAAACTTTTCGAATACGAAGAGAAGTTGAATGTTATGAAAAAAACGATGGAGCAAGAAGAAAAAATTGCAATTATTTTATCTGAAATAAATAAGATTCAAAATGATTCTTCAGATAAGGAAGTTGGAAAAATCTTAGAGCATATTAGAAAAGAACTTAATTGTTTAGTATAAGGAGGAAATTATGGCTTTTGAAGGTTTATCATCAAGACTACAAGAAATAACTAGAAAATTAAAAGGTAAAGCTAGAATTACTGAAAGTGATTTAAAAGAAGTTTTACGTGAAGTAAAATTTGCTTTATTAGATGCGGATGTTAACTATAAAATTGTAAAAGATTTTATTAAGGTAATTGAAGAAAAAGCTGTAGGTCAAGATGTACTTAAGTCATTAACTCCTGGTCAACAAGTTATAAAAATTGTGAAAGATGAATTAGTAGAATTATTAGGTGGGGAAGATAGTAAAATTAATTTTGTTCCTAATCCTCCTACAATAATAATGCTTGTTGGTCTTCAAGGTTCAGGTAAAACAACAACTGCTGGAAAACTTGCGAACTTAATTCGTAAACAAGGTAAAAATCCTTTATTGGTTGCATGTGATGTTTATAGACCGGCTGCTATTAAACAGCTACAGGTAGTTGGAAAACAACTTAATATTCCTGTTTATGCTAATGAGCAGTCAAAGGATGTTGTAGCAATTGCAAAACAAGCTATGAATGTAGCTATATCAAAATTAAATGATGTTATCATATTAGATACTGCAGGTAGACTTCATATTGATGAAGAGCTTATGCAAGAGTTAAAAAATTTAAAATCTGGAGTTAAGCCACATGAAATATTATTAGTAGTTGATTCTATGACAGGTCAAGATGCTGTTAATGTAGCTGAAAGCTTTAATAGTAATCTTGGAATTGATGGAGTTGTACTTACTAAATTAGATGGTGATACTAGAGGTGGTGCTGCACTTTCAGTAAAAAAAATTACAGGAAAGCCTATAAAATTTGCTGCTACTGGTGAAAAGCTTAGTGATATTGAAGAGTTTCATCCTGATAGAATGGCTTCAAGAATTTTAGGAATGGGTGATGTTCTTTCAATTATTGAAAAGGCAGAAGAAACTTTTGATCAAGAAGAAGCTCTTAAGATGGAAAAGAAAATTAGGAAGCAGAAATTTGATTTAGAAGATTATTTGGCTCAGATGCGTCAAATAAAAAAGATGGGTTCTTTTTCTTCAATAATAAAAATGTTGCCTGGTATGGGAAATTTGAAGAATATTCAAATTGATGATAAAGAATTTGATAAAATTGAAGCTATTATTTCTTCAATGACTGTTCAAGAAAGAAGAAATCCTAAAATATTAAATGGTAGCAGAAGACTTAGAATTGCTAAAGGTAGTGGAACTACAGTACAAGATATTAATAAATTTATGAATTCTTTTGATATGACACAACAAATGATGAAAAAGCTTACTAATAATAAAGGTGCCATGAAGAAGATGATGAGAGGAATAGATGAAGGAAATCTTGATATACAAGATATTACGAAGAATCTAAAATAATTTAGTTTTCAAATTTTTAAATTTATATAAATTATGATTTTTTTAGGAGGTGAAATTTTATGGTAAAAATAAGATTACAAAGAGAAGGAAAGAAAAAAGCTCCTTTCTATCATATAGTTGTTGCTGATTCAAGAAGAGCTAGAGATGGAAGAATAATTGAGCAAATAGGAACTTATGATCCTATGACAAATCCTTCAACAGTTATTATAGACAAAGAACTAGTTGAAAAATGGATAAAGAATGGTGCAAAACCAACTGACACAGTTAAAAGACTTATTGCAGAAGCTAAATAAGAATATTGTTAATATTTGAGTTTAGAAGAAAGGATGCAGTTAAAAGTGAAAGAAATTTTAGAATGCATGATTAAAAACCTTGTTGAAGATAAAGCATCTGTATCAATTAATGAAATTGCTCAAGGTTCAGAAATAAATTATGAAATTAGAGTTAATGAAAAAGATATGGGAAGAGTTATTGGAAAAAAGGGAAAAATTGCACAATCAATTAGAACAGTAATGAGAGCTGTTGCAGCTAAGGAAAACAAAAAAGTAAAGCTTGAATTTATTGATTAAGGAAAAGATATGCAAGAATATTTTGAAATTGGTCAAATAGTTAATACATCTGGATTGAAAGGAATTGTGAAAGCAAATCTTTTTATGGATGATATTACTAGAATAGAAGATTTTAAAAAGGTATTAATTGAAGAAAATAAGAAACTTGAAGAATATGAAATCGAAGAAGTTAAGTATCATAAAAATCAAGCTTTAATTAAATTTAAAGGAATTGATGATATTGATAATGCAGAAAGATTAAGAAACTGTTTAATTAAAATTCGTCGTGAAGATGAAGAAGAACTTCCTGAAGATACATATTATATAGTTGATTTGATTGGTCTTGAAGTTTTTTCAGATGAGGATGAAAAACTTGGAACATTGAAAGATGTTTTTTCAGTTCCATCAGGAAATCATGACATATATGTTGTGGAAACTGGGGAAAAGGATTTATTATTACCTGCGATAGGTGATGTAATAAAACAAGTTGATATCAAAAATAATAAAATTATAGTTCATTTAATTGAAGGACTAAGATAAGAGGTGAGTTTCAAAATGAAATTTGATGTTTTAACATTATTTCCTGAAATGTTTGAACCGCTTAAGCAAAGTATTATTAAACGAGCTAGTGAGAATAATTTAATTAATATTAATTTAGTTAATATTAGAGATTTTTCTGAAGATAAGCATAATAAAGTAGATGATACACCTTATGGTGGAGGGGCAGGAATGCTTATGAAACCGGATGTTGTAGATAGGGCTTATAATTCTGTAAAAGCTGAAAATGCGGAAGTTATTTATCTAACGCCACAAGGAAAGACTCTTAATCAGGAAATGATTAAGCGATTATCTAAAAAACAACATTTAATATTACTTTGTGGGCATTATGAAGGCATTGATCAAAGAGTAATAGATAAAATTGTTGATGAGGAAATCTCCATAGGTGATTATGTTTTAACTGGTGGTGAGATTCCAGCAATGGTACTTATTGATAGTGTATCAAGATATGTAGATGGCGTTTTATCAAATGAATCAACTGATGAAGAATCGTTTTCAAATGGATTACTTGAGTATCCGCAATATACTAGACCAGAAGTTTTTGATAATATTAAGGTGCCAGAAGTTTTAATCTCTGGACATCATGAAAATATTCGCAAATGGCGAAAAGAAAAATCTTTAGAAAATACATTTAAAAAGAGACCAGAATTGTTAGATAATGTAGTGCTAACGGAAAATGAAAAAAACTACATAGAAAATTTAAAGAAGGAGGTCCAAGAATAATGGATATTATTAAATCAATAGAACATGAACAACTAAAGAATAAGATTCCAGATTTACGTGTTGGTGATACTGTTAAAGTTCATGCAAGAGTAAAAGAAGGAAATAGAGAAAGAATCCAAGTATTTGAAGGGATTATAATTAAAAAACAAGGTGGAGGAGTTAATGAAACATTTACAGTAAGAAGAATTTCTTATGGTGTTGGTGTTGAAAAAACTTTCTTAGTACATTCACCTAATGTAGAAAAAGTTGAAGTAACTAGAGTTGGTAAAGCTAGAAGAGCTAAATTATACTATTTAAGAGACAGAGTTGGTAAAGCTGCTAAGACTAAAGAAAAAGTTGGAGCTAGAATTGAAACTAAGGAAATCGTAGTTAAAGAAGAAGTAGTTCCAGGAGAAGCTGATGTAGTTGAAGAAGTTACAGACGTTGTTCCAGAAGTAGTTGAAACACCAGTAGAAGAAAAAGTTGCTGAAGAAGTAAAAGAAGAAAAAAAAGCTGACAAAGAATAATTTTAATGAGATTGAACCTGAATTGTTGAATGAGTAATTTGATGGTGAAGGTTCTTTTTTAATATAAATTAAAAAAGAAGATTGAGAAAATTTTAAGTCTTAATGTTTATATAGAAAAATAGAGGAAGTGTTTTATGACGAAGATTTTATTTGTGTGCTTAGGAAATATATGTAGATCACCTATGGCAGAGTTTGTTTTTAAAGATATGGTGAAGAAAAGGGGAATAGAAAAGGAATTTTATATTGAGTCTGCTGGAACAAGTAGTGAAGAGGTTGGAAATCCTGTTCATTATGGTACTAGAAAAAAACTTCAACAAGTTGGAATTAGTGTGGATGGAAAATATGCGAGAAAAATTACAAAAGAAGACTATAATAAATTTGATTATATAATTGGGATGGAAGAACATAATATTTCATCTATTCTAAGAATTGTTGGAAATGACATTGAAGGAAAAGTGAGCAGATTATTAGATTATTCAAATAATCCTAGAGATATTGCAGATCCGTGGTATACACATAATTTTGATATTACTTATGAGGATATAGTAGAAGGATGTGAGTTTTTACTGAGAAAATTAGGGTACTGAACTCAAGTTGATAGCGCTATGATTTGAAGATTTACATAAAATGTGGTATAATAGAAGTGTAAGATTCATTACACACAAAAAAAAAAACGGAGGTATGTTTTTATGAACATTACGAAAATGAATCGGAGCTGTGTTTTGCTCAATGGAAGAGCTTACGTTGAGGAAAATGTGACAGCTATGGAGATGCTGGAACTGGAAGAGGAATTGAAGATGCTTGATTCTTCATACTCTACGGTGTTTCATCCGACGGCATTGTTTAAGTTCTATAAGGACTTTGGTATGTCGGCCAATGTTGAATCCCTTATTTGGCAGATGATGCAGGGAAATTCTTGTGTGGTTGGAGTTGGTAATTCCACTATGAAGATCACGCGTGTTTCACCTCATTTCTGTGTAAGTGAGTGGATGAATTCCCAGCAGCAGATGCATTCATACCGCCGTCCTCGCTTGGAGTATAATTACGAAGAGCAGGGACATCAGGTGCTTTGCAATTAACTGAAAAGAGGGCTCGCACGGTAATGTGTGGGTCCTCAGACGTTTAATCTATTGTTTTTAGATTTTCTATACTTGGAGATTCTATTGATTCTCCAGAATAAGTGAACCTTGAACCGTGACAAGGACAATCCCAAGTTTTACTTAAGTTATTCCAAGATAATTCACATCCTAGATGAGAACAGGTTGGAATTATTTTATATAGTTTATTATTTTCGTCTCTATATATTCCTATTTTTTTACCATCAATTTCTACTATTCTTCCTTCGTTACAGCTGATTGTAGAGAAGTCATTATTTGGCGTTTTAAACTTATTTATGATTAGAGAGTTGGTTGTTTCTTTTAGAATATTTTCAACTTCTTGTATATTTTTGATTGGTTCAACTCTTGTTGCCGTAAAAAGTTCTTCGAACTCATTTGAATTTCCTAAAATTTTATCTTTTATAATATTAGAGGCGATATTTGAGAGCGTAATTCCCCATTTATTGTATCCAGTGGCTACAAATACATTTTTCATAATATGAGAAAAATCACCTATATAAGGTAGTTTATCTAATGTAATACAATCTTCTGTATGCCATTTATATTTTAAAGATGCGCTTGGGTAAATTTTTTTTGCTATTTTTTCTAAGTTGTTATATGAGTTTGATAAATCCTTTTTTTCACCAGTTTTATGACCATTTCCAACGATTAATAAAAGTTTTTGATTATCATCGTTTATCATTCGGAAGGATTTTATTGGTTCACTTGTATTTATATACATTCCTTTAAAAGATTTTTCATTCCCAATATCTAGTGCTATTGCATATGAAGTAGATTGATACATTTTTAAGAAATAATATCCTGGAAAATTTAAAATTGGATAGTGGGTGGCTATAACTAGATATTTTGCTGTTACAGAATTTGTAGTTGTGTTTATAGTAAATGAGTCTATATTTCTATTAATATTAATTGCTTTTGAATTTTCATAAATTTTTCCTTTATGATTTAGTATTGATTGACATAGGCCTAAACCGTATTTTTTTGGATGAAATTGTGCTTGATTTTCAAAATAGATTGCACCTTGAATATTTATTGGTAAATCGATTTTTGTTGTAAATTTGGCGTTTATTTTTAAATCTAGGCAGCTATTTACTTCATCTTTTATTTTTTGTACTTCTTTTTCATTTTCTGTAAAAACATATGAAGTTTCTTTTTTGAAATCACAATTTATTTGTTCATTTTTTATTATTTCTTCAATGTTTTTTATTGCTTTTTCATTTGCATCATAGTATTTTCTAGCAAATTCTTTTCCTTTTGAATCTATTAAATATTTATAGATTAGACCATGTTGACTGGTTATTTTTGCTGTTGTGTTACTGCTTGTATGACTTAAAATCTCATCTTTTTCTAGGATAGTAACTTTCTTTCCTGATTTACTTAAATAGTATCCAGTTGTAAGTCCTGTTAGTCCAGCTCCTATTATGCATACATCAGTTTTAATGTTTTCATTTAGATTGTCTAATTTTAGGTGGTTTTCAATTAAGTTCCAATATGATTTCATAATTTTTCTCCATTTCTATTGATAGTATTTCTTTATTTAGAAAAATAATGCAAGAAAACTGATTTTTATAAAATATATTGGTAAGCGAATTGGCTTGTTAAAATTAACTATTTGTATTATAATATAAGTATAGTGCGGGTATAATTTAGTGGTAGAATGCCATGCTTCCGACCTGGTCGCGCGAGTTCGATTCTCGCTACCCGCTCCACAAAAGCTCATTTTTCAGTACTTCCATCGTTTTAGTACGTCCCGGAAATGCTTGAAAAGTGAGCATTTTTAATACGTAATAACACACCATAAAATTGTGTAGGCGAAGATATTGTTTTGACTTGGCAATTATTAAGCCAAGGGTATGAAACTAATTTTGCAAAAAATGCAATTGCTTTTACAGAAGTTCCTGAAACATTTGCTAGTTTGGGTCGTCAAAGAAAAAGATGGGCTAGAGGTATGATTGAGGCTTTTAAAAGAGTAAAAATCATAACTTCTAAAAAGCTTGATTTTAAATCTAAATTTTTGATGTGTTTAAATGTTTTGTTTCCTTTTATAGATTTTGCTCTTCTTATTTTTGTACCACTTGGATTGGGCTTGTTAGTTTTGGGAAACCAATTATTAATTGGATGGCTTTCTTTATTTGTGGTTCTTTTGGGAATGTTGCTTTGCTTGATTATTGAAATTAAAAGAAAAAATATGCTAAGAGAAATTGAGTGCAAATTGGAAAGAAGAAGTATATGTGCTTTTATTTTCTATGTTTTATTGTATGCTTTTATTTTGGCTCCTTATTGCTTAGCTGGATATATTTCTGAATTAATAAACTCTAAGAAGGAATGGTAATTAAAAGAAAAAGAAAATATTTAAATTTGAATATAAAAAAATTTTGGTTTGAGATATTGCATCAATTTATAAAAAAAACACATTACTTTAAGTAATGTGTTTTTATGGAGCAGGTAGTGGGAATCGAACCCACGTCATCAGCTTGGAAGGCTGAGGTTCTACCATTGAACTACACCTGCATGCCCCTGACAAGTATAAATTATAAGATATGTTTAATAATTTGTCAATAGGTATTTTAAATTTTTTAAATTAATTTTGGTAAAAATACTTGAGCAAGGCTTAAGAATAGGAAAAATCCTAATACGTCTGTAGCTGTAGTTAAAAATATAGATGAGGCTAATGCGGGATCTAGTTTTAATTTAGCTAGTATTAATGGAACTAATATTCCAAAAATTCCAGATATTACTAAATTTCCTATCATTGCTAAGAATATTATTATTCCTAAATAAGCATTACCATAAATAAGTGCTACTATTATTCCTGTAAGAAGTCCTATAAATGCACCATTTATAATTCCTAAAAGGATTTCTTTTATTACTAATTTTAAGCTATCTTTTAGTTCTACTTTTCCCATAGCGATGTTTCGTATTATAATTGAAACTGTTTGTGTTCCAGCATTCCCGCCCATTCCTGTTACGATTGACATTATTGCAGATAGGGCAACTACTTGAGCTATGATATTTTCAAATGCTTTGACTGTAAGTGAAGCAAGAAAAGCTGTTGCAAGATTTACAATTAACCAAGGCAATCTCATTTTTATTGATTGGAATACTGTACTGTCTATAGTTTCTTCTTTATCAACACCAGCCATTTTCAAAACATCTTCAGTTTGTTCTTCTTGAATAACATCTATGATATCATCAATTGTTATGATTCCTAAAAGAACGTGATTTTGATTAACAACGGGAATAACATTTAAATCATATTTTGAAGCTAATAGTGCAACTTCTTCTTGGTCTGTTTCTGGCTCAACTGATATGAAATTTTTATTGGTTATACTTTCTAATGTACTATTTTCTGGTGCAATTAAAATGTCTCTTAAGTTTGTTATACCTATAATTTTTTTATTATCTTTAATGAAAATTGTTTCAATTACTTCAGAGCTTGATACAATTTCTTTTATTTTTTGAATTGCTTGAGATATGCTTAAGTCTTTTTTTAGTGCTATATATTCTGTTGTCATTATTCCTCCAGCAGAATCATCTTTATATCCAAGTAGTTCTTCAATGATTTTTTTGTCTTTTCCGTCTTTCATTAAGTTGATAAGTTCTTTTGATTTTCCTATTTCAATTTCGCCTAATATATCAACAATATCATCTTTTGACATGTAGCTAAATACATTTAGAATTTTGGCGTTTCTAAGTAGGTCTAATATTCTGATTTGTGTTTTTTCTTCAGATTCTTCTAGGATATTAGCTAGTTCTTTATCACTTAATTTTGAACAGATTTCTTGAATTTCATTATCTTCTAAATCAGATAATTGTAATGCTAAATCAACAGATGTGATATCATCTAATTGGTTTAGTAGTGTGTTAATGTTTACTTCATTTTCTTTTAACATTTTATTTTCTCCTTTCTTTTTTTTGAAGAAAATAAATAGGATGTTAATGAATTAAATTAAAAAAGCTCAAAATAATGAGCGATTTTTTTAATCCTCATTTGTATCTTATTTATTTTCTTGGTATTCGACAACGGATCATCGCTCATTTTTTTCACCTCTTTTTTTATAAACTACTTTTTTATTATACCATAAATTGAAAAAAATTGGAAGATATGAAGGCTTAAATTCTTGGGAAATTTTGATGTTTTTATACAGATTATAAGCAATAAGTTTGGATATATGTGTTTGTATATGAATGTGTTTTTCATGGTGGAAAAGTAAATTGAATGTTTAATTGATAGAAAAAATCAATCTAGGATAGATTGATTTTTTTAGTTTTTAAATTGATTATTCAAAAATTATATGAAGTGGTGATAGTTCTTCTAAAACTTTAATTACAGCTTTTTCTTTTTCTTCGTTTTGCCCTGCGATTCCATTGTTGCAATATATTATTTTTTTTCCCATATCAATAAGACTAAAGATAGTGGATAGTACACAACATTCTGCAACTACTCCAGTGATATATATGGTGTCAAATTTATCTAGCACTTTTAGTAGGTTTTGATTACTTAGGCCAGAAAAACCATTTTTAACAAATAAATTATCGGGGGTTATATATTTTTTAAGTTCAGGAATATAATCGTTTAGATGTTGATTTGAATTAATTTGTGAATATTTTTTGTTATATTCTTTCCATATTCCTTTGGGATTGTCGAAAGCTTGATGCTTGGTGAAGAAGATTTGATTTTTTGGAAAATCTTTTATTTTTTCTTCAATGTATTTTATTGTTTGATTCATTTTAATACATGCCCATTCGTTTTCTGGTAAATATACGTTTTGCATGTCAATAATTAATAATGCAGAATTATTTTTCATAAAATAGCTCCTATTTTTTATATAATGATGTTATATATTATTTTTAACATAAATGCTTGTAAGAATTCAATTTATTTTATAAATTTGAAAAAGTGGGGAAAAATGATTTTGATAGTTATTGGGCTAATGGGCTTAGGATATAAAGGCGATAAGACAGGAGTTTACTATTATTAGCTTATGAATATTATTAAATTTTATATAAAAAATAAAAAACTTACGGACATTTTATTGCTCGTAAGTTTTTTTATGGAGCAGGTAGTGGGAATCGAACCCACGTCATCAGCTTGGAAGGCTGAGGTTCTACCATTGAACTACACCTGCATTTTCTTAACATGTACAGATTATAAATGTTTGATTGAAAAATGTCAATAGAAAAATAGTAAAAAAATCAAATTCTTAAGAATTTGATATTGCTTTACTTTTGAAGAATTTGATAGTAAAATATTAATGAAAATTTATATAAATAGAGGATTTTATGGAAAAATTAATTTCAAATTCTGAAAATGAAACTAAGTTAATAGGAAAAGAGTTTGCTTCTAAATTAAAAAAAGGTGATGTTGTTGTTCTTACTGGAGATTTGGGTTCAGGAAAAACAAAATTTACTGAAGGTGTACTTCAGTTTTTTGGACTTGATTCTGAAATTTCTAGCCCTACTTTTAATATTGTTAATGAATATTCTAATAATAATGTTACTATATATCATTTTGATGTTTATAGATTAGAGGATGAAGATGAATTTTATGCAATTGGCGGAGAGGAATATTTTGAAAATGGGATTTGTTTGATTGAATGGGGAGAAATGATTGAACATGCATTACCAAGTAAATATATACATATAACTTTTTCAAGAAATCTTAATGACGAAAATAGGAGAGAGATACTGATTGAAGATTAAAAAAAGCACCCAAGGTGGTAAAACCTTGGGCACTTTTTTTTAGAGAACCAGTTCTTTTGCTGGAAGAGTAAAATTATTTTGATATTCCCAGAGAAGAATGATTTTCTTTTCGTTTAAATCCTGCTGTTTGTTTATGTGGTATTGAAGAACTTCGACATCCCCAAAGCATTCTTGTTTAATTTTGCATACATCTTGCCAGTTTGCCCAGTTAGGGTTGTATATGGCGACGTATTTGATGCCGTTTGAAATGCCTTGTCGATAGATGGACTTTTGGGAACAAAATTCGTATTTGTTTAAAATGTCTGATATGTCGGGAGTAGGAATGTTAATACCACTTGGTCTCCAAAGATGCAGACAGGTTTCACAGAAATTGATATAATTTTCTTTTTTCGGGTGTAATTGGAATACTACCTCGCCTGGACGGAAGAACATTTCTTTTACGAATACCATTTCTTCAAATGTAGGGCAACGATTGGCATTTGAAATGCTTACGTGTTCCCAGCCATATTGATTGCTGGCGATAATTTGAAAGTACTCGTTACCTATTGGCATGTAGAAACATCCTAAAAGGCTTCGGAACATGGGAAGTACCCCAGCGGTTGCTTCTAATTTGTAGTCCCGATAAGGAAAAAATGTTAAATTTTGCATAGTGTTATTTGTAGCAAAAGGTTGCTACTTTACCTCCTGTATTTGATTTGACAATTATATCACATATTATGTAAATTATCAAACTCCTATTTACTTTGGAAAAAATCTGTTATAAAATAAAATTGTTGAAAGGGAGATAATATGAAGATTTTAGCTTGTGATACTTCTAGTAGCGTGTGTTCTGTAGGAGTATTTGATGATGATAAATTAATAGCAGAAAATGAAATTGATAACGGAAAAACTCATTCTGAGAATTTTATGCCTTTGGTAAAAAAATCTTTAGAAGATGCCAATTTAAAGTTAAGTGATATTGATTGCTTTAGTGTTGTTGTAGGACCTGGTTCTTTTACTGGAATTAGAATAGGAGTTGCTAGTTTAAAGGCTATGGCTGAAGTATGTAATTCAAAAGTGGTTTCTGTGTATTCATTAGAAGTTTTGGCTGCTAATGAATATAAAAAAGGTAGAAATATATGTAGTATGATAGATGCTAGAAATGATCAAGTTTATTGCGGAATTTTTAATGAAGAACTTGATAAATTAGATGAGTTTATGGCTGATGATATAAGTGCTTGTTTAGAAAATATAAAAAAATATGATAATATTGTTTTTGTGGGTAATGGATCAATATTGCATTTAGATTTGATAAAAGAATTTTTTAAAGATAAAAACATTAAATTTTCAGTAAATAATAAACAAAATGCGAGAAGCTTGGGGATAATTTCCTGTAAAAAAGCTAGAAAAGGGGAGTATGGTACTGCTGATACTGTTGTGCCAGTATATTTGAGAAAATCTCAGGCTGAAAGAATGAAAAATGATAATAAGCATTAGGAGTGTTTTTTGTGGATATATTAAAAATGAATGAAGAACATTTAAATTATTTGAAAAGCAATTTAAATGATTTTGATGAATTTTGGAATGTGCAAATTTTAGAAGATGAATTTGAAAATGAAAATTCAGAATATTTTGTTTTAATTTCTGGGGAAAAAATAGTTGGATTTGCTGGCTTATGGTTTAATCTTGACGAGGCCCATATTATGAATATTGCTATAAAAAATAAAGAACGTAAAAAAGGTTTTGGAACTATTTTGCTAGAATTTTTAGTAAATGAGGCTAGAAAAAAAGAAAAAGAATGTATAACACTAGAAGTTAGAGAAGATAATTTAGCTGCTATTATGCTTTATAAAAAAATGAATTTTAGAGAGCTTGGAAGACGAAAAAAATATTATGGTCAGTTTGATGCTATAATTATGACAAAATTTTTTAACACTTAATCAATATACTAAAATGTTGATTAAGTGTATTATTTTGCCATTCAAATTTTAATATTTTTTTGTATAATGTTTTTATAGTCTTGCATAAAAAAAACGTATGATATAAAATCAGTGTAGAAAATTTATAGATGACTAAATATAGATTTTGGAGGAATAATATACAAATGAGAAAAATAAACGAATTGAGTTATAAAGATTTAAAAGATGTTTGCAATCCAAATACAATTAAACTCGAAAAGGTTAATGAAGTTCTTGATACTACAAATTTAGTTTATGGTCAAGATAGAGGAATTAAGGCTTTAGAGTTTGGTGTTAATGTAGATATTAAGGGATATAATATGTATTTAGAGGGACCTGCAGGTGTTGGTAAAACGATGTATACTAAAAAATTTTTACAAACACGTGCTGCTAAAGAGAAAGTTCCTTGTGATTGGTGTTATATTTATAATTTTGATGATCCTAATGAGCCTATAGCTGTTTCTTTACCAGCTGGACAAGGTAAGGCTTTTCAAGAGGATATGAATTCTTTTATAAAAAATATAAGAAAAGATATAAAAAAGACTTTTAATAATGATGAATATGAGAAAGAAAAGAAAATAATAAAACAAGAATATGAAACAAAGAAAGAATCTATTTTAGCTAAATTAAATGAGAAGACTATGAAACAAGGCTTTCAAGTAAAATCTGCACAAAATGGTATTTATATGATGCCTGTTTATGAAGGAAAGCCTATAGAAGAAGAGGAATATGAGAAATTACCTTTAGAAGTTAAGAGTGAGTTTGAAGCTAAATCAGGTCAAGTTCAAGAAATGATTTTTGAAAGTTTGTCTGAGCTTAAATTAATAGAGAATAAAGCAGATAAAAAAATTGAAGAATGGCAATCTAATGTTGCTTTGCTTACAGTAAATATTCATGTAAATAATGTAAAATCAAATTACAAGAGAAACAAGAAAATTTCTACATTTTTGGATAATGTTAAAAAAGATATTTTAAAAAATATAAATACTTTTATGATGCCAGAGAGTGAACTGGAAAAACAACAGGTGCCTCCACAAATGAGAAATATGCAAAATACCGAGCCATGGTTAAATTATAGAGTTAATTTATTTGTTGATAATAGCCATTTAGAAGGTGCTCCAGTTATTATGGATTCAAATTATACTTATCAAAATATTTTTGGTAAGCTTGAATATGAAAATCAATTTGGTATGATGAAAACAGATTTTACTATGTTAAAACCTGGATTACTTCAAAAAGCAAATGGCGGTTATATTATTTTTCAGGCTAAAGATTTAGTTTCTAATCAGCAATGTTATGAAAATTTAAAAAAGGTTTTACAGGTTAAAGAAATTAGTATAGAAAATAGTTTAGAACAACGTTCGTCAATGATGCTTGTTTCATTAAAGCCAGAGCCTATTCCTTTAGACTTGAAGGTAGTTATTATTGGAAATTCTGAAATTTATCATACATTACTTTCATATGATGATGATTTTAGAAAATTATTTAAGATTAAAGTAGAGTTTGAAGAGGATGCTCCAAAAAATGATGAAAATATAACAAAGCTTATCAGGTTTGTTAAGAGCTATTGTGAGCAAGAAGATTTGTTAGATGTAGATAAAGAGGCTATGGCAAAGATTGTAGAATATGCGTCTAAGTTATCTGGTGATAAAGAAAAACTTTCAACTCAATTTAGTGAAATTGGACAAATAGTTGGAGAGGCTTCTACTTGGGCTAAGCTTGATAAATCAAAAATTGTTACTAAAAAATATGTTCAAAAAGCTTTTGATGAGCGTATAGAAAGAATAAAGAAATATGATACTAAGTATTTGCAAATGATTAAAGAGGGTGCATTACTTATTAATACTGATGGATATAAGGTTGGGCAGATTAATGGTTTAACTGTAATTACTATAGGAGATTATTCTTTTGGTAAGCCTTCTAAGATTACTGCTAATACTTATTTAGGAAAACAGGGAATTGTTAATATAGAACGTGAAGTTGAAATGTCTGGTTCTAGCCATTCTAAAGGAGTTATGATTCTTACAGGATATTTAGGAGAGATGTTTGCGCAAGATAAGGAACTTTCTTTAAATGCTAGTATTTGTTTTGAACAGTTATATGGTGGGGTAGATGGTGATAGTGCTTCTAGTACAGAGGCATATGCTATACTTTCTAGTTTATCAGAAATGCCTATAAATCAATCAATTGCTGTTACTGGCTCTGTTAATCAAAAAGGTGAGATTCAGCCAATTGGTGGTGTGAATGAAAAAATAGAAGGATTTTTCCAAATTTGCAAGATGAGAGGATTAAATGGAGAACATGGTGTAATTATTCCAATTCAAAATGTTCGAAATTTACATTTGAATGATGATGTTATAGATGCTGTAAAAAAAGAGAAATTCCATATTTATGCAATAAGTACAATAGATGAAGGAATTGAAATTTTAACTGGTGTACCTGCAGGTAAAAGAGATAAATCTGGAAGATTTCCTGCTGGAACAATTAATTATTTGGCAAATGAAAAACTTGCAAGGTATGCAAAGACAGTCGAAAAAAGAAATAACATGTAAATGAAAATTTATTGATAAAAGAGCATTGTTGCTATAAAATAGCTACAATGCTCTTTATTATATTAGAAAATTTAGTATGACTATTTTGTTATATAAAGTTTTGAGCAAAAAAATACTTTATAATTTTGTGTACGAACAAATTTACTGAATAATCTTCGATTTTTAGATTTGTTCTAATAGAGTTAGTAGTAGGTTAGAAAGGAGTTTATATGAAAAATGAAGATGAAATTTTATCTAGGCTTATGTCTATTGAAACTACTAATGAGGAGATTTATAAGGAATTAATAAGAATTCAGAAGGATAATAGTCAGAGAAGATCTGAAGAACTTCAGATGAGAATTTTTATTGAAGATATTTATGATTTTATTAAATTTACTATGCAACAAAAAAATAATATGGAAAATATGGAAAATTAGCAGAAAATATGATATAGTATTTGCTGAAAAATATTCGATGATTTGGAGGCGATGTTTTGAAAATAACAGAGAATGATATTGAAAGTTTGAAAGGGATTTCTAAAGAAATTCGAAAAAGTATTATAGAGGAAGTTTATAGTGCTCAATCAGGTCATCCTGGTGGTGCTTTATCTGCTACAGAAATATTAACAGTATTGTATTTTAATCAAATGAATATAGATCCGGAAAGACCTGATGATGAGAATAGAGATAGATTTGTTTTATCAAAAGGTCATGCTTCTGCTGGTTTGTATGCAACTCTTGCTGAAAGAGGTTTTTTTGACAAAAGTGAGCTTAAGAATTTTAGAAAATTAGGATCAATGCTTCAAGGTCATCCGGATATGAAACATATTCCTGGAGTTGATATGACAACTGGTTCTCTTGGACAGGGGTTGTCTGCAGCAAATGGAATGGCAATGGCTTCTAAGATTGATAAGAGAGGTTTTAGAGTTTATTGTTTGGTTGGAGATGGTGAGATTGAGGAAGGACAAATTTGGGAAGCTGCTATGACGTCAAGTCACTATAAATTAGATAACTTATGTTTAATTATAGATAATAATAATTTACAAATAGATGGTAAGGTTACAGAAGTTATGAGTATTTATCCATTAAAAGAAAAACTTCAAAGTTTTGGTTTCGAAGTTTTTGAAGTTGATGGAAATAATATAGATGAGCTTATAACTGTTTTTCAAAAAGCTAAAACTATTAAGGAAAAACCTACAGCTGTTATTGCTAAAACTATTAAGGGAAAGGGAGTTGATTTTATGGAGAATCAAGTTTCTTGGCATGGAAAAGCTCCTAAAGAAGAAGAATATAAATTAGCAATGGAAGAATTAAACAAATAGAGTTTAGTAATAGGAGGGGAGTATATGAAAGATGAAAAAAAGGCTACAAGACAAAGTTATGGTGAAGCTTTGAGAGAAGTAGGAATGAAAAATAAAGATATTGTAGTGTTAGATGCAGATTTAGCTGGAGCTACAAAAAGTGATATTTTTAAAAAAGAATTTCCTGATAGGTTTTTTGATATGGGAATTTCTGAGCAAGATATGATTACTACTGCTGCTGGTATGGCTAGTTGTGGTAAAATTCCTTTTGCAAGTACTTTTGCTGTATTTGCTGCTGGAAGAGCTTACGACCAAATAAGAAATAGTATTTGTTATCCAAATTTAAATGTTAAAATTTGTGGTAGTCATGCAGGAGTTACTGTTGGAGAAGATGGTGCTACACATCAAATGTTAGAAGATATTAATTTAATGAAAGGACTTCCTAATATGAAGGTGTTTTCTCCATCAGATGATGTTCAAACTAAATGGATAGTTGAAGAAATGTTAAATATCCAAGGACCTTGTTATATTAGAACTGCTAGACTGGCTTCTAATATCATATATGATGATGGCGAAAAATTTGATGGAAAAAAATCAGTTCAATTTGGTGAAGGAACGGATGCTACAGTTTTTGCAACTGGTATTTGTGTTAGTGAAGCTTTGAAAGCACAAGTAGAGCTAGAAAAGGCTGGTATTAATATTAGAGTAATAGATATGTTTTCGTTAAAGCCTATAGATGAAGAAGTAATTGTGAAAGCCGCAAAAGAAACTAAAAAACTTATTTCAGTTGAGGATCATAATATTATTGGGGGATTAGGAAGTATTATAGCTGATGTACTAGTTCAAAAATATCCTGCAAAACTTCTAAAAATGGGAATTCATGATAGATTTGGAGAGTCAGGAAAAGCTATAGAATTGCTTGGAAAATTTCAAATAGATTGTAATGCGATTGTGAATAAAGTAAAAGAGGAATAAGATGATTGATTTATTTAGGGCAGAGAAATTTTTTAAAGAATATGTATCAAATTTTAAAGTAGCTGATAAAAAAATTGATGTAAAAATAAAACATACTTATGGAGTAGTAAGTATTTCTAAGTATATTGCAGAAGGATTAAAATTATCAGAAGAAGATATTTTACTTGCTCAGCTTATAGGTTTGTTACATGATATTGGTAGATTCGAACAAGCTGTTAAATTTAATGATTTTGATGATTATAATACAATGGATCATGCTGAATATGGTGTAAAAATTTTATTTGAAGAAGGGCTAATTGAAAAATTTATTAAAGATAGACAGTTTGATAAAATTATAGAAAATGCAATTAGAAATCATAATAAATTTGATATAGAATATGGACTTGAAGATAGAGAATTATTACATGCTAAAATTATTAGAGATGCTGATAAAACAGATAATTTTAGGATAAAACAGATACAAGATTTTCTTTCGTTATTTAAATCAACAGAAGAAGAAGTAAGTAAAGAACTAATTACTGATGAAGTTTGGAAGGAATTTTTAGGTGAAAAAACGATAATTTCTTCTCATAGAATTACTAATATGGATAAGTGGCTTTCGTATATTGCATGGGTTTATGATTATAATTTTGACGTTAGTTTAAAGTATTTAAAAGAAAATGATTGTGTAGACAAAGTAATTGATAGATTAGATTATAAAGAGAAAGATACTAAAGAAAAAATGGAATATGTTAGAGAAGTTATAAAAAAATATATTGATGATAGACTGATTAGATAATTAGTTTTGGAGGATGTAAATATGGAAATGGAAGAAATAGCTGCACAAATAAACAGGGCAAATGCATATGTAAAAAAGGGAAAGTTTCTAGAGGCGGAGAGAATTGTAGATAAGTTAGCCAAAAATATTGAGCCTGTTGAAATTAATAAATATGGAAGAGTGTTTGATTTTAGTAATAAATTAGAATTCTTTTTGTATTGCCATATAAATGGAAAAACTAATATTTCATGGTCAAGAAATTTTTTATCTGATATATATTTGATTAAAGGTATTGTTTTTTATGAAGGAAGAAACTTTAAAAATGCAATTGCTTGGTTTGAAAAAGCTTTAAAATGGAATCCAGTTAGTATGCATATTTACAATGAATTATTAGAATCTTGCATTAATTTACGTGATTATAATAGATTTGATATGTATTTTCAAAGAGCAATAAAACTTGCGATGAGACCAATTGATATAGCAACATTATATAAGAAATTGGGATATGTTTGGATTGAAAAAGGTCAAGAAGAGATTGCTTATAATTTGATGCTTTATAGTAAATTATTTTTTCCAAGGCAAGCAGCTGATTTAGAGATTGATTATTTAGAAAAGAGAATAGGTACAAAACTTAAAAGATATCCTGATTTAGGAACAATTGAGTATTTAAAAGAAAAAGGACTTTTATATAAAAGACCTAATTATATTGTTCCTACTTATTTCTCTGTAATAAAAGCAATGGAAGATATAATGAAAAAAGATGAATATAAGACAAGGGCAAATTATTTAACACTTATGGATTACTATAATGGATTGTATTTTCATAGGCCTGGAGGTCAAATTCATTCTGCTCTTTTGGCTTTACAACGTGAATATGAAATAAATTTTCCTATACAGAAAGGAGGAGAAGAATAGTGGCTTTTTTTATAGAAAGAGAAGATAGCACAAATGGAAAAGTTATAAAAACTGGTGATAATGTTGAAGTTATAGAAACTGGTGAAAAGGGGTTTGTTATTGCTATTTTAGATGGTGAATATATGGTTAGCGTAAATGGTGATGTTAGAAATTATTTTGAAAATGAGATTGAATGGATGGATTAACCAAAAAAGGATGTTTAATAGAGAGGGTTAATATGAATAGTAGAGATGGAATAATTGGATTAGCAATAGGAGATGCTATGGGAGTTCCACTAAGGTTTATGGAACGTGAAAAATTATTAGAAAATCCAGTAACTCAAATGACGAGTGGAGGAACTTTTGAAAAAGAAAAAGGAACTTGGTCTGATAGTACATCATTAACTTTAGCGACAATGGATTCTATAATGCATTGTTTTGGAATATCTACTACAGATATGGGAAATAAGTTTGTTAGTTGGATGAAAAATGCGGAGTATACTGCAAATGGTGAAAGATTTGATATAGGAAGAACTACTATGATTGCACTTTCCAGGTTCGAAAAGGATGGACAACCTTTTGATAGCGGTTCTGCTGCAGAAGATAGTAATGAAAATGATATTTTAATTAGAATGCTTCCTATAGCTTATTATTCATATACTTCACATTTACAATCAAGTGATGTATATGACTTAGTAAAAAAGGTTTCATACATTACACACGCACATGAAATTAGTGTTTTAGCTTCTTATATATATGTTATGTTTGCAATAAAGCTATTAGAAGGAAAATCTAAATTTGATGCTTATAAGGAAGTACAAAAAATAGGATATTCACAGTTTTCTAAGGGTGCTATAGAAATGTATAATAAAATAATAAAGAGGGATATTAATACATTTGAGTTAGATGAAATTAGAACTAGTGGATATGTTGTAGATTCTTTGGAAGCGGTTTTGTGGGTAATACTTAATACAGATTCTTTTAATCAGGCGATAATAGGGGCAATTAATTTAGGAAATGAAACTGATAGAATTGCTGCTTGTACTGGTGGACTTGCTGGTATAATTTATGGATTAAAAGAAATGAACATAGAGTGGAGAATAGATTTAAAAAGATATACTTATATAAGAGCTATGAGTGATGATTTTGACAAAGCGTTATGTTCTAGTAGTAAAAAGTTTGATAAAGAAGAACCTGTTTATGGAAATGAAGAAAAAATGATAAAGATAATTCAAGGTGATATTACGAGATTAAATGTTGATGCATATGTAAACTCAGCTAACAATTCATTGCTAGGAGGTTTGGGAGTAGATGGAGCTATACATAAAGCATCTGGTCCAGAATTACTTGATAAATGTAAAGAGCTTAATGGGTGTGAAACAGGTGAGGCTAAAATAACTAGAGGTTATGATTCAAAAGCAAAATTTATTATTCATACTGTTGCTCCTAAATGGTATGAAAATCTAAAAATAGATAGAGAGGCAACTTTAAGAAAATGCTATGAAAGTTCATTGACTTTAGCAGATGATTTTGATTGTAAAGGAATAGCTTTTCCTTGCTTAGGAATGGGGGTATATGGATGTCCTTTAGAAATTGGTGGAAGAATAGCTATTGATTTTGCTATAAAAGAGGCTAGAAAGCAACATCCATCAGTTAAGGTGATTTATTTAGTTTGTTATGAGAAAGAAGAATATGAGTTTTATATGAGTTATTTTAAAGAAAAAATAAATGAAAAAGAGAAAGTGGTAAAAAAATAATATTTTACCACTTTTTTTGAAATATTGTTTTATTTTGGTATTGCAATTAAAATTTATTATTGATACTATATTGTAGTAGGGAAAGAAGCAAATTTAGTCAGATTATAAGGAGAAAAAAATGATTGAATTTAAAAATGTAAGTAAAGTTTATGATACTGGTACAGAAGCAGTACATAATGCAAATTTCAAAATAGATAAAGGAGAATTTGTTTTCTTAGTAGGCTCATCAGGTTCAGGAAAATCTACTTTAATAAAGTTGATTTTAAAAGAGGAAGAACCTACTAGAGGAAGTTTAATAATAAATGGAAAAGATACAACTTTTTTAAAACCAAAGAGAATTCCATTTTTACGTAGAAGCATGGGAGTAGTTTTCCAAGATTTCAGACTTTTACCAGATAAAACAGTTTATGAAAATGTTGCTTTTGCAATGTATATTGTTAAAGCAACTCCTAGACATATAAGAAGACAAGTGCCAATGGTCTTGTCTTTAGTTGGATTGTCTGCTAAAGCTAAGATGTATCCAAATGAACTTTCTGGTGGTGAACAGCAGAGAGTGGCTTTGGCAAGGGCATTAGTTAATAACCCATCTATGATAATTGCAGATGAGCCTACAGGAAACTTGGATCCAGATACTGCTTGGGAAATTATGAATTTACTAAATGATATTAATTTAAGAGGAACTACTGTAGTAATGGCTACACATGCTAAGAATATAGTTGATGAGATGAATAAGAGAGTTATTCATATTGATAAAGGACAAATTATTAGTGACCGTAAGGGTGGATATGAAGAAGTATAAATTTTAAAAGTAAAGGTGATTGTAAAGTGAGATATAATATTTTAACGTATCATATTGGAGAAGGAATTAGAAATTTGTTTAAAAATAAAAAATCAACAATAGCTTCGCTTTGTATTATGATGGCGACAATGCTAATGTTTGGTATATTTTTTATAATTGGACAAAATATTAATCATATAATGAAGACAATAGAAGAAGACCAAGGAATACAGGTTTTTATTGTTGAGGGTGCTGATTCTAAGGAAGTTCAAGAAGTAAGAGATATAATTAGTCAGATTGATGGTGTAGCGTCTGCTACTATATATACTAAGCAAGATGCCCTTGATCAAATGAAAACGAAGCTTAAGGATAATGAAGAATTATTAGAAGGTTATGAAGGAGATAATAATATTTTTCCGGATTCAGTTATTGTCAAACTAACAGATTTAGAAAAAAGTGCTTCGGTTCAAGAAAAAATAAATCAAATTACTGTTAATGGAGAGAATTATATAGATTCTATTCAAAGTAGTGATAAGACAATTAATGCATTAATTAATATTGCAAACGGAATAAAGATAGTTACAGGGGTATTATTAATATTGTTGATTGCAATTTCTATATTTATTATTTCCAACACAATAAAATTGACTGTTCACGCTAGGAGAAAAGAGATTTCTATTATGAAATATGTAGGAGCTACTAACTCATTTATACGTTGGCCTTTTATTGTAGAAGGTATTATTATAGGAATAATATCAGCATTATTAACATTATTGCTTATATATGGTGGATATACTCTTGTGATTTCTAAGATTGTTGGAGTATTTAATAGCATACAAGTTAATATTTCATTACTTACTTTTAAAGATTTATATCAATTAATTTTAATTGTTTATATGATTTTAGGTATTGGAATTGGTGCTTTAGGAAGTAGTATATCTATGAAAAAATACTTAGATGTATAAAATAGGAGTGCTTAATGAAAAATAAGAAAGTAAAAATTTTATTTATTTTTGCTTTAGTAATTTTATTTTTGTTTATATTATCTAGAGAAGCTTCATCTGATTATGTTTCTAGCTTAAGAGATCAACGTGCTAATTTACAGAGTCAGTTAGAAGCTTCAAATGCACAAATCGAAATAATACAATCTGATGTTTCTGAATTAGTTAATCAAATTGCTGAACTTAATGACCAGATAACTTCTCAGGAGTTGGAGGTTGAACTTTTACAACAACAAAAGAATGAATTAGAGCAAACTATTCTTGAAACAGAGAATGAACTAGAAAAAGCTACAGAGGATTTTGAAAAGCAAAAAAAACAACTGGAAGCAAGATTAGTTGCTTCATATAAAGCTGGAGAAACAAGTTATTTGGATGTGTTGTTACAATCTAGTTCTTTATCAGAATTTATTTCAAATTATTATATGATATCTGAAATTGTTAGTTCAGATTCTAAAATGTTGGAAAAAATTACGAAGCAGAAAGAGGAACTAGAACTTGCAAAACTAGAATTAAAAAAGCAAAAAAAAGAACTTAATCAAACGGTCGAAGAAAGTGAAAATAAGGCTGTTTCATTAGAAAATATGAGAGTTATTAATAATAGTTATATTGCGCAATTATCTGAAGAAGAAGCTGAATATGCTAATAATATAGTGACAATGCAGACAGAATTAAAAAAAGTTGAAGCAGAAATTTTAACTGCAGCTAGCATGAATATTGGTTATGATTATGTAGGAGGAGAAATGGCTTGGCCTGTTCCTGGATACACGACGATTACATCTCCATATGGAATGAGAACACATCCTTTTACAGGTGTTTATAAATTGCATACAGGTACTGATATAGCAGCTCCTATAGGTGCAGATTTTATAGCAGCAAATGATGGAGTTGTTTCTAAAGCTGAATATAATTATGCATATGGAAACATGGTAATGATTAATCATGGTGGAGGAGTTTCTACCTTATATGCACATGGTTCACAAATTTTAGTTGAAGTAGGGCAAGAAGTAAAAAGAGGTGAGACGGTTCTTAAAGTTGGAAGTACAGGATATTCAACAGGACCACATGCGCATTTTGAAGTAAGAATAAATGGTCAATATGTAGATCCTATGCCATATATAACTAATTAAGTGATGTAGGAGGAAATGATTTGAAATACACGAGATATAAAAAAATTCTGATATTAGTTGCTGCTTCGTTAATTTTAATTTTAACTGGAAATGTTGCTGTTGTTTTTGCTGCTTCATCAAGTGAATTAAAACAGCAACAACAACAAAATCAGAGCGATTTAGATGATACTAAAGAAGAACAAGAGAAAATTAGAACTCAGATGACATCTATTCAAAAGGAAGTTGAGGAATTAAATAATCAAATAGCTGATTATGAAAATGAAATTAATGATTTATCAGATAAAATAGAAGAAGCTACTAAAAACATTGAAGCTATGCAAACTGAATTAGATAAGACACAGAAAGAATTAGAAGAAAAGCAGGAATTGTTGGAAAAAAGGTTAGTCGCTTCATACAAATCAGGGAATACTTCTTATTTAGATGTCTTGTTGAGTTCAGAAAGTTTGACTACTTTTTTGTCTAATTATTATTTAATAGAACAACTTGCAAAGTCAGATACCAAATTGATTGAAACTATAAAAGAAACTAAAAATACTATTGAAGATGCTAAAATAGCTTTGGAAGAAAGTAAAAAAGAACTTGAAGTATCTAAAGAAGTTCAGGAAAGTAAAAAAGAGGCGTTAGATGTAGTAAAGAGTGAAAAAAATGCTAGAGTAGCAGAATTGTCTGAAGAAGATCAAGAACTTCAAACTCGTATTGAACAAATGCAATCTGAAGATGCTAAGATTAGGGCTGCTATAAAGGCTGCTGAAGAAGAAGAAGCTAGAAGGAATCAGATTTCTAATGGTGGAAGCACTTCCTCATCATCTAATCCTGGAGGTTATATATATCCTTTACCAGCAGCTTATTGTACGATTACTACAGGTTTATATTATTCAAATGGTTCATATCATGGAGCTGTTGATTTTGGATCTGGAGGTATATATGGACAGCCGGTTTATGCTGTTAAATCGGGGACAGTTGTTTTGACAGAGAATTTAACTGAAAGTTATGGTACTTATGTATTAATAAATCATCATGATGGTACATATACTTTATATGCACATGGTATTAGAGGTTCTATATGTGTTTCTGCTGGGCAATCTGTTTCACAAGGGCAGCAAATTATGAGTGTTGGAAGTACTGGAAATTCGACAGGTCCACATTTACATTTTGAAGTTAGAGTTAGTCCTGGAAATTGGAGTAATAGAGTTGATCCGCGTAATTATTTACCATAATTAATAATATATTTTATAGTGGGAGGAGAAGAAGGGCGTTTGTTGCGCCCTAATTTTATTAAAACAAGGAGGAAATTTATATGTCAGATGAGAAAGAAAATATACAATATAGTGTTAGAGTAAAAATTATTATTGCTGTCTTGATTACGTTTGTTATTACTTTTTGTTTTTCAATATTTGTATATGATCGTTATTTATCTAGTAAAAATCTTATAGTTAGTGAATATGAATCAAGTGGGAATATTCAAGAGGATTTAGATTTGCTTAGAACTACTTTGGAGAGTAACTATAAAGGAGAAATTAATGATAAAGAACTATATTTTTCTGCTCTTAAAGGTTATGTAGAAGGCTTAGGCGATGAATATACGGTTTTGATGAGTGATGATGAATATGATAGTTTAAATTCTACTTTAGATGATTTTACAGGGATAGGTATATATTTGGCAGAAGAAAAAAATACAGGTAGAACTATTATAATTTCTGCAATAAATGATGAAACTCCTGCTGCACAAGCTGGAATAAAACCTGGAGATATTATTATTGAAGTAAATTTAGAAGATGTGTCAACAAAAGGTGTTGATTATATCGCTTCAAGAATAAAAGGAAAAGAAGGAACTACAGTAAAGGTTAAGGTTTTAAGGGGTGAAGAGGAAATTGTTTTTGATATTGAAAGAAAAACTATTCAATTATACAAATTAGAATATGAAATGATTGAAAATAATATAGGATATATTGATTTTGATTCATTTACTGGTACATGTGATGAAGAATTTATAGAAGCTATAAACGATTTAAATAGTCAAGGAATGAAATCATTAATAATAGATTTAAGAGATAATACAGGTGGCTATGTTGACTCTGCTCTTAATATTGCGGATTTGTTTATAGAAAAGGGTAAAACTTTATTGATTACTGAAGATAAGGATGGTAATGAGGAAAAAGAAGTTGCTGCAAAAGATAAGACTGTTGATGTTCCGGTTATTATTTTAGTAAACGAATATTCTGCTAGTGCATCAGAAATTTTAACAGGATGTTTAAAAGATTATAATGTTGCTACAGTTGTTGGAACTAATACATATGGGAAAGGAGTTATTCAATCTCTTGTTCCAAATGTCTTAGGAGAACAAATTGGAGGAGCATTAAAAGTAACTATTGCCGAATATTATACTCCTAACAAAAATAAAATAAATAAAATTGGAATTGAGCCTGATGAAGTTGTAGAGTTAGAATTGGGTGATGATGAGACGTTAACAAAAGATAATGATAACCAATTGAAAAAGGCTATTGAAATTTTAAATAGCAAGTAAAATGGAATAAATTTAAAAGTTATGAAAAAATATGAAAAAAAGTATAAAAAGTTATTGACAAGATTCTTAAAATCTAGTATACTATGTCTTGTCAGCGACAGCTGACAAGATGAAATGGTCGCTTAGCTCAGCTGGGAGAGCATCTGCCTTACAAGCAGGAGGTCATAGGTTCGAGCCCTATAGCGACCACCATTTTATGGCCCGGTAGTTCAGTTGGTTAGAACGCTAGCCTGTCACGCTAGAGGTCGACGGTTCGAGCCCGTTCCGGGTCGCCAGAAACTATCTAGTTTAACCTAGATAGTTTTATTTTGGCTCGATAGCTCAGTTGGTAGAGCAGGGGACTGAAAATCCCCGTGTCAGTGGTTCGATTCCACTTCGAGCCACCACTAGAAAATCGCAGTATCATAGATACGGCGATTTTTATTTTAATGTGATAAAATAAAACAAAACCTCATGTTATATACATGAGGTTTTATTTAAATAGTATTAAAAAAGTTTATATTACTATAATTTTTTATTCATTTACACTTTCAATTATTGCTAGTCCTAAAATTCCTATTAATACAAGACTAATAAAGAAATATTGTTTTTTACTAAGCTTTTCTTTTAAGAATATTCTTGATAAAAGTAATGAAACTATACAAACAGATGAAATCATTGGAGCAGCAATAGCTCCATTACCGCTCATTGCATATACATATGTAAATTGACCTGCTGTTTCACATACTGCAGCTAGAATTTTATCTTTTTGTTTTGGAACTTCAATTTTTGTTTTCTTAATTTTCATAAATACTAGTAGTATTATGGCTAAAATAAAGAATGTTAATTCATATGATGTGTTAGCTACCATTTCTATTGTGTCTTCAGTAACATTTACAAGAGGTGTACGTGAAATGTCTAGAAAATATATGTCTAATAATTCTCCAATTGCATCGAAAATTGCATATAAAAATGGCATCATAAAAGCTAATATCGCCACTTTTTTACCTAATTTTTTTTGTCTATTAGTATCGCCTCGTGTTTCTAAGAAACCTACTCCTAAAATACCTATAATAATTGTAATAATTGCTAAAACGGAAAAACCACTTATTGTTTCTCCTAAAATTACAACGCATAATACTGTACATAATGCTCCAGATGTGTTTTCAATTGGGTCGGATATGGATTCTTCGATATATCTTAATCCAAAGTATGATAAACACATTGAGAAAATATAGCAAAATGATACAGGTAAATAGTGTATCAAATTGGACAAATTGTAATTAATATCTTGTGTTAATAATATAAATATAGCATGAATACCCATTGCTATTCCTACAAAAAAGCTAACTTTTAAATGACCGTATTTTTCGCTTTGATTTGAACCTTTTTTATAAAAAAGTTCTGCTAATCCCCATATTAGTGTTGTTAGTAGTGCAAATATAAACCACATAAATTTTCTTCCTCCATTATTTAGTTTTGACTTTAAAAGTATATCATAAATTTATGTTTTAATAAATTTATATTATATAAACTTACTATGTTGTGTTTTAGTTTAAATTTGGAAGAGGGATTTTTTATAAATAATATGGAAAAAATTGAATTTAATCTATTGATATTATTTTGATTTATTGTTAACATAGTTAATAGATAGAAATACAAAGGAGGAAATTATGGAAGAAGAGAAAAAAGTTAAAAAGAGTAGTGCTAATGGTTTAGTTTTAGTAGTGTTATTAGTTGCTACAATAGTAATTGCATTAATGTGGTTTGCAATATATAATTTAAAAGATACAAACAATGAATTAGAAAAGCAAGTAGATTCTGCAAAATCAGAGGTAGAGACATTGAAACGTGAAGTTATGCTATTACAATCTAAACTAAATTTGAATTCTGTTGATAATGAAGTTTCAAATAAAATTGAAAATAGTGTTTCAAACGAAGTTGAAAATGAAGATGCAGAAGAAGATGATGATGTAGCTAATGAAACTGAGAATGTTGTCAATGATGCAGAAGCTGATGAAGATGAAGATGAAGAACAAGAATTACCACTAGACTAATAAAAAATTTAAAGTACCTACTGATTTAAAATGTATAGAAAATGTAGGTGCTTTTTTTGTTATTAATATCTTTAAAAATAGCTTGCCAATAGTAACGAAAATGGTTATAATTATTTTTATGAAAGTGTTGGAGGTAATATGAAAAAAAATATTGTTGTTGTTTTATTAGTGTTATTGATATGTGTTGCAGCGATTGCGGGAATATTTTTATATAATAAAGAACATAAGGTTATAGAGAGCAAAAATGAAGTAAAAGAACTTGTAAAAGAGAATGCTACAATTGAAGATTTTAAGAAAAAATTAGATGAGTCTGAATTGAAAATTGATTTAGAGGCTGAAAACACTGAATGTGATTTAATTGGGGCAAGCGAAGGAATGTCATATACAATTGATGATGCTTTGATTCAAGTGTATAAATTTGATTTTAATAACTCAAATGAACTTACAGTTTCTAATTTAAAATTAGCTCAAGATCAAGGAAAAGTTGTTATGCCTTCATTTAACAATTATGAATTTAAAGTTGTTTATAATAAGGGATTGATTTTAGTTAATTCTGAAGATCATCCAGATAAAGATAGAATTGTAGAGTTATTTATGAGTTTGTAAAAATGAGATTTATTAAAATGCACTATATTACTATGTACAAAGAATTTTGTATTTATAGTTAAATATTGTGCGTTTTTTTATTTTTATGGATATTTAAATTTCTTGATGTAGAAAAATATATATGATAAAATGAGAAAAAATATGTAGAAAAAAGAGGGGTTTTATGAAAAAAGTTTTTATTATTCTAATTCTTACAATTTTGATAATATTCGGAATTTACTTTGTTGATACAGAAATAATTAATAAAGATAAGGGAATTAATGTACAGCAAAATAGTGAAAATGTTTCTACAGAAGTCGAGGAAATAGTACCTGATGATATTACTATAAATATGACGGTTGCTGGTGATATTCTTTGCCATAATACGAATTTTTGGGATGCATATGTAGCAGAAATAGATGATTATGATTTTTCTTATTCTTTTGAGGATATAAAAAAATATTTTGATAATGCTGATATTGCAATTGGAGTTTTGGAAACTAATTTTGCAGGAAGAGATATTGGTTATACTAATTATCCATTATTTAATTCTCCAGAGCATTTGGCTACTGATTTAAAAGAATTAGGTTTTGATGTATTAGCTACAGCTAATAATCATTGTTTAGATAAAGGTTTTTCAGGACTTGTGAGTACGCTTGATGAGCTTGACAAAGCTGGATTAGAGCATCTTGGAACTTATGCTACAGAAGAAAAGAGTAAGGAATATTTAATTAAAGATGTAAATGGAATAAAAATGGCATTTTTAACTTATGCTTATGGAACTAATGGTATACCTCTTCCAGATGGAAAAGAATTTGCGGTAAATTTAATTGATAAAGATAAAATGCTTACTGATATAGAGAATGTAAAAAAAGAAGATGTTGATGTTATTTGTGTTAATATGCATTGGGGAGATGAATATAGTTTAACTCCAAATAGTACACAGGAAGAATTGGCAGATTTCTTATTTGAAAATGGTGTTGATTTGATTTTAGGAAGTCATACTCATTGTTTAGAACCTATGGAAAAAAGAACTGTAACTTTAGAAGATGGTACAACGAAAGATGGATTTATTATTTATTCTTTAGGAAACTTTATGTCTGGACAAAAACATGAAAATTCTAGGCAATCAGTTATATTAGATATACAATTAACCAAATCTGGAGTTGATGGAAAGATAAATATAGATTCTGTTACTTATACACCAATATATATGTTTAATTTTTACCAAAGTGGAACAGTGCAAAGATTTAAAATAATGGATATAGAAGCTGAAATTGCTAAGTATGAAGCGGGCGATACTTCTATTGGAGCATCTATGTATGATACTTTAAAGAGTGAACTTGCGAATGTTTATAAGGTAGTAGGAAATGAAATTCTGCCAGAAGAAAATATTATAGAAGAATCAGATAGCGTTGATGAAGGAGAAAATTAATGAGAGAAGAATTTATTGAGTTATTAAGAAGTACAAAAAGAGAAGGAATAGAGGAGGTTATTCAATTTATAGAGAAAACAGATTTTTTTAAAGCTCCAGCAAGCACAAGATTTCATGGAAATTATGAAGGCGGATTATTAGAGCATAGTATGAAGGTATATGAAATTTTAAAACAGAAGGTAGCTAATTCTGTTGTTGAATTAGAAATAGGAGATGATACTTTAATAATTGTTGCATTATTACATGATATATGTAAAGTTAATTTTTATAAAGTTGATTATAGAAATGCTAAAAATGAAAGAGGAGAATGGGAAAAAGTTCCTTATTATACTGTTGAAGATACGATTCCTTATGGACATGGGGAAAAATCAGTTATGATGCTTACAGAGTATATGAAACTGACTTCTGAAGAAAAATATGCTATTCGTTGGCATATGGGCTTTTCAGAGCCAAAAGAACTTTATAATACTTTAGGGCAGGCGCTTAAAAAATATCCTCTTGCACTTATGCTTTATGAGGCTGATTTAGAATCTACATATTTATTTGATATATAATTAAAAAAAGAAAATGCTATGAAAACATAGCATTTTTTTAAATTGGTTCTTCATTTATAAATAAATTTTTGTAATTTTCTTTAACTTTATTTTTTGCTTCATTTGTTTTGGCAAGGTCAAATTCATAATTGCTAAAACCTACTTTTTTTACAATATCGCCATCCTTTAAAAAAGGTGGTAATTGAGATGATTTAACTTCGTAAAGTTTATGTGTTTGAGTGTTTTCTAATATTGTATATATTCCTTCTTTTCTATCTACAGCGAAGTATTTCATTTTATTTAACGCACCTCCTAAATTATTTTTTAATTCTAAGTTTTGTTTTGTTTTTAAATTGTTGTGTAAAGATATATCCATATATTTTTTATTATATTAGAATAAAGCAATAAAATTATATCATAAAATTTGTTTATAATCAAGAGAAATAGGACTTGACTACCAAGAACAGTTGTTTTATAATTTCTATAGATGTTTGGAGAGATATATGGATAGAAAAATTTTGCATATTGATGTTAATAATGCTTTTTTATCATGGACAGCTGTTGATAGGTTAAAACATGGAGAAACTCTTGATTTGAGAACAGTTCCATCTATTGTTGGTGGAGATGAGGAGAAAAGAAGGGGAATAGTTGTTGCTAAAAGTAATGTTGCTAAAAAGTTTGGAATTCAAACTGCTGAACCTATTTATATGGCAAGAAGAAAATGTCCTAGTGTTTTAATAGTTCCTGCTAATCATGAACTTTATGAGGAATATTCGGATAAATTATACAAGTTATTTTTAGAATATACTGAAAAAGTTGAAAGATTTTCTATTGATGAATGTTTTTTAGATTTGACAGAATATTTAAAACCTGGTGAAGATTTGGTTAAAACTGGAATAGAGATAAAAGAGAGAGTAAAAAAAGAATTTAATTTTACAGTTAATGTTGGTGTTTCTGATGATAAAATCTTAGCGAAAGTTGCATCTGATTTCGAAAAGCCTGATAAAATTCATACATTGTTTAAATCAGAAATTGAAGAAAAATTGTGGAAACTTCCTATTGGTGAGATGTTTTTAGTTGGAAAAAAATCTGTTCCTAAGCTTAATAGAATGGGAATAAGGACGATAGGTGATTTAGCAAAAACTGATAAGGCTGTTTTAATTAAAAATTTTGGAAAATATGGTTATACTATTTGGAAGTATGCTAATGGTGAGAGCAATGAGGATGTGAATTATATTCAAGAAAAACCTAAAGGAATTGGAAATAGTGTTACATTACCTTATGATGTAGGAAGTATAGAGGAGCTAGAAGTAACATTAGTAGAGCTAGTTCAAAAGGTTTCATATAGACTAAGAAAAAAAAATATGTATGCAACAGTTGTTAATGTGCAATTAAAAAATAATGAATTTAAAATGGTTTCTCATCAAAAAAAGTTGATGCATAGAACTGATACTACAAATGAAATTTTAGTAGTTGCAAAAGAATTATTAAAAGAATTGTATACTGGAGATTTAATTAGATTAATTGGTGTTAGAGTAGATGGTTTAATAGAAAAGGAAGAATTTCAAATTTCTATGTTTGATATGAAAGAAGAGTCTAAGAATAGAAAGCTTGATAACGTAATTGATAATTTAAAAGATAAATATGGGTATGATATTTTAACTCGTGCTACAGAATTAAAAAATAGTAGCGAGAAAAAAAGTTAGGATTAGTTGTTTTTTATATGTGGTAACTTACTAGAATAATTGAAAAAAAATAATCTCTGTGATAGAATAGGTTTATCTTGTTAAGGAAGGAAGGATTGTATGAAAAAAGATAAAATTGCTATAGTAATGGCTGCTGGTGAAAGCGAAGCTATGAATTCAAAAAAATCAAAACTTGTTCATAAATTATATGGAAAAGAGCTTGTTTTAAGAGTAGTAGAAACTGCTGAAAAAATAGATTGTGATGAAATTATTACAGTAGTAGGAAATCAAAAAGAACAAATTATGGAAGTATTAAAAGATAAAACAAAATACGTTGTTCAAGAAAAAGCTTTAGGAACTGGTCATGCATTAATGCAAGTAATTCCTAGTTTAGAATCTAAAAAAGGTCAAGTAGTTGTTTTATATGGAGATGTTCCAATTATTAGAAAAGAGACAGTTGAAAGATTAGTAGATAGAAATAGAAATGAAAGAGAAGCTATGACATTATTAACAGCAATTTCAGATAATCCATCTGGTTATGGAAGAGTTATTAGAAATGATGTTGGCGAAGTTTTAGAAATTGTTGAAGAAAAGCAGGCTAGTAATGAAATGAAAGCTATTAAGGAAATTAATTCTGGTATATATTGTTTTGATATCGAAGCTTTAGTTTCTTCTATTAAAGAATTAAAACCACAAGAAAATGGTGATATATTACTTACTGATATAGTAAAAATTATGAATGACAAAAAACTAAAGGTTGGAGCATTAATAGTTGAAGATAATACAGAAATTTTAGGAGTTAATGATAGAGTTCAATTAGAATTATTAAGTAGAGTTTTGAAGATGAGAATCAATACATATCATATGTTAAATGGTGTTACTATTGAAGATTCAGATACTACTTATATTTATGAAGGAGTAAAAATAGGTAGAGATACTGTTATTCATCCAAATACAACAATAAAATCAGATTGTGTAATTGGTGAAGATTGTGAACTTGGACCTAATGCTTATATTAGAGAAAAATGCGTTTTAGCTGATAAAGTAAAAATTGGAAATTGCGTTGAAATTAAGAAAACTACGGTAGCTTATGGTAGTAAAGTACCTCATCTTTCTTATATGGGAGATTGTGAGATAGGAACTGGGGTAAATATAGGTTGTGGCAGTATTACATGTAATTATGATGGTGTTAATAAACATAAAACTATTATTGGTGATGATTGTTTTATTGGATCTAATACTAATTTAGTTGCTCCTGTAAAATTAGGTAATAATGTTTTGGTTGCAGCTGGTTCTACAATTACTGAGGATGTACCTGAAGATAGTTTAGCTATTGCAAGACAAAGACAGACTGTAAAAGAGGGATGGAATAGCAAAAAATAATAAAAAGTAGCTATAAAATTTAAACCTGAATCGTTAATGATTGACGAGGAAGGTTTATTTTTTATGGCTACTTTTGTAAAATTTAATGCATATTAAATTACATACCTTGTTCGCCTGGTAAGATGTAGTCAATTACACCATATATAAGTGCACCTATTATTGCTGACATCCAAGATATAGAATACCCAGCAACAAAGAATTGAGTTGCGTATAATATGACTACAGCGAGAACAAAGCCTACAAATCCTTTACCAAATGCCATAGCTTGTAATCCTGTAAATTTAACAATTAGATAGTCCATAGCAGTTAAAACTATTGCAGCTAATGCTAGAGCTCCTATATTATTAATAGAAAAACCAGGTGTGAAAAATGCTGTTATTCCTAAAATTACGGCTGCAGCGATTAATCTACCAACGATTTGACCAACAACATTTAAAGTAGAGGAACTTTGTATATTGGAATTATTGTTGTCCATTATAACCTCCTTTTTTATTTAGTCAAATGTATATAGAATTTTGACTAAATAAATGAATAGCAATTTTTATGCAAAATGAAACAATATGAATTAATATGTTTCATTTTTATTTTTTACAAAAAAGATTTTTTTATGCATAAATTTAAATTTGATTGACAAAAATATATTTAAAATTGAAAAAACGAGGTAAAAAATATGCTAGTTAATTTAATTAGAAGTATTATTTTATATGTTTTGGTATTAGCGGTTATGAGATTTATGGGAAAAAGGGAAATAGGACAATTACAACCTTTTGAGCTAGTTATTTCAATCATGATTGCGGATCTTGCGTCAATTCCAATGTCGGATGTTGGTGTACCAATTTTCAATGGGATAATACCAATTTTGGCTTTACTTGTTATGCACTTATTGATTTCTTTTGCAAATTTAAAAAGTATTAAATTTAGGGAGGTTATTTGTGGAAAGCCCTCAATATTAATATATAGAGGAAAGATAGATGAGAAAGTTTTAAAAAAAGAAAGATTTACTATAAATGAGTTGCAAGAAAGACTTAGGGGAAAAGATATTTTTAATATTGGTGATGTAGAGTATGCAATTTTAGAGACTAGTGGTGAAATTAGTGTTATCTTGAAGCCCGAAAAAAGAAATCCGGTGCTTGAAGATTTAGATATAAAACCAAAATATGAAGGGATTGCGTATGATTTAGTAATAGATGGTGTAGTACAGTATGAGAATTTGAAAAAGTTAAATAAAGATTATAAATGGTTAAAAAATCAGGTAAAGAAATTTGGATTTGAACCAGAAAAAGCTTTAGTTGTTACTATAGATGGAGAAGGTAAGATATTTTGTCAGCAAAAGGAGGAGAAAAATGTATAAAGAAATTATTATTTCTGTAGTGGTGATAGTGGTAATAGTGGTTCTGAATTTTTTTGTTGGTAGAGCTATAGATGATAGGTTAAATACAGTTTGTAATCAATTAGGAGAGATGAGAAAAGAAATAGAAAATAAAAATTATACTAGGGCTAATGAAATAAGTGATGATATCTCTAATTACTGGAAAGATTCTGATGTTTTTCTTTCATGTTATATAGAGCATGATGAACTGGAAAAAGTTCAAACTGAGTTTACGTCATTAAAGGCTTGTTTAGAAATCCATGAAGAAGATTGTTTAGAATATATTGATAGAATGGATTTTGTGATTAGACATATAGAAGAAAAAGATGATTTAGTTTGGGAAAATATTTTATAGATATACAATAATGAGGAAAAATAAAAAACCACGTATAAATGAAATGCACCCCGTTTAGTAGACACAATAAAAAAGACTATTGTGTTAAAATCTAAACGGAGGTGTATTTTTTATGGCTAAAAAAGGTCAAACGTTTTCCAAATATACATTGGAAGAAAAACAAAAATTTATAAAAAT
>JAGBEP010000006.1 GCA_017936925.1 Clostridia bacterium | reverse complement strand
TTATATTTAATATCGCATCCTTTACTCTATAGTAATATATTACTTCTATTACTTCTTCTGTCATTGTTCCAACTTTGTTTTCAGGATCTGCTACTAATTCATATTTTATTGGTACATCTGTTGCAGATTCTGTTGTATATGGATCATCTACTCTACCATCAATTACAACATTTTCACTTAATTTATTTGTTGTTCCTTCTTCATAATAATGTACTATTACCTGTGTTACTTTCTTTCTATAATAGTAAGTTACTACTATTTCTTCTTCTGTCATTTCTCCTGTACTATTTTGTGGAACCGCTATTAATTCATATTTACTTGGTATATCTGTTGCCTCTGTTGTTGTATATGAATCAAATACTTTACCTGGTATTTCTACATCTTCTGATACTTTATTAGTTGTTCCTTCTTCATAATAATGCACTGTTACTTTTGTATCTTTCTTTGTATAATAAATATTTATTTCATTTAAGCCTGTACTAATTGTTAAAATATCTTTATCTACAGAATCGTAATTATATCCATAGATTTCGATTATTTCATCACTTGATATAACTTCATCTTCTAAAGTCATATTCTCTACTAATTTACTGTCTTTTAATACTTTATTAGTACCCTTTTCAAGATATTTTACTGTGTAGCTTAAATCATTTCTCTTAGTATAGTATACATTTATTTCATTTAGTCCTGTTGTTATTGTCAAAGTATCTTTATCAGCTGAATCATACCTGTATCCATCTATTGTTATAACTTCATCTAAACTTATAATTTCAGTTTCAAATTCAACATTATTTACTATTTTCTGTGGATTTAATACTTTATTTGTATCTTTTTCTAAGTAATTTACTTGATAACTTAAGTCTGCTCTCTTTGTATAGTAAATATTTATTTCATTTGTTCCTGTTGTTATTGTTAATATCTCTTTATCTACTGAATCATAGTTATATCCATCTATTTCTATTACCTCATCAGATGAATTAATTACACTTTCAAATTCAACATTATTTACTATCTTTTGTGAATTCAATACTTTATTTGTATCTTCTTCTAAGTAATTTACCTGATAACTTAAGTCTGTTCTCTTTGTATAATAAATATTAATTACATTTTCACCTGTTGTTATCGTTAATGTATCTTTATCCACAGAATCATAATTATATCCATCTATTATTATTACTTCATCGCTTGATATTATTACATTTTCAAACCTCTGTCCTCCAACAGTTATAGGCACATTTAAAACCTTATTAGTATCTTTTTCCAAATAGTTTACAGTATAGCTCAAATCAGCTCTCTTTGTATAATAGATATTTATTACATTTTCCCCCGTTGTTATTGTTAATATATCTTTATCCACAGAATCATAATTATACCCAGCTATACTTATTATCTCATCTGAAGCTGTTATTATATCTTCAAAAGTCATTCCATCTTGTACCTTTGAAACATGTAATATACCATTTGTTCCTTTTTCTAAATAATTTACTCTATAGCTCAAATCCGTTCTCTTTGTATAATAGATGTTTATTACATTTTCACCTGTTGTTATTGTTAATATATCTTTATCCACAGAATCATAATTATATCCATCTATTGATATTACCTCATCAGATGAATTAATTACACTTTCAAATTCAACATTATTTACTATCTTTTGTGGATTTAATACTTTATTGGTATCTTTTTCTAAGTAATTTACTTTATAACTCAAGTCGATTCTCTTTGTATAATAGATATTTATTACATTTTCACCTGTTGTTATTATTAATGTATTTTTATCCACAGAATCATAATTATATCCATCTATACCAATTATTTCATCATTAGAATTAATCACATTTTCAAAAGTCTGATTTGGAACTGTTTTTACAGGACTTAATACTTTATTTGTATCCTTTTCTAAATAATTTACTGTGTAACTCAGATTAGTTCTCTTAGTATAATAAATATTTATTATATTTTCTCCTGTTGTTATTATTAAAGTATCTTTATCCACAGAGTCATAGTTATATCCATCTATATCAATTATTTCATCATTAGAATTAATCACATTTTCAAAAGTCTGATTTGGAACTGTTTTTACAGGACTTAATACTTTATTTGTATCCTTTTCTAAATAATTTACTGTATATGTCAAATTATCCAATTTAATATAATAAATTTTTATCACATTAGTAGTTAAGTTTTCTCCTATTATTAATGGCAAATTTTCAGTTTTTTCTAATTTATATCCATCAATATTTTTATCTATATATGTAATTATTTCTTCACCATATGTTGCCATCTCTTGTTCAGTTTTCGTATCATCCAACATTCCTTCATAATAATATTCAATTGAATACTCATACTTTCTTAATCTATAGTAATAAGTTACTTCTTGTATTTCTTCTATATATGTTCCTTGTGTTGGCCCAATTGAACTTACATACTCATAGTATGTAGGAATCTGATCACTTATTTTTGTAGCAAACACATCTCCTACTAGACCATCTTTTTCCTCATCTGGTGCCACACTATTTTCTGTTCCCTCTTCATAATGATGTACTATTACCTTCGCTGGTATTCTCTCAAATTTTACTATTACTTCTTTATCTTCAGTTACATCTATAAATTTATCTATATCTACTGTTTTATCTTCATTTGGTGTAAATATTATTTCTACTCCATTTACTATAATGCTTGATACTTGATATCCCTCGTTTGGTGTTATTATTATTTCTTTAGTTGAATTGCTTCCATATTCTACTTCTTCATATGGTTTCTCTTGATTTCCTAGAATATTTCCTCCTTCACCTTCAACTTTTGTTGTTATATTAAATTTCTTTATCCTATAATAATAGTTAACAATCGTATCTTCTATAATTATTCCACAACTATTTGCAGGAATTTCAACCAATTCATATTTTTCATCTAAATTAGTTGCCGCTTCTGTTGTGTATTCCTCTCCTTTATTAAATTCCAACTCATACCCTTGATTTGAAATCTCTTGAGTTGTTCCCTCTAAATAATGATGTACTGTCAAAGTTACAGTTCTCTCTTTATAATAATAAATTACCTCTTGAACTTCTTCTATATATACTCCGCTTGCATTTAGAGGAATTTTTTCAACTACTACTTCATATTCTTCTAAATCTACTTTTGGAGATGTAGTATAGTTTTCACCAATATTTCCATGAAATAATTCATCTTCTGCGACACTTTCTGTTGTTCCTTCTTTATAATGATGAACTATTACATCTGATACTGTATTACTAAACTCAACAACTATATGTTTATTTTCTTGTATATTTTCAAAAGTTGGAATTATATAACTTCCATCTTCTTCTGGAACAAATTCAATTTCATTATCATTTACTGTTATTTTTAATATTTTGTATCCTTCTTCTGGAGTTATTTTTATTTCTTTTATATTGTCTTCTCCATGAATAACAATTTCATATGGCGTTTCCTCAGAACCAGTTATGGTTCCTCCTACACCTTTTACTTCTGTTGTTATCTGATATTGTTTTTTAGTATTTTCTACATTTATTACCTGTTGAGCTGGGATTTCAGCTGATATGGTGTTTTCAGAAAATTCACTAATTGCTCCTGTGTATAAAGTATTTTTAGCATTTCTACCAACTACCACATATGAACCATCTATATTTTCTACTCCGCTATAATTAGTTCCACCATTTGTATCATCAGTATCAGTATAATATTCCATTTTATCTTTATTATTATACTTTACGATACATCTTCCAGCTATTGTATTATCCCAAATATCTTTTCCAATAAGAGTTTCTTCTGCATTAAATCGAACTCCCCACTGTGCTCTTCCAACTAAAACGTATCCTCCATCTCTAGTATTAAAAATATCCTCTAAACCAATATTGCTGCCTCCTGAAAAATTTCTTGCAAATTCTACTAACCCTTCAGAATTATATTTTATAATATATCCAGTATGTGCACCTCCCGCTTTTAATGATATTTCTTCATTTTTTAATGTATTATTAGCTGGTATAAGTAATGTATTACTAAAATAACTTCCCACTACAATATATCCACCATCAGCTACATGAATTACTCCATTTGTTAGTACATACATATCATTTTTAGCAAAATTATTTGTTATTGAATATTCTACCTTTCCATTATTATTACATTTTACAATAACAGACTTACCTGCCTCTACATTTAAGTCTTTTCCTTCTATGGTTTCACTTGCTGAAATCGTAAAATCCTCATCAAAACTTCCTATAATTACATATTCATCTTCTTTTATACTTATTTTATTAAATCTATTATTTCCTGTTTTACCTAAATATTTTGCCCATTCAACTTTATTTTCAAAATTATATTTTACAATAAATGCATCTTCTCCACCATTTGGCATCAATACTATATCCTCATTCGTGCTAGCAACATCCTCCTTTGGTATAGTAATTTTGCTATTAGCAGATGTGTACCCCACTATAACATACCCATCATCACTTTTTTCAATATCCATTATAGTCTCTGATGTTGTTCCTTCTAGCTTTTGTACCCATTCAACTTTTCCATCATTTTTATATTTTATTAAAATACCATTACTACCACTATTTACATTTGTTAATGTTACTTCATTACCACTTTCTGTTTCTTCTGACGATATAATTATATTTCCATTTTTGTAATATCCAACTACTATATATCCATCATCAACCTTTTCTATTCCTGTATATGCATCATCTAAATATTGACCTAACTGTTTTATCCATTCTATTTTTCCTCTATTATTGTATTTTACAATTAAAGAATCATATCCACCTTCACTAATTAAATTTATCTGTTTTCCATCAGCCGTCTCTTCTGCTGGTATCTTTAATTCTCCTTTAAACTTTCCTACAGCTATATTTCCTCCATCATCTGTTTCTACAACATCTACATATTCTTGTACATTTCCTTGTTCACTATCTGCATATTCTATTATTCCATTTTGATTATAAATTAGTGTTGTTGATCCATAAATAACTTTTTCTGTTTCAAATATCGATTTATCAGTAGGAATAGTCGTTTTTCCTGCAAATTGTGCTTTTAACAAATACCTTCCATCTTCTAGCTCATTAATCGATATTACATTATCAATTCCCACGCTGCCTATTGACTTAGCCCAAACCACCTTATGTTCCGAATTAAATTTAGCAATAAGTATATCTCTATTTCCCACTATATCAAAATTTATTTCATTTCCATCAGCAGTTTGAGAAGATTCTATTTTTTTACTTCCATTAATAGAATTTATTTGCCCAGCTAATACATATCCTCCATCACTATTAGCATCACCTTGTTTAAAAAATGCACTATCTCCTGTAGAAAATCCCTGAGCATAATCAATTAATCCTTCATCATTAATTTGTGCTACAATATTTACGCCATTTATTTCTATCGGCATATTCGAACTCGTACATTCTTCTGGAATTGTAGTATTTTTAGTACCTAAATAACCTGTTAGTATATATCTGCCATCTTCAATTTTCAGTATATTCCTATAATTTTCCCAAGTAGTCGGATTACCTATTTTTTTTGCCCACACTACTTTTCCATTACTATTGTATTTTATAAGTATTCCTTTACTATGTAATGTTGGATTGCTAGTTGGATTAGTTAAAACTATCTCTTCTCCATTTTCAGTTTCTTTTGAAGATATTTCTATTTGCTCCCCACGAAATTCTCCTACAACAATAACTTCATTTTTTTCATTAGAAACTGCATCATAAAAATAATCATCATTCGCTCCTCCCATTTGCTTTACCCATTCAACTTTATGCTCAGAGTTATACTTTACTATATATGCATCTCTACCTCCTCTAGTTTCAAACTGCATTTCTTCCCCAGTTATACTATTGCTTGCCGGAACTATAAATGGCACTTGTGAATCCAATATTTCTATATATCCACCGTCGTTAGTTACTTTTATACCTTTAATAAAATCAGCACCCGCATTCTTTGGAAAAGCCAAGTCTACTCTTTCTTCTAGTACATCTCCATTATTTATGTTACATATTAAATGAAATATTTTATTTTGAGTATTATGCCATCTATATCCTGTTATAACAACTGTATCGCTATCTACTAACTCTATTCCTTCAATTCTTTCCTCTACTGACGCATCATCTTTATATTGTTTTGCCCATTCAATTTTATTATTCGCATTATATTTTATAATAATACCATCATAACTTCCTGTTGAAGTAAAAGAAATTGCATTATTAGTAGTTGTTTTGTCTTCATCAAAGCTTATAGTATTAGCGAAAAAACCTACATATATATACCCACCATCACTTGTAGGAACAGAACCTGTATATGTAATTTCGGCATTTCCTTCTATACTATGATTCCACATTTCAACTGCTTCTTTCACCGCAGCCTTACTTTTTCCGATACCAAAATAATATGTTCTATCTTCTACATTTTCAGAAAACTCATATCCCTCTAATGTTTCAACCTCTATTACCTTATATAAACCTTCTGGTAAATCCTCTTTTATCTCTCCTTTCTCATCTGTCTTAATTACATGATATGTCTCCCCATTAATTTTCTCTTCTTCACCTATAATATTACCAGCAGTATCTTTAGCATCTTCTTCTGTTTCGTCATCATTTATTTTCTTTATCGCAAATTTTACATTTGGTAGTGGTTCTTGTGTTGTTCCATCTGTTTTTATTAATTTAAATAATGGCTCATCTGCAAACCCTAATTGAAAAACTGCATATCCACTATATGGTCCGTAATAAATACGTGCTAATTTATCTGTAAGTTCATTTCCTTGATTGTCTAGTATAGTACCTTCTTTCAATAATTCATATTCTTCAACATTACTATTTTCTAGTTCTCCTTCTAGAATAATAATCTTCCAAGATTTTGTTTCATCATCAAATTCACCTTTAAATTTAATTTTATTATCATTTACTGCATATCCATCTGGAGCCATTACCTCTTCTAATGTATATTCTATATTCTCATATAATGTTGGAATCCCTGCTAGTCCATTTTCATCTGTTGTAAATTCTTCATCCATCCATTTTCCAGTCAACTTAAAAGTTGCGTTTGCTAAAGCTTCATTCGTATCTTTTTCAAATTTAATCAATTCAAAACTATATTCCCTTAGTTTTGTATTCTCTAAACTCACACTCATTATCGGTTGTTTTTCTTGAGTATTATCTATTTCAGGTTCGTCTTTAAAATTTCCGCTTATAAGCTCTGACTGTAATTCACTTCCGCTCCATACAGTTTTAAACTGTATTTCTTCCTCACTATATTCATATCCCTTCGCATATTCTTCAACCAATGTATAAGTTTCACCAGGATATAATCCTGATATTGTTATCTCTCCATTCTTATTTGTTGTAGCTGTTCTTCCAACTGACGGTAAGCCTTTTCCTGTTATTTTAAATCGTACTCCTGATACTATATTGGTTGTTCCAGCTTCATATTTCGTTAACTTTAATGTATATTTAGGCTCATTTTCAACATTCACAACAACCGTCTTTCCTATTTCCCCATCAATTACTGTTAGTTCATCTTTAACCACTCCACTTAATTTAGTCACTACTAATTCGCCATCTTCTACTGTCACTATAAACTTTATTTCTTCTCCATTTAAAACATAATCATATGGTGCTCTAATTTCTTTTATTGTATATATTCTATCAACATATAAATCTCTTAAAGTTACCTTTCCTTCTATATTTGTTGCTAAAATTCTGCTGTTTTCTTCCCCTTCTTCTTGAATACTAAATATAGCACCTTGAATAGACTTTTCTGTTCCAAACTTAGTTTTATAAATATCTAAGTTATACTTTCGTGCAATCATAAAACCAAGCTTATTTGTTTCCGTTTTATCTCTTAATTTTCCTTCATCCGTCTCTAAGGCAAAATACACCCCATGCGTACTATATGCTACATCATTATAATTTACAGTATTTGGTATCTCAATTTCATATGTACAAATATATTCTTCGCCTCTACTTAAAGAATAATCTTGTAAATCAATCAAATAAGTTTTTATTTTACTATAATCTGTTACATTTTCTGTCCAACCATTTTGCTCATCTGTTAAATCTTCCGTAACAACCTCATTTTCACTATAATATACTTTTGCTACTGGTTGTAAAGCCTCCGGTAATACTATTGGACCTGTCAAAGTAGTCGTATATGTTGACCCTAAATTCACACTTGCATTTAATTGAAATGTATTTCCCTCAAATGGTATCTTTCCAACAACTTTTACTTCAGTTATATTTCCAGAATAATTATTTAAAATTTGTACTGATACTTTTGCAGTTTTAGTTTCCTGTTCTTTATCTATTATTGCTATTTGTGGTGCAATAGCAGTTTCTAGTGTATTTCCTGTTCCATCATAGTCACTTGCAGTCTCTGTTGTTAATAATGAAGAAGGCCCAACAAATCCAATTTCTTTTTTACTATAATCCATATATTCCACAGTATTATTATCAGCATTAATATCATATGTATCTACAGCTTTATATCCTTCTTTATAGTTATGACACTCTTCATTATATGCATATAATTCAATATTTCTATTTGCAGTTAATTTACGCGGATCTGGTGTGATATTACAATCAACTATTATATTAAACGTTGTTGCAATATCATTTTCAGTCAATATTTTTAAAAAATATACCCCATTTTCTTGATAAATATCATATCCTAATATTTTTATATTTGAATTTGAAATATTGACATTATTTATTTCTGTTAATATTACTTCTTCGGGAAATTTCAATAAAAATGTTGCATTTTTCCATTCTTTCACATTGTATCCCAAATTTACAGTAGAAATTGTTATTTTTACATTTTCAGCAGTTTCTTGAGTTGAAATATGACTTGGCGTTACATTTGATATACTTGCTATTGAAAGTGGTTCGTCATAATTAGCATATCCAGGTTTATCAGTTAATTTCGTATAAGCTAAATCTGAACCATACTGTGCTTCTACTATTACATTTGAAGCTATTTTACTTATCTTATCAAAATCTTCTTTTGTTTGATACTTTTCTAATAACTTGTTATTATCTATTTCTTTTACCTGATAAATTCCAATTACTGTTCCTTTATCAGCCTCACTAGTTTCCAAACGTATATGTTTCACTTCATAATCATATAGATATGGACTTTCTTTTGTATATATATCCCAATCATCCTTAGTAAATGTATGAATAAGTGTATTCGTATCATTATCTATTAATTTAACATACCCATTTTCTCCAAACATTCCACCTAAATTAGTAAAATAAATTCCAACATTATTCGTTATATCAACTATGCCTTCTTCCGTTCCATCTGTTTTAATAAATCTGTCTTCATAATTATTTTCCGGTTCGTATATTTTAAAACCTGTGATTGTTCCTTCTGCTCCTCTTACTACTTCCCATCTTACTTCATATGTTTCTTTTTCTATTGCTTCTCCTTCAACATTATTATATTTTTTTGCTGCTGATTCCTTTGAAACAACCCATGTATTATAAGGACTTCCTACATATTGTCCAACAGTAGGAGAATATCCTATTACGTCCCCACCACCTCTTGTATATGTTATTACTATAATATCTTCTGCTATATTTGATCTATAAGGATTTGAAAATTCTTCATTCGGATTATTATATCCTTCGTAATATGCTTTTATTGGCACCTTATATGTTATAGTCTCCTCTAATGTTGCATATGCCTCTAATGGGTATTCTACCATAACATTAAATTCATTATACCTTAACGTATCATATGAACCTGAATTTGCCTCTGAAAGTATTTTTCCAGACGCATCTAACACAGAATCTCTCCAAGCTGTATATTTTCCAGTTTCCTCATCATAAGTATATTTTACATTCGTCCCAGTAAACTCTACACTTAATGGAGAATATCCATTAAAATCCGGTATTGTTCCCTCTATATATGCCTTGGATAAAATTAATTTATTTTGAGTCTCTTGACTAACTAATTTAAAACTAATTTTTATTGTTCCTTTTGCTTCATCAACCACATTTTCCGTATTATAACTTTGATACTTATTTTTAGTTTGTCCTGCATATGTATAAGGTATCTCCGCTTTTGTTTCTTCATACCAATCTACTGGTAATACTATTTCTTTTCTTATATTCGTTTCTGTTCCATCATTAGCAACATGTGTTCCTGTCAATATTATTTTATTTTCTCTTGAATATTTTGTTGTATCATTTCCCAATGCCGCTCTCATCTCATATTTATTATTATAATTTCCTGATCTAGCATTTCCAAATATTAATTTTTGAGTTCCAACACCAACATCTTTTAAATTTATTACACTAGTATTATTGCTTATATAGTTACCACTTATAACCTCGTCATCTATTAAAGCTGTTTGAAAATATATATTATCACCTTGAATTTCTATCTTTCCATTCTTTAAAGTTCCCTCTGTAAGTACATTTAATGAAAAATAAAGATAATCACTTTCTCCAACTTTTTTACATGTTCCTTTTACTTTTTCCGCATAACCATCACCATCTAAATCGCGCAAAAAGAATGCTCCAAACCTTACACAATCAGATTCCGTTTTCTCATCTTCTTCTGTAAACTCGCCATATGTCATTGCTCGTGCAAGTTCTGGATCGTTTATAACTCTTGATTTTTTATTTGTTTTATTTGAATAATTTAGCAACAACACTACTAAAATTGCAACTACCACCAATAAAGATAAACTTACTACACCTATTATGCTTTTTTTAGTTTTAAAATTTCTACAGTGTTTATGTATCATCTCAAACTTTTGCTGCCTTATTCTTTTTAACTTTTCCCAAAATTCTCTTCCGCGCATATCTCTCTCCATAAATATTAAAATCTTAACACTTATTTTAGTCTCATATACACAAGAATCAATGCCAATTTTTGCTTCTTATTATAATTTAAAATAAAAAAAGAATAAAACCCTCGTCCTCACTGATTTTAAGCATTCTTCTTTTTTTGTTTACATTTCTATATTTTTTCTTTTACAAAATTCTTATATTACTTACGGCTCTATATTGTACTTTCGGTAATTGGAAATTCCTGTAAATCGTTTTATCCACATAGCATTTATCAAAATTTCTCAAAATCAACACTCTTAAAGTGTAATATAATCAAATTTCTGCAATCACAACGTCCAATTCTAAACAAATAAAAAAATATGAGATCACAAATTAATGTAATCTCATAAACTATTCTTTAATCTAAAACCTCTAATCCAGCATATTTAGCCATTAATCTCTTATGTCCAATTTTATCAAAAGTAATATCTACTTTTGCATCATCTCCTTCTGCCTCAACATAATTAATTTTACCCTCTCCAAACTTTTTATGGTAAACTCTCTGCCCCGCTCTATAAACACTAATATCAACGCTATCTGATGTAGCTTTCTTATTTAAATTATTTAAGAAGCTTTCTGCTGTCCTAAATGCAAATTGAGTCTTAGGTTTTACTGAAGCAACATCATCTGATTTATACGAAGTAACATGACTACTTCCATATTTCCATTCATATTGATAATCTTCATACGTCTTTTTAGGAGCATCTTCAAAAGATTCGTCATATCCTTCAAATAGTTCTTTAGGAATTTCTTTAACAAATCTAGAAACTTGATTGCAACTTGTTGATCCAAAAATCGTTCTCTGTCTTGCACAACTAATAAATAAATATTGTTTTGCTCTAGTAATTCCAACATAAGCAAGTCGTCTTTCTTCCTCTAATTCTTTAGGTTCCCCTATAGACTTATAGCCAGGAAAGATTCCTTCTTCCATTCCAACTAAAAACACAACTGGAAACTCTAATCCTTTAGCACTATGTAAAGTCATCAATGTTACAGAATCTTCTTGATCATCAGTTCCATCTATATCACTAGAAAGAGTTATTCCTTCCAAAAATTCTTCTAATGAATTTTCTGCAATCTCTTCTTCAAATTCAACAGCAACTGTTAAAAACTCCTCTAAGTTCTCTAATCTACTCTCTGCTTCAGTCGTATCTTCTTCCTCTAAAGCTTTTGTATAACCAGTTTTATTTAAAGTTTCTTTAATTAAATCTGAAATTTTTATATCATCTTTTTTAGCTCTTAATTCTTCTATTTGAGAAATAAATTCTCTAGAATTCAAAAATACTCTATTAAGTCCAAACTCATCTGCTCTCTTAATAACATCATACATAGAAGTTTCAACTTGATTTGCAACTTGTTCTACATTTTCTAAACTTGTTTTTCCAATTCCTCTTTTGGGCTCATTGATAATTCTCATTAAACTTAAATTATCAGATGGATTTTGAATCAATCTTAAATATGCAATAATATCCTTTATTTCTTTTCTTTCATAGAATTTTAATCCACCAACAATTTTGTAAGGCATATCTTCTCTTCTTAAAATATCCTCTATACTACGAGATTGACTATTCATTCTATATAGTATAGCAAAATCATTGTAGGTCATATATTCTTCTCTACGAAGCCTATTAATATTTTGGACTATAAAATTAGCTTCATCATATTCGTCATTTCCTCTGTATACATTTATCATTCCACCTTTGCCATTTTCTGTCCATAACTTTTTCTCGTATTTAGTCTCATTATTTTTAATCACAGCATTAGCAGCATCTAAAATATTTTGTGTACATCTATAATTTTGCTCAAGTTTTATAATTTTAGTACCAGGAAAATCTCTTTCAAAATTTAAAATATTAGTAATATCAGCTCCTCTAAAAGAATATATCCCTTGATCATTATCTCCAACAACTGTAATATTACCATGTCTTGCAGCTAAAATTGAAACTAATGTAAACTGAGCCTTATTAGTATCTTGATACTCATCAACTAAAACATATTCAAATTTTTGTGAATAATATTCTAAAACATCAGGATTTTCAGATAAAATTTTTATTGTATAATTAATAATATCATCAAAATCAATCGCATTATTTTCTCTCAATTTTCTTTGATACATTTCATAAACTTTGGCAATAGTTTCTTTTCTAACTTCTCCATTTGTTCTTAATTTATATGCACTTGGTTCTAACATTTCATTTTTAGCATTACTAATTTCTGATAAAACAGCTCTATCATTTAACATTTTGTCATCTATATTTAATTGTTTTAAACATTGTTTTACCAATGTTTTTTGATCAGAAGAATCAAAAATAATAAATGAAGATGTAAAGCCAATTCTATCAATATATCTTCTCAATATACGAACACATATGGAATGAAACGTACCAATCCACATATCTTTAGCAACATCACCAACTAAATTTTCAACTCTCTCTTTCATTTCATTAGCAGCCTTATTAGTAAAAGTAATCGCTAAAATATTCCAAGGTTTAACATTTTTTTCTTGCATTAAATAAGCGATTTTATGAGTTAAAACTTTAGTTTTTCCGAGAACCTGCTCCCGCAATAACTAAACATGGTCCCTCTGTCTCTAAAACCGCTTCTCTTTGTTTATCATTAAGTATATCTAATATATCATTCATTTCTCTTTTTCCCTTTCGTGCAATCTTTTTGCGAATCTATGTTTGCATTATATAAAATATCATCTTTTTTGTAAATAGTTAATTTCTGTTTTTCAAAATTTTTTAGATTATTACAAAATATTACCTTTTTATTTCATTTATTTATACCTATTGACATTTTTCTACCATTATTTGTACAATATAATAAATTAATATATTTTTATAAACAGGAGGAAGCAACATGAAAAATGTAAAAAAGGCAATTACCCTTATACTATCATTAGTTGTTATCCTAGCATTCACTAACTTTTCTCTTGCTAGCACAATAACAGCAAAAAACGAAACTGAAGATAGTAATAATACAATTAACGAAACTGAAGAACCTACTAATGAGCTTGAAAACAATACTCTAAACAATACCAATGGTGGATTAACTACTAACACACCAAAAACAATTAATAGTTCAAACGCTACTGAAAACTTACCTAATACAGGTATTGACAGTAATGAAATAAACCTTGCATTAATCGTTTTACTAGCTTTAGTTTTCTGTATGTTCTCATTAATTCAATATAATAAAATTGTAAAAAAAGATAATGAATAACATTAATAGCTCAGAAAAAACTTCTGAGCTATTTTTTATTATAATAAAAAATGCCGCAACATAATAATTTTACCCATACATTTAATTATACCTATATAAAAAAACACGTTACCATGCATAAACATTATAACGTGTTTTTATTATTATTCTTGATCACCTTTCAATTTTTCAGCTCTATCATAAGCAGTAATAGCATCAATCATTTCATCTAAGTTTCCATTTAAAAAATCTTCCATTTGATAAATACTCAAACCGATTCTATGATCTGTAATTCTTCCTTGTGGATAATTGTAAGTACGTATTTTTTCACTTCTATCACCAGCACCTACTTGTGATTTTCTTTCATTGGCAAGTTCTTCATCTTGTTTTTGCTTTTCAATTTCATAAATTCTAGATTTTAAAAGTCTCATTGCATATTCTCTATTTTGCACTTGTGAACGTTCTGTCTGACATTCTGCAACAATTCCTGTAGGCTCATGAATCAATCTAACAGCAGAAGAAGTTTTATTAACATGTTGTCCACCAGCACCTGAAGCTCTAAAAACTTCCATTCTAATATCTGCTGGATTAAGTTCAACTTCGACATCTTCAACAACTGGCAAAACTGCTACAGTAGCTGTAGAAGTATGAATTCTTCCACTGCTTTCTGTATCTGGAACTCTTTGAACTCTGTGAACACCACTTTCAAACTTTAATCTACTATAAACTCCTTTTCCAGTAATCATAAATGAAATTTCTTTATAACCGCCTAACTCTGTAGCATTTTCATTTAAAACTTCAAGTTTCCAACCTTTTCTCTCAGCATACATTGAATACATTCTAAATAATGTACCCGCAAATAAAGCAGCTTCTTCTCCTCCAGCTCCGCCACGAATTTCACAAATAATATTTTTTTCATCATCTTTATCTTTAGGAATTAATAGAATTTTTAATTCTTCTTCTATTTTGACAAGCTTTTCTTTACACTCTAACATTTGCATTTCTGCAAGTTCTTTTAAATCCTTATCTGCAAGCATCTCTTGAGCTTCTTCTAAAGCTTCTTTAACTTTCTTATATTCTCTGTATTTTTCAACAACATCAACCAAATCGCTATGCTCTTTCATTAAATTCTTCCATTCATTTTGTCTAGCAATAACTTCTGGATCACTTATTAATTTGTTTAACTCTTCATATCTTTTTTCAACAGCCTCTAACTTATTAAACATAAAAAATCTCCTTTTAAAAATTAACATGTATATTATACACGCAAATTCCCGTAAATTCAAGGCATAAAGTTAAAAATAAAGACACACAAAGCTAATGTTTGCATGCCTTATTATAAGTTTATTCATAAGTATATCAATAATACAGTATAAATTACTACATTAAAAACCTTTATAAATTAAAAATTCTTTTTGCATTATCTCTTGTTTTTTCTGCAACCTCTTCTATAGAAATGTTTTTAACTTCGGCAATTTTTTCAGCAACACACTTCACAAATAAAGACGTATTAGTCTCTCCTCTATGAGGTTCTGGTGCTAAATATGGACTATCAGTTTCAATTAAAATTTTATCCATAGGTACAAGCTCTATACATCCTGCAGACTTAGCATTTTTAAAAGTAATATTCCCACTAAAAGATATATAAAATCCAAGCTTTAACCCTTCTTTAATCAATTCTTGATTTAATGGGCAACAATGAAAAACACCTTTTTTTGAGACAGGATGTTCCTTCAAAATTTGAATAGTATCAAAAACAGCATCTCTCGTATGAATAACAATTGGTAACCCCAATCTATTAGCAATATCAATTTGACAAATAAAAACCTTTTTTTGAAGTTCTTTATTTTCTTTATTCCAATGATAATCTAGTCCAATCTCACCTATCGCTACATTTTTTTGATATGAAGCAATTTTTTCAATCTCTAATAACTCTTTATCCACAGCTTCTGTTATATCATTTGGTGATATTCCACAAGTTGCAAAAATATGTGAATATCTTTTAGAAAGTTCTATTGCATCCTTTGAAGCATCTAGGTTATATCCAGCACATATAATATTAGTAATTTCATCATCATACATATTTTTAATTAATTCATCTCTTACTTTTAAAAATCTCTCATCATTATAATGAGCATGTGAATCAAAAAAATCCATTTTAGATTCAAATCCCTTCTATTTCCCTTATTTTTTCAAATCTAAAGATAACAATTTTGAAATACCATTTTCCTCCATAGTAATTCCATAAACAGTATCTCCAACTTCCATTGTTCCTTTTCTATGAGTAATAACTAAAAACTGGGATTCTCCTGCAAATTTCTTTAAATACTCTGCAAATCTATAAACATTAACATCATCTAAAGCTGCCTCAATCTCATCTAATACACAGAATGGTGCCGGATTTATTTTTAATATTGCAAACAATAAAGCAATCGCAGTAAAAGCCCTCTCTCCACCAGAAAGCAACATCATATTTTGAAGTTTCTTTCCAGGAGGTTGAACCTCAATCTCTATTCCTGAGTCTAAAACATTAGCTTCATCAGTAAGTTTCAATTCTGCCTTTCCACCACCAAAAAGCTCAACAAATATTTTAGCGAAATTTTTATTAATTGTTTTAAATCTATCCGCAAATTGTTCCTTCATAATAGCCGTCATTTCACTAATCATATTTCTAAGTTTTGCCATCGTTGTTTCCAAATCTAGTCGTTGTTCATTCATAAAATCATAACGTTCTTTTAATTTCTTATACTCCTCTATAGAGTCAATATTTACACTTCCAAGTTCTTTCATATTATTACGCAAAATATTAACTTGTTTCTGAACTTCCTGAACATTCTTTGGTTCTTTATAATCCCCAGGATCATTTGGAGTAATTTCATACTCTTCCCACATCTTAGTTATAATTTGTTCTAATTCAACTTCAAATTTAGATTTCTTTACATCACATTTATTAACTTGCTCTTTTAATGAATCAATTTTTTCCATTTGTTCAGAAAAATTTGCCTCTGTCTCTTCTAATTTAGTATTCTTAGCTATTCTGTCATTTTTCAATTCTTCAACTTTACTTCCACTATTTGAAACTTCTGATATCAAATTATTAATCTTTTCATTAAGCTCAACATTTAATTTTTCCAAATTTTCATTATCACTAATCATCTTTGCTTTTTGTAGTTCTTTATTTTCAGAAGATTTTTTTATAGTCTCAATATCTGAATTAATTCTTTCTAACATCTCATCAATTGATAAACCACTTTCATCAAAAGAAGAAACTGAAATTTTTAAATTAGTAATATCAAAATTCAAGTCATCAACTATTCCCTGAGTATCTTTATTTTTAGTAGTAAATTCTTCTATTTCTTTATTTAAAATTTGATTTTCTTCTTCTATCACAGAAGTTCTTTCTTTAAGCTCTTCTTGCCTTTTATTACTATCTTCTATATTACTTTCAATAGTCTTCTTTTCATTTCTTAATTTTTCTAACCTAGTTTCAACCTTTTCAACAGCTTCTTCTATAGAATTCACTTTTTGTTTTTCAGTAGCATAAACAATCTCTATATCTTTAAGCTCATTATCCAAAGCTGCAACCTCTTCTAAAACACTTTCTATAGAAGCTTCATATTCTTCTTTCTCTTTCTTTAAATTTTCAAGCTTTCTCTCTAATTCTTTAATTTTTTTCTTAAGTTCCTCGATTTCTCGAGACCTACCTAAAATATTAACCGTTTTCGTTTGAACACTACCACCACTAATACTTCCTGATGAATTTAAAACATCTCCATCTAATGTAACAATTCTAAATCCATAAGCATTTTTTCTAGCAATTGCAATAGCATTATCCATATTATCAACAATAACAGTTCTTCCAAGTAAACTTAAAACAATCTGTTCATATTTTTTATCAAACTTAACTAAATCAGATGCAATTCCAATTACACCTTTTTCTGATTTTAACTTATCAAGCTTTTTACCTTTTACTGACGTGATTGGCAAAAAACTAGCTCTACCCAAATTATACTTTCTTAGATGTTCAACTAATTTTTTAGCATCTTCCTCTGTTTCAGTTACAACATTTTGCATAGTTTGTCCAAGGCACATTTCTATTGCAATTTCATATTCCTTTGGAACACTAATCAAATTAGCTATAACACCATGTACACCTTTTTTCAAGCTACCATTTCTTTCGCATTCCTGTAAAAGTGCCTTTACACTTCTAATATATCCTTCTTTTTCTCTTTCCGTTTCTTCTAAAAACTTTAATCTAGAATCTTTTAATCTAATTTCAGATTCACATTGATTAATCTTTAAATCATAATCTTTCAACTTACTCTCAGCGTCACTTTTTCTCTTATCTGCATTCATTAATGAATCTTTAATTTTATTTCTTCTTGACTCTATTTCTGTAAATTTTTGTGATATTTCAGATTTATTCATTCTAGAAGTATCTAAGTCTGATATATTAATATCAATTTCCTCTTCAACAGCTTTTTTTCTAGCCTCATAACTTTCAATATTAGCTACCAAAGTAGAAATTGTATTAGAAATTTCAAACTTTTCATCAACATTTTCATCAAGCTTCTTTTTCTTTTCTTCCATCTCAAGTTCTTTTTCAGACATATTATTTGTAAGCTCTTTCAATTTAGCTTCTTTTTCATCAAGCTCTTTTACAAACTTTTCTCTATTTTCAATCAAAACATCTTTTTTACTTTTCTTTTGAGTTATTTCTTCCTGAAGAGAAACTAATTTTCCATTATTTTCAGTAATCTCATTTTCTAAACGCATGCAATTTTCTTTATTATTATTAATTTTTTCTATATTTAAATTAATATCAGACTTTAATTGTTCTTTTTTTCTTTCATTTTCAAATCCAAGACTCTGCATTTTTTCAATTTGCTCAGTTATCTTATCCAAAGAACTTCTTAACTCTTCTTTTAATTCTTGAATATTAGAAAGTCTTTCATTTTCACGAATTAATTGAGTATTAAAAATATCCTGATTATTAGTAATTTCTTCAATTTTCTTTTTATAATCGTTTATATTGTGAATAAACAAACCTATTTCTATAGATTTTAATTCATCTCTTATTTTCAAAAACTCTTTTGCTTTTTCTGATTGTATTCTTGTAGGTTCGATATTAGTTTCAATTTCAGCAATAATATCATTAATTCTAAGCAAATTTAACTTTGCCTGTTCCATTTTCTTCTCAGATTCTTGCTTTCTAGATCTATATTTAACAATTCCGGCAGCTTCTTCAAAAACATGTCTTCTCTCTTCAGATTTATTACTCAAAATTTCATCTATTTTTCCTTGTCCTACAATAGAATAACCATCTTTTCCAATGCCAGTATCCATAAATAATTCAAGAACATCCTTCAATCTACAAGGAGTTTTATTTATAAAATATCCTGATTCACCACTTCTATATAATTTTCTAGTAACAGTTACCTCTGTATATTCAATAGGAAGTTTTTGATCAGAATTATCCATAACCATAGAAACTTCTGCAAAACCTAATGACTTTCTATTTTGAGTTCCAGCAAAAATAACATCTTCGGTTTTAGTTCCTCTTAATGACTTCATACTTTGTTCACCTAAAACCCATCTAATTGCATCAGAAATATTACTTTTACCTGAACCGTTAGGTCCTATAACTGTAGTAATACCTGGCATAAATTCTAATACTGTTTTATCTGCAAAAGATTTAAATCCCTGCAATTCTAATCTCTTTAAATACATTTTCTATCCTCTTTTATTTCTAAAAATCATGCATTCTTATCATATATTAATTTTCAAATTTAATCAAGCTTTTCACTTGACCAAATCACATCTTAGAGATATTATAATTATATCTTACAAAGGATAGGAGATGTTCAATGAAAGAACCAGAATTCGATTTTTATAACCGTACTTCATTAAAATCATATAACCTGAATGCCACAATGAGATATCAATTAGCATGTTTAGACAGCTTAGATGTTTATACAAGAAAACACTGTGACAATGTTGCCACAATAACTTGTCGTTTATGTGAGTATTTACATTGTGAAGAAGGTTTTACAATTTACTGCACCATATGTGCATATCTTCATGACTTAGGAAAAATGTTCATTCCACCTTCTATATTGCAAAAACAATCTAAACTTACTGATGAAGAATACGAAATAATGAAAACTCATACAACAATAGGATACAACATGTGTATGAAAGATTTAAAATTAAGACCTTATGCAGCAGGAGCATTATACCACCACGAAGCATTAAATGGTTCAGGATATCCTCAAGGTCTAACAAAAAAAGACATACCATATGAAGGTCAAATCATACGTGTTGCTGATGAATTCGAAGCAATAAGTGCAAAACGCCAATATAAAACTCACGTAGGTATCATTGATACACTAAACATATTAATTCAAAATTCAGAACCTCTAAAACCAAAAGAAGGTATAAAAATGATCATCAAAGATGCTACTGTTGGCAAAATTGATAAAAGAATTGTACGTGCTTTGTTCAAAGTAATTTTAGAAGATACTGAATATGAAATAGCCGTTCGAACAGAATATTTAGATTTCATTCAAGAAGAAATAAAACGTCTAAATAATGCTGAAAGTTATTATAAAAAATACTTATCTACACATTCTCAAAGCAAAAAAGATTACTATAAACAAGGTGTTGAAATGTATCTGCGAAAAAGTAATGGTGAAACAATAGATAATTTTGAAGCTGCACTAAACGAATATAAAAAATCTTATGTTGTTAGAAAAGAACATGTTAACCAACTTTATAAAGAAGCAAAAGAAATTAAAAAATTACGAGTATAAATAAAAAAACTTTCATATTTGAAACAAACCTAAAAATATTTAACATCTAAGCTAGATTTCAATTTATGAAAGTTCTTTTTTATATTTCTTTCAATTGGAATTAAAATAAGTCAGTATCCCACTATAAATTCCCCAAGCCAATTCATTCTGATATTCGTCTGTCAACAATTTTTGCTCCTCCTGTGGATTAGACAAAAATCCACACTCTACAATTGCCGTTGGAATCTCAACATTATCAATTATAAAGATTCCACTTATCTTGTTTTCAACCCTTCTATTTTCCTCATTAATTGTACTTTTTAATTCATCCTGTATACATTTAGCCAACCTATGACTATTATCATCACTCTCCTTATAAAAAGTTTGCCAACCACTATATTTTTCATCTGTACCCTTATTAAGATGAATAGAAACAAAAATATCCGCAGACGATTCATTTCCAATCTTAACTCTATTTTCAATATCAGAAACTTTTTTCTCCTTAAGTGTCTCTTTATCTAAATCATAAATCCCATTTTCGTCTGACCTAGTTAATATAACTGTGCTTCCACTTTCTTCTAACAATTTTTGCAACTTAAGTACAATATCTAGATTTGTCTTTTCTTCTGTAACACCATTTTTGCTTTCTGCTCCCTCATCTGGTTTGCCATGTCCTGCATCTAATACAATTACCCTTGACGTAACAGGCGTGCTAGCAGTCATTATTGATTCTTTTGTATTATTCATTCCTGTACACAAAATAGCAGAAAAACAAAAAATTCCTAAAATCATCATAAAAATTTTCTTTTTATCTAAAAAAACAATCATACTATAAAGTATGATTGTTTTTTTTAAATATACTAATTTCTTTTTTTATGTCATTGGAACAGCACCATTATCCTCTAAAATTTCAATTTGATAATCTGAAAATGCTGATTTTTTATAAACTAAAGTCATTACTATACCATTTTCTTCAGAATATTTACAATCAATATCAAGTGTCTTCTTATTTTCATCAGAGGAATAATATTCACCAAGAATAGATTGTTTTACTGAGGAAGGTAAAAAATTCTCATTAGTAACATTTTCTAAATTATATAAATCTTCTTTTTCATCCATTAATTCAACAATTTGATCTATCTTTGCTTCAAAACTAGTTTCTGAAGTTCTTCTAATCATTCCTTCATCACCAATTATAACTGAAAAAGTAATTCCCATTATTATTAACAAGATAATAATAGTAATAACTAGTACCAATAAAGTTATACCATTTTCTTTTCTCATTTGTACCTCCCACGTTTTATTCATATAAAACAACAACATTTGCTACAGCATATTCCTTACAATGCGAAATTGAAATATCTATTTTATCAATTTTATCATCCTGAAAATTTATTTTCGGCTTTCCAGAAGTATCATTAATAATTTCAAAATTTTTCCAAGACATTTTATCATTATCCACTACATTGTTTAAAGCCTTATAAACAGCTTCTTTAGCCGCAAAACGTGCTGCATAATGCTGATACTTATTATCTTTATGACTTTCACAATATTCAATTTCATTCTTAGTAAAAATCGTATCTAAAAATTTTTCATCTAATCTTTCAATTGTTTTTTTTATTCTACTAATTTCTATAATATCTGTTCCACAAGAAATATTCAATTTATGCCTCATTCCTCCGTCACATATACATATATGCAATTATAGTAAATGTATTTAAAATAAGAGATAATATAAGCAGCATAACCATTATACTATAATTTCTATTATTTTTTTCTATATCTAAATCTTTATAAATAATTTCATATTTTTTTCTTATTTGCTCAAATAGCTCATCCAATTCAAAAACTGAACCTAACATCCTGTAATACAAAGAGCCAGTATCATCATTTGTAATTTCTTTTGCCCACATGGTTTTTGTAAATTCAATAAATCTTTTTCGTATATGTATAATCTTACTATAACTTCTAAATTCTAAATTTACTTGCTGTAAGAAAATCTTTTGATATAATCTAAGAATATATGTATAATAAATAACTGTTTCATACTCATAAGGAAGCTTTGTATAATTATACATATCAACTGTTGAACAAAGTAAATTACAATTCGATTTAGTTATTCCTGTTCGAGAATATTTAAGTTTAGATATTACACTTAAATTCTGTTCTTCACTTTCTTTATTAAGATCCGTAATATAATTACTAGGAAAAGTATTTACATATTTTAAAAACTCATTTTCAAAGCTCTGAAATTCATTTCTATCATTCCAATACTCAGAAGGAATACATGTATAACCAAAAGTATAAAATTTATTTTCTACTTCTTCTGATGATTTTTGATTTCCTGTTATTTTTTTTATTATATCAGAAATTTGTCTAGCATCTTCTAATTTTTCTGTTTGAATATTAATATTATCATATTGTTTCAATCCTGCAAATTCTGAGTTTATCTCTTTAAACTTATAATTAAAATTTAAAATATCAGAAAATTTTTCACTTTGTTCTATAGTCGTTTTTATACTCAAAAAACAAATACCAGTATTAAAACAAATAATATCTATTTTAGGAATATTAAATACCACTCCATTTTCCTGCTCATTTCCTTCTACAGTTTCTCCAAGCATATATTCAAAACAAACACAACCGTGTTTTGACAAAATTTTAGCCTTTTTTTCACTATTTAGTTCTTTAAAACTTCTTAATTCTTTTTCTCTAATTTCAAAGGTTGGAAAATAATTCTCCCTTATAGTAGGACTAAAATAATTATATATATCCAAATCCTTTTCCTTTTCAAAAATTTTAAGAGTTGTCTTCTTATCTTTTAACAAATTCAAAAGATATCTTTCATATTTATCCGGTTCTATAATATAAGGATAAAGAAAGTATGTATATTGATATTTAAACGATAATTCCAAAACTAATCTCCTCTTTTGTATAATTTATTGTTATTTTGTATACGCATGAAGCTCTAAGTTTTCATTTAAATGCCATTCTCCTATAAAGTCTATACTTATACTGTTATCTAATTCAACTGATGGTTCTAATAATACAGCTCCATTAGATTGTAATACACCCCATTTACCATCCTTGTTAACTGCACAAAATCCAAATTCATTTTGCTCTTTAGCATCATCATAAATGCAATCAACTATTTTTTCATTATTCTTATTTACATATCCATATTTTCCATTTTCCTTAACCAAGAATAATGTATTATTTTTCAAAGCATCTTTATTACTTATTTCTTGATATTGTAAGTTATAGTACTTATACTCGTCTCCTACTCGTACTCTAATATATCCGCTTTCAGCATCTACTTTGCTAATTGTACCTGTAAATACATAATTTAAATCTCTCGTATATACATCTGTTGTATAATCTTCATTTTCACAAACAAGTGAAGCAATATCACTTCTATATTCAATATTAGTATATTTTATTTCTATCCTAATATCTTTATTTAAATCAATTACTCCATATTTTCCAGCTGTACTTACAATATACAAACCTGAAAAACAACTTTTCATTGAATCAAAAGCTGTATCAATAATAACTGTTCCTTGTGTATCAATAACTCCATACTTTCCAACATTTTTTACAACAAGATTTGAACCATCAATAGATTCAATTTCATCAAATCCAGCATCTAATATAACTGTTCCATCTTTAGAAATTAATTCTTTTTTCCCTCCAACTAAAACAACATACATATCTGAACCAGATACTTTATCAATTCCATCATATTGATTTTCTAATATAACTTTTCCTTCAGCTCCTACAAGTCCTAACTTGCCATTTTCATCAGTTACAATATAACCATCGTTATAAGTTTCACCAAAAGCTTCTATAGATGTATAATTTTCATCTAGAAATTTAGTTTTAGAAGTACTATTAAATAATCCATATTTTCCGTCTTTCTTTAATACTACCGTTTTTGTAATTCCTTGCAAAGCAGTAATTTCATCATATTCAGGTGCTAGTACTTGTTTTCCCGTAAAATCTATTAATCCATATTTTCCATCTTTTTCAAATCTTAGTACTTCAGTATCATACCAAACATCATCCAAAGAAGTATAATTAACAATAGCAGTTATATTATTATAATTAGAAAATAATTGTTCATTCTTATCATTTATGGCCTTTGTCTTATATGTTTCATTTGTATAATCAACATCATATGTAGCAATAAAAACATTTTTAGATTCATCAGGAATAATAATCATTTCATCATAAACAATATTTGAAAGTTGTTCACCCTTACTATTAATTACACTCCACTTCGAATCAACGTATGCTGAAAAATATTTAATACTTGGTTCAACAACCATTTGTTGATTATTCTTTTTATTTAATACAATAATTATTGAAGCAACAACCATAACTAATACTAAAAAAGCAAGTAATGTTGCAACAACCTTTTTCATATTTAATTTTGGTTCATCATCAAACCTTCTGCCTCTACTTTTTCTCATTACATCCTCCGATTAAAAACATTAATACAACGTTACTATATCACATTTTCACCTGTAAATTCAATACCATCAATACATTTTAAGTAAAAAAATAAATGTGAATTAAAAATCACATTTATTTAAAATATATTTCTTCCAAGTTATAAAATATTATTATTTCTATATCTTACTAACTTTAGCAACAATAACTGTCATATCATCTTTTAAAACGCCATATCCATTATCTATAGCCTCATTTAAAATAATATCGGCCATTTTTTTAACATTATTTGTATTAATTTCTTTTATTATTTTCACTAACCATTTATCATTCTGTTGTTCGATATTAGAATCAACTATTCCGTCACTACACATAATAAAGATATCTCCATCTCTCATATCTTTATCATAAACAGTAAAATCAACATCATTTAAAATTCCTAATGGCAAAGAGTTAGAATCTACAAACTCAATATTTTGCTTGTTCTTTATATAAGTTTTACAAGCCCCATTTTTAATAAATTCTACAACACCTTTATAAAGGTCAAATATTGCAACATCCATAGTAGCATAAATTTCTTCATTAGAAACCTTAACAGTCGAATTTATAAGTTCAATAGAATCTTCCTTATCAAAACCAGCAGAAAGAGTTTGTCTAAGCATCTTAGCAACTATTTGACTAGATTTTCTAGCTTCTAAACCTGACCCCATTCCATCACTTAAAGCAACCAAGTGCTTATTATCATCTAATTTTACTTGTATACAACTATCTCCAGAAACTTCATTTCCCGTCTTAGGCAATCTAGCCAATCCAAGTTGTACTGTATATTTATCCTCAGAAATATATTTTTGCATATATAAATTAGAATCTAAATGACTAGTATCTTTTTGTAAAACAATTTTTTCTTTACAAATTTTAGATAAAATTGTTTCAATACATTTTATTTTGTCTTTGTCTTTGACATGTTTTTCAAATAAAATATCAATAAAATATTTCTTTCCTTTATTTTGCTTAATCTTAATTTCTTTAACAAGAATTTCCTTTTGTTTTAATAATTCTTTTATTTCTTTTTCCTGTCTCTCAAAAGCAGATTCTTTATTTTTAGATATATCTACCGCTATATCAGAAATTGCCTTTGAAACACCCTTTAACTGTTTAGAAATAGATTCTTTATTTTCATTTAAACGTTGTTTCCATTGAAAGTTCATTTCATTAATTCTGTATGTTCTATTAACAATTCTAACAACTTGATTAACATCTTCTCTAATACTTTGATTTCCATATATATCTAATATTTCATTTCTACCCTCAAAAATATTTACTATATCTTTTTCAGAAATTTCCTCTTTTTCACTAAGCAATATGTAAATCTTCTCAATCACATCATTTTCAGAACTTATTAAATCCTCATATAAAATATTATTAGGAAAGCTATCTAAATTATTTAATAAATCTTCTACAAAAGATTCTTTACTTTTATTTATATTATCAATCTCTTCAACTATTTCTTCATCTTTTAATCCATAACTCTTTGCAATTTCTTTTACAGTTTTAGATAAGTTTTTTAACCTATTCTCCGCATTTTCACTTTCTGCTAGCCTATTCTGAACAGCAGGTGCAAAGAATTTATTTTTTCCAATGATACCTTCTATATCAATTTGAACATATTTAGGAACAAAAAATAAAGCTATTCCAGAAATAAGTAATTCCTTATACAACAATACTTGCACCGTATTTCCAGTTCCCAAATAAGAAATAATTGCATTTCCGACTAAAAATCCAGCCACAACACCAATACGTCCAAGTTTATTTGTAGCTCCAGCTAACAGCCCAGAAATAGCAAAAGCCAATATCTGTATAGGTGTAACAACACCAATTATCCCTAATATCAATCCCAGCGAAACACCTATAGTACTACCAACCAATAAACCATTTTTCCACGCTAAAATTAAAATAAGTAATACAGAAATAACATTCGCAATTGAAATTCCAAAAACTCTATACCCACTAACACTAACTGCAGCAATTGCTGTAACAATCGTTGCTCCAATAATTTCTTCAATAGTAAAGGCAGATTTTAAACCAAAGTTCTCTAAAACTCCTATACTATTAACAAATATCTTATAAAAAACATATGTAAAAATAACATTTAAAATTGCTACTACAATATCATAAACTAGTAACGTATCAGTTCCAAGTTTTATAGCTTGTACAACAATAGTAGCAATAATTAAGTTTTTACCCAGTTTTGCAATTTCATTTCTATCATCTTGAACATAAGGTTTAAAAAATACTACTGTAAGCAAGAAAATTAAAACAGTAAGAAAATACATTAAAAATCCAGGAATTCCTTGTGATACTAAAACGCCCAAAGCAGTAGAAATTAAAACCGGTCCTGCCGGAATAACACTACTACAAGCTGCAACAAAAAAAGCAAATGCAAAAGGAGAAATCCCATCTCTTATTGCTACAGTAGAAACAAAAAAAGATAAAATATAAATAATTACATTTTGAATGCTAATTAAATCTTTTAATTTTTCTAAGTTATATTTTTTATTTTCTTTAACATCCTTTTCATTTAGAGTTATATTATCTGCCAAATTTTGAAACATCCTTACCACCTCATACTTTTTTTAATATTTAACAACATACTAAATAAAAAAAATGTCGTATATCATTATATATTTAAAAAAAGTTATTTACTTTTTGTGATATTTTTTCCTAAGTTTTGCTAAGTAGTGTTCTCATTCTATTACAATTTACAAAAAAAATCAATGATAATATTCAAACGTCTCAAAGTCTCTATTTTACTCATTTTTTTGATATTTCATTAAACATCTAAATTTCAGTTCAATCTGCTTTAATTTCTTAATATTCTAAGTTTCAAGCTCACAAACACCATTTGAAAATATTCAATTTATTTTTTATCAAATCATTTTCATAAAAAAAGAGCTAATATTATCGAATTTTACCTCAATAATTTAGCTCTTCTTTTATAATATATATAATTATTTTTCAACCTTTTTCAAAAGTTCTGATTTTAGATTAGAAAGTCTTTTCTCTGCTTCCTCCATAGTTTTAGCCTTAACACCCATATAAAATTTAACTTTAGGCTCTGTACCTGAAGGTCTAGCACAACACCACTCATTATTAGCAAGTTCATAATATAAAACATTAGATTTTGGAAGAGTAATTTTTTCTTCCTTTCCAGTTTTCATATCTTTTCTTATACTTGTTGAATAATCACGAATAGCTTCAACTTTATATTCCCCGAAAGATTCTGGTTCATTATTACGAAGATTCTCCATCAATTCTTTAATTTTTTCTGCACCTTCTGCACCCTTTAAAACAATTGAGACCTGAGATTCTCTATAATATCCATATTTTTCATAAATATTAATCATTTGATCCCATAAAGTTAATCCTTTTTTCTTATAATATGCTGCTGCCTCACAAAGCATCATAACCGCAACAACACCGTCTTTATCTCTAGCATGAGTACCAACTAAACATCCATAACTCTCTTCAAAGCCAAAAACATACTCATAATCGCCATTCTTCTCAAAACCTCTCATCTGCTCTCCAATATATTTAAATCCTGTTAAGGTTTCAATTAAATGCATTTTATAATTTTCAGCAATAGCATCTGTCAAATTAGAAGAAACTATTGTCTTAATTATAGCTCCGTTTTTTGGCAAAGTTCCTTTAGCTTTTCTTTGTTCCAAAATATATTCAGCAATTAACAACGCTGTCATATTACCTGTATAGAAAATATATTCTCTAGTTTTAGTATCTTTTACATAAATTCCCAATCTATCAGAATCAGGATCAGTAGCTAAAATTATATCAGCATCAACTTTTTCAGCAAGCTTTAATGCTAACTTATATGCTTTAGGATCCTCTGGATTAGGATAATCAACTGTTGGAAAATTTCCATCTGGCAACTCTTGTTCAGGAACAACATATACATGTTTAAATCCAAGCTCTGACAAAACTCTCTGAACAGCTTTATTTCCAGCACCATGTAAAGGAGTATAAACTATTTTTATATCATCACCCATTTCATGAGTTACTTCAGGATTTATTGATAAAGACTTTAATTCTTCATTAAATCTATCATCAATAGCCTTTCCAATTTTAATATATAGCTTTTTCTCTCCTGCTTCCTCTCTAGAAATTGTTTTAACCATAGAATAATCAGTAACTTTATTTACTTCTTCAATTATTTCCTTATCTCTAGGAGCAACTATTTGTGCACCATCATCCCAATAAACTTTATATCCATTATATTCTGGCGGATTATGGCTAGCTGTTATCATTACACCAGCAGTAGCACCTAATTCTCTAACAGCAAAAGATAATTCAGGAACAGGTCTTAATTCATCCATAACATATGTCTTAATTCCATTAGCATTAAATACTAAAGCAGTATACTCACTAAATTCCTTTGACATTCTTCTAGAATCATAAGAAATTACAACTCCCTTATCTTCAGTTCCTTGTTTTAATATATAATTAGCAAGTCCTTGAGTAGCTTTAGAAACAATATATTTATTCATTCTATTTGTTCCAGCTCCAATAACTCCTCTAAGCCCTGCTGTACCAAAATCTAAAGATTTATAAAAACGATCTTTTATTTCCTCATCATTACCTTTTATTTGAAGCAATTCATGTTTCGTTTCATCATCTATATCAGGATCTGTACACCATCTTTCATATTCTTTCATATATTTAACTTTATTCCAATAATCAGTATAAAGTTTTCTAGCTGTTTCTGGACTATCTGCACCCTCTGCATTTTTTATTGGTGCAAACTCTTCTTCTCTCTTTACTCTCAATACTACAACATCGTCCAACATCTCATATGAATCAAATATAAACAATTCAAATTTGTAAGCATTAGGTTTTTTAGGATCAATTTTATTGCCAAACTTATCTGTTTTTGATTTTTTGTGTGCTATATGATATGGCAATTTTAAATCACTAACTCTCTCTAACCCTTTAATATTATACAAATGGAATATTGCATTAGCATCGCCATATACTAAAGCTCCATATTTATCTCTAAGTTCTGCTAATTCATCAGAAATTTCTGTATATTCTATAACTCCAACTTTTTTATTTTTTCTACAGAATACACCAACATTTTCTTTTGGATCAGTTTTCTCAATAGTTTTAACAGCTCCTAGAACTTTATTATCTATTGACATACCAATTAATAATGGATCTACAGATTTTACTAAAACATTATCTACACCACTAACAAAAATCCATTCAATTCCATCTTTTTTCATTTGTGAGATAATCTTTTCTTTTCCCATTGCTTTTAACGTTCCGCCATGACCATCAGCAGCTTTTTTTACCATTTTATTTTCATCTAATAAAATTTTTCCCTCTTCATCAAGCATAGGTAATTCCCCTTGAATAAAGAATCTTACTGACTCTTTAGGGTATCCAAAATATTTGTTTTTCTTGAAGAAATCAATTGTTGCAGAATTATTTTCTCTACTAGTCATAATATACCAAGGAATAATAACATCATACTCTTCATTAGCTCTCTTCAAATTATCACATAATAACTCAAATAAAGACTTATGCGAAGGCAAGCCCATATCAAAAGTTCCTTTTGGTCCACTATGTCCCAGTCTTGTTCCTTGACCTCCTGCCATAGTAACAACAGCAAACTTATTATCTTTTATAGCCTCTATTCCTTTTTCTTCATAAGCTTTTGTTTCTGCAGCTGTTAATTTAGATTTGTCTACATAGTCTATCGGTTCTATTTCCACATCTTCAAAATCTGGTGGAACTATAACCTTATCGTAAAGTTGATTCATTAAATCAAAATCAATAGAAAGAATTTGATCTAATAAAGCTTCTTTTTTTTCATCAGACATCTCATCGTAAAATTTTAATAAATGTTCCTGATTATACTTTTTTACAAGTTCTTGCGCTTTTTTTAATTTTTCGTTCATTAATCTTTTTAGACTCCTTCCTTTATTACAAATATTACAAATCAAATCAATCATATCTTATACTATTAAAATTGTTTAGTCAATATACTATTTTGAGACCAATTTGTATGAAACATTTCAGAAATTTTTTTACATCCAACCGTATTTAAAATAAAATCATGCTTCTGTAATATCTCCCTAGAATTATCTTCAAAAATATCTAACTCAAAACAATTAATAACCCTCTTAACATCTCCATTTAAAAGCTTATTTATTCTTTTTATAAAATCATAACTTCCTTTTATTAAAACTGTTTTATCTTTTATATTATAAATCTCTTCATCCGTTAATATATTCTCATTCCAATTAATCTTTTTTATTTTAGCCTTTTTATCTTTTCCCAAATTTACTTTTTTCGTAAGTGTATCAACATCGTTTTTTAAACTTTTTTCTAATATAGTAACGATTTTTTCTCCTCTTTCAAGTTCTCTTTCAATATATGGTACAAGCATTACAACTAAATGCATATCATTCACACAAATAGCACAGTATTTGTTGTTTTCTACCATAAAATCATCCCTCCTAAGTAAGTCGTTTGGTAAATTTTACCATCTGTTTTGTTAATCGTCAATAAATTTCGTACGCCTAATTTCGACATATATTTAAATATGAATATTCTTTCAAAATTTGTTAATACTTTAGCTAAAACAATTTTTTAAAAGGAGAATTTTATGAAACTAAAATCACTTTTTTTAATATTCTTATTATTTATAATCTATTTTATTTTTAGCTCAATTTCATATTCATCAACAATATCAAACGACTTAGAAAATAATTTATTTAGACTTCGAATAATAGCAAATAGCAACTCAGAAGAAGACCAAAACTTAAAATTACAAGTTAGAAATAACATATTAAACTATCTTAATCAATTTTCTTTTAAAACCAAAAATGAAACTATATCCCATCTTCAAAACAGCAAAAGCGACATTGAAGAAGTAATATCTAAAACAATAGAAGAAAATGGCTTCAATTATACTTACGAATACGAAATCACAAATTCTTTTTATCCTCTCAAATACTATAATTCAATTACTCTACCCTCCGGAAATTATGATGGTCTTCAAATAAAACTCGGAAAAGCTAAAGGAAAAAACTGGTGGTGTATTTTATTTCCGCCAATGTGCCTAATTAACTCATCAACATGTACATTAGAGGAAGAAAAAAATACAATATCCGAAAGCAATCTATCTACTGAATCAACTAAAATTATCCAATCAAATCAATCCTCATACAAAATAAAATTTAAAATTGTTGACTTTATAAACAATCTATAATATCAACAATATCTGTTCTTATTAAAATATATTTTCTTACGCCTAATTCAATTAAAATTTATTTAAGTAACTAGTGATTTTTCCTCTTCTCTTGTCAAGCAGTATTTTTTGTGTTATATTTTCATTTGAATGATATATTAGAGTATCTATGTCTAGTTAAAGCTAGATTTTTTATAAATAACGCAAACATAGGATTTTCAAGCATTAAAGCTTAAGATTCTACCAATATTGGGGGTATGAATATGGAAAAATTAGTCATAACAGGTCCTACACCGCTACGTGGAGATGTCAGAATTAGCGGTGCAAAAAATGCAGCAGTTGCTATAATCCCTGCTACAATTTTAATCAATGGAATATGTACAATAGAAAATTTACCTAATATAAGTGACGTAAAAACTTATTGTGAAATATTAGAAAGTCTAGGAGTAAAAATAACTTGGATAAACAGACACACAGTTCAAATAGACTCAAGAAATATTAACTCTTCTACAGCATCTTTAGAACTTACTAGAAAATTCAGAGCTTCTTATTACTTAATTGGCTCTTTATTAGGTCGTTGTGGTAGAGCAGAAGTAGGTCTTCCAGGTGGATGCAATTTAGGTCCAAGACCTATCGATCAACATATTAAAGGATTCGAAGCTCTTGGAGCTAAAGTCGACGTTTCAAGCGGTAATATAACTGCTACTTGTGACAAACTAAAAGCAAACTCAATTTATATGGATATAGTTTCTGTAGGTGCAACTATGAACATAATGCTAGCCAGCGTCTTAGCAGAAGGAACAACAACAATTGACAATGCTGCAAAAGAACCACATGTTGTTGACTTAGCAAACTTTTTAAACACAATGGGAGCAGATATAAGAGGTGCTGGTACAGATGTAATAAAAATAAATGGTGTCAAAGAACTAAAAGGAAATTCTACATATTCAATTGTTCCTGATCAAATAGAAGCTGGAACATTCATGCTAGCAGCAATCGCATCAAAAGGTGATATCACAATTCACAACTGTATAACAAAACATTTAGATCCAGTAATAGCTAAAGTACTTGAAATGGGTGGAAATGTTGATGCAAATGGTGACCATCTAAGAGTTTGGTGGACTAAAAGAACAACAAAAGCTAATGTAAAAACATTACCATATCCAGGATTTCCTACCGATTTGCAATCACAAATCGGTGTATGCTTAGCAATGTCTTCTGGAACCAGTATTATAAATGAAAGCATTTGGGAATCAAGATTTCAATACACCCAAGAATTAAACAAAATGGGAGCAAAAATAACAACCTCTGGTAAAACTGCCGTATTCGAAGGAGTTGAATATTTATATGGTGCACCTGTAAATGCTACTGATTTACGTGCTGGAGCAGCCTTAATCATAGCTGGAGCTAGCGCAAACGGAATAACTGAAGTATTTAATTTACACCATATTGATAGAGGATACGAAAACATAGAAGAAAAATTCAGAAAATTAGGTGCAAAAATAGAAAGAGTAAAATACACAGAAGAATAATGGAGTAAAAGATGTTTAATTTTTGTAGTTTATATAGTGGTAGTACAGGAAATTGTCTATTTGTACAGTCAAAAGAAGCCAAAATATTAGTAGATGCAGGAGTAAGCCAAAAAAAAATAGAAACCGCTCTTGCGTCTTTTAACATTACTTTTGAAGATATAGACGCAATCTTAGTAACACACGAACACGTTGATCATATAAAAAATGTAGGTAGTATTTCAAAAAAATATAACATCCCTGTATACTGTAATATCGAAACATTAAACGCCATGCCTACTCAAAAAGAAAAAATATTAGATGAAAATCAAATGATTTTTACACCAAATAAAAAATTTTCCTTAAAAGACTTAGAAATATTACCATTTAATATTCCTCACGATGCTGCTAATCCATGTGGATTCAATATTTTTCACGACAACAAAAAAATAAGTATAGCAACCGACATTGGTCACATGGATAATATTCTAATCAATAAATTAAAAGACTCATCTTTTTTACTACTAGAAGCAAATTATGACCCCGATATATTAAAATACGGTAAATATCCATTCAAACTAAAACAAAGAATTCTAAGTCCCATTGGTCATTTATCTAATGAAACTTCAGGAAAAACTATTACAGAATTAACAATCAAACATGGACTAAAATCAGCAATGCTAGGTCATTTAAGCAAAGAAAACAACTTTCCTGAACTAGCTTTAAAAACCGTTACAGACGAATTACACAACAATAATATTACAACAAAAGATATTTCAATAAGTGTTGCATCTCGTGACTTTCCAAGCAAATTAATTCAAATATAAAATTATTAGAAAAATAGGTATTTAAAATACCTATTTTTCTTTAAAAGTAAACAATTTATATTCAATCTACAAATCATATGCATTTTTTACAATTTCATTTTATCGTAGCCTCATTCACTAATTCTAGTATATTGCTTCTAATAAAAAAATCTTCCCAAAAATGATGCCAAAACAATTGCAATAAAATTTCCTAAAAATGCTAAAATCAAAACTTTATATGATAATTTTTTCTTTACATTTCCTGTATAAATACTAATCGAATAAATTATCGTCTCCGTAGCCCCCATAATAATTGCTGCCACAAAAGTAATCAAAGAATTTACACCATATTCTTCCATTATATTAGTCGAAATAGCTAAACTTGCACTTCCTGAAAAAGGTTTCAATAAAATAAGTCCTATCAATTCCCCAGGAATTTCAAAAAAAGAAAATATTGGATTAAAAATAACTGATAACAAATTAATTATTCCAGAAGCCCTCAATAAATTAATAGCTAAAAACAAGCCAAGTAAAATAGGAAACAAATGTAAAACTGTATTTAGTCCCTCTTTTACCCCATCAACAAATAAATCAAAAGTATTTAATTTTCCCCAAAAAGCCATAAATATAATTATAAATATTATAAAAGGAATTATAGAATCATTCATATTAAAAAACTCTTTTCTATTTTAAAATAACACTACCTATAAAAATCACAATTGCAAAGGTAGCTATACTCGTTAGCCATATTGGTAAAATAATCTTATAAGCATCTGCTTTTCCTAAAGACACCATCATACTCATAATCGTTGTAGGTAAAATTTGAATAGAAAGTGTATTAATTAAAACAAACATATTCATTTCATATGTCATTGCTTCACCACTAGAATTCTCATCCATTTCTTTCATAGCCTTAATTCCAGAAGGAGTAGCAGCATTTCCTATTCCAAGCATATTAGAAACGACATTAATCATTATTAATTTTTTAGTATTATCATTTTCTTTCTTAAAAAAATTCTCTATAAACGGATTCAAAATCTTCTCGAACAAACTCATAATTACAGTATTTTTTAAAACATTAATCATCCCACACCAAAAGCACATTATTCCTATAAAAGAAATAATTATACTCGTTGTATTTTCTAAACTAGAAAAAATCGCATTATTCATCTCTGCAATCTGACCATTAAAAACCCCAAATATAAACGAAAACATCAACATATATACCCATATTTTATTAATCATATAAACTCCTTTATAAAAAAATATTATAAATTTTCATTTTTATTCTGCATAAATCAGTTGTTTTTTTTTTATTCATATGTTATTATGCTGATGGGACAAGTTAGTATATTTGGAGGTGTTTTTATGAAACTTTCCACTGGAATCATAAGGCGTGTTGATGAATTAGGTAGAATCGTTATCCCTAAAGAAATGCGAAAAGAACTTAATATTGACCAAAAAGATCCAATAGAAATATCTATTGAAGATCAAACAATTACACTAAGAAAATATGAAAATAAATGTGTATTTTGTGGTGCCTTAAAACCCGCTATTAGATATAACGGAAAATTAATATGCACAAAATGCATAAAAGAAATAAATAAATCATTAGAAAAATAAAAATCATCCAAATATATGGATGATTTTTTTATCTTAACTAAATCTACCTTTTAAGTCATAAATTTTTTATAAATTTCATTTTTTTGCACTTTTCTATCTTTCGCAATTCTCTTGATTATTTCCTTTTTATCTAAACCCTGATTCTCATAAAATTTATAATGTTCCTCTAATGTCATATCATTTCTATTTTCTCTATCTATATCATTTTGAGATTTTTCTGCTCCCTCTACAATAATAACCATTTCTCCCCTAGGCTCTATTCTAGCTATTATCTCCGAAATAGTTCCTCTTATAAATTCCTCATGAATTTTAGTAATTTCTCTTCCTATAGAAATTCTCCTATCACCTAAAATTTCCAACATACATTTTAAAGTATCTTCAATCTTATGAGGAGCTTCATAGAATATCAATGTACTCTGTTCATTTTTTATTTCATTTAATTTATCTCTCTTCTCCTTAGATTTAGCAGATAAAAAACCTACAAACATAAATTGTTTTGTATCCAAACCAGAACAAATCAAAGAATTAATTGCTGCACATGCACCAGGAATTGGAATAACCTCAATTTCCTCTTCAATAGCAACTTTTATTACTTCTTCACCAGGATCAGAAATTCCTGGTGTTCCCGCATCTGAAACAACAGCAATATTTTTTCCCATTTTAATCTTATCAATTATTATTTTAGCTTTTACTTTCTCTGTTTCTTTATAATAACTAATTAATGGTTTTGAAATTTTTAAATGATTTAATAATTTTAAAGTGTGTCTAGTATCTTCAGCTGCAATCAAATCAACTTCATTTAGAACTTTAACTGCTCTATATGTAATATCATCCAAATTCCCAATTGGAGTAGCTACAATATATAATTTTCCATTCATATACTAACCTTCTCTCTCTAAAGTTTTTTTCCATAAATTTTATAAATTTCATCTGTATATTCATTTTGTTCATTATAAACAATTAAAGGTTGCAATATTTTTAAAAAAGTTTTTCCACATTTTACACCTTTAATCATAACAAGATTTGCTTCATCATTTATATGAGGATATACAAATCGAATTTCTTTAGGCTCTATCTTGTTTTTTCTCATTAGCTCTATAATTTCTACCAATCTCTCTGGTCTATGAACCATATAAAAAATTCCATTATCCTTTAAAATCTTTGAAGACTCATAAATAACATCTTCTAATGTACACTTAATTTCATGCCTAGATATCAACTTTTTCTCATTATCATTTACTAGACCAGTAGAAACCTTTTTATACGGAGGATTTGTAACAACAACATCAAAAAATTTATTAAATCTCCCCTTACTTATTCCTACAATATCTCTCTGAACAATCTCAATTTTGTTCTCCAATTCATTCATTTTAACACTTCTTTGCGCCATTTCAACCATATCTTCTTGAATATCAAAACCGTAAACTTTTTTTATTTTCTCATTTTTCGCTGAGATTAAAACACTAATAATACCAGTTCCAGTACCAAGATCTGCAACTATAGATTCTCTTTTAAAAATTCTAGCAAAATCCGAAATTAGAACACTATCCATACCAAAGCAAAAACCATCTTTTTTTTGAATAATTCTTAATCCATCAATTTCTAAATCATCAATTCTCTCGTTATCCAGTAAAGTTACATTCATAAAATAATATCTCCTCACAGTATCTTTTATATTTAGATATAACCTTTTAACATAAAAAAAATTATATCATATTATATAATAAAAAGCTAAAACATGCAAAAAAGGTGATAATATGGAAAAAAAACAACACAATTCATTAATAAAAAAAGCAATATCCTCTTTATATGAAGTAGAAAATTTTTTAGAAAAATATACTACTTTTTCAGATGCGGTATCTGTGCTAAAAATAATAAAGCATCAAAATACTAAGCCACCACACTAATTATAAAACCTTAACAATTTCTACTATTTAATATTAATTTCCTATAATGTAACTTAACTCTTAACAAAAGCTTCTTCCAAACCTCTATATGCTTCACCATTAATTAAAAATTTAACACTTGAAACATCATTAAATTCTAAGCAAGTATTAACAACAGAATTAACAACTAGTAAAAATTTTTCTGGTTCTGTTTCAAAATTACTAACAAAATTTTCATTAAAATCTATTGTAAGTTCTTCAGCATTCAAAGAAACACTATTTAAAATAGTTCCTTCTGGAATACTCTTTCCTATTGAATCATTTTCAGAACCATCAATTAAAAGCTGTATTACTTTTTTATAAGGCTCTTCCATCAGTTCCTTAACATCCAAGCTTCTTGCTTCTGGAACAATATTTCCTGTAGCAAAATCAACAAAATACAAAGTAACAATAGTTACCCTATTTTGTTCCTTACTAATTTCTTCCTCAGGAATATATTCATCAATTAAAACATTTTCTCTAGTATTATTAACATCAACAACATCAATATTTTTTTGTATAACAACTCCCAACAATAAAATAACCCCTAAAATCACTACTGCAATAATTTTCTTCTTCATACAAACCCCTTTCAAAATAAATTTCTAAATAATTTGTATTCTTTATCTAAAAACCAATCTGAATACTCATTCTAAATCCATTTTATTAAATAAGTAAAAAAATATGTCTAACACTCTGTATAAAACGGCATTTTAGCCAGTTTTATACATTGACAAAAGATTAATTTCATTATAAGATTACCTTGATTATTTGATTAAAGAGGAGAAAAAAAATGTCAGAATTATTACACGTAGGATTAGATGTAGGTTCAACCACAGTAAAAATTATTGTAATGAATGATAAAGAAGAAACAATATATACAAATTATACAAGACATTTCTCAGATACAAAAAATACAATATGCAACGTTTTAGAACAACTTTCAAAAGACTATCCAAAAGCCACTTTTACAATGGCACTTACTGGATCAGGAGCTATGTCAGCTGCCAAATTTTTAAACATACCGTTTATTCAAGAAGTTATATCTTGTAAAAGAGCCGTTGAAAAATACTTGCCAGAAACAGATGTTGTTATTGAATTGGGCGGTGAAGACGCTAAAATTATATATTTTGATAAATTCATTGAACAAAGAATGAACGGAACATGCGCTGGAGGAACAGGTGCCTTTTTAGACCAAATGGCCTCATTATTGAATACTGATACAGCCGGATTAAATGAACTTGCAAAAAATTATAAAGTTATTTATCCAATTGCATCAAGATGTGGTGTATTTGCTAAAACCGATATACAGCCATTATTAAATGAAGGTTCTCGAAAAGAAGATATTGCCGCATCAATTTTTCAGGCAGTTGTAAATCAAACAATAAGCGGTCTAGCTTGTGGACGACCTATTAGAGGAAAAGTAGCATTCTTAGGGGGTCCATTAAGTTACTTACCAGAACTTAGAAAACGTTTTATTGAAACACTTAATTTAAAAGATGATGAAATACTTATACCAGAAGATGCACATCTTTTAGTAGCAAAAGGAGCAGCATTAGATTCTTTAAACTCACCAGAATTTTCAAATAAAGAATTAAAACAAAAAATAAAAGATTTAAAAATAGCAAAAGACACTACAACAAAACCATTACCTCCCTTATTTGAAAATAATGAAGAATATGAAAAATTTAAAAAAAGACATAATAAAGCAAAAGTAAAAACAAAACCATTAGATGGATACAAAGGAAACTGCTTTATTGGAATAGACGCAGGATCAACAACAACAAAATTAGTAGTAATCGACAATGAATGCAACTTGTTATACTCTGAATATGGAAGTAACGAAGGAAATCCATTAAAAAGCGTTATCAAAATGTTAAAAAACATGTATGAAAAATTACCTAAAACAGCCACTATTCGATTTGCAGGAGTAACAGGTTACGGAGAAAAATTAATACAAACAGCTTTAAATGTTGATTTAAACGAAATTGAAACAATTGCCCACTACGCAGCAGCAAAACAATTTATGCCAGACGTTACTAGTATCATAGATATTGGTGGTCAAGACATGAAATACATAAAAATGAAAGGCGACGTTATAGACAACATCATGCTAAATGAAGCCTGTTCGTCAGGATGTGGATCTTTCATCCAAACATTTGCAGAAAGTTTAGGAATATCAATAGAAGAATTTGTACAAGCAGCAATTGAATCAAAAGCTCCTGTAGACTTAGGTTCAAGATGTACAGTATTCATGAATTCAAAAATAAAACAAGCACAAAAAGAAGGATACAGTGTTGGAGATATTTCGGCAGGACTATCTATATCAGTAATTAAAAATGCTATCCAAAAAGTTATGAAAATACGTGACATGTCTACATTAGGAAAACACATTATTGTACAAGGTGGAACATTCTATAATGACGCCGTATTAAGAAGTTTTGAAAAAATAGTAGGAAGAAACGTTATAAGACCAAATATAGCAGGACTTATGGGTGCATACGGTGTAGCCTTACTCGCCAAAGAACAATACGAAGCAAACCTAGACATGGAATACACATCTACATTATTAAAAATAGACGAATTAGATAAACTAGATATTCAAACAAGCCAAGTACGTTGTGGAAGATGTGAAAACAACTGTCTATTAACAATAAACAAATTCAGTAACGGAAAATCTTTCGTTTCAGGAAATCGTTGTGAAAAAGGCAGTGGCGGAGTTACTGAAAATAAAAATTTGCCAAACATGTATAAATACAAATTCGAAAGATTATTCAGTTATGAACCACTTTCAGAAGAAAAAGCATTCCGTGGAACAATCGGAATACCAAGAGTTCTAAACATGTACGAAGATTATCCATTCTGGTTTACATTTTTAACTAATCTAGGTTTTAGAGTAATCTTATCAGAAAAAAGCACAAGAAAAACTTATGAAAAAGGTATGGAATCAATGCCATCAGAATCAGTATGTTACCCAGCAAAACTTAGCCACGGTCACATAATGAGCTTAATAGAACAAGGAATAAAAACAATATTTTATCCATGTATACCATATTCAAGAAAAGAATATAAAAAAGCAAACAATCATTACAACTGTCCTATAGTAATCTCATATCCAGAAGTACTAAAAAACAATGTTGAAGAACTAAAAGCTGATGACGTAAAATTCATTAATACATTTCTACCTTTTGAAACAAACAACTTAGTAAAAGTAATCCTTGAACGTGAAGAATTTAAAGAATATAACTTTACTAAAAAAGAATTAACTGAAGCAGCCAAAAAAGCTGAAGAAGAATATCAAAAATTCAAAGACGACGTAGACAAAAAAGGAACAGAAATCTTAGAATATATGGAAAAAAATGACCTAAGAGGAATTGTTTTAGCAGGAAGACCTTATCACGTAGATCCAGAAGTAAATCATGGAATTGACACATTAATTACAAGCCTAGGACTATGTGTATTATCAGAAGACAGCATATCAAAGAAAACTGAAGCAAAACGACCAATAAGAGTAGTCGATCAATGGGTATTCCACGCAAGACTTTATGCAGCTGCAGAATTCACCGGACAACATGATAACCTTGAATTAATACAATTAAACTCATTTGGCTGTGGTGTAGATGCTGTAACAACAGACCAAGTAGAAGAAATTTTAAAAAGTTATGACAATATGTATACACTTATAAAAATAGATGAAGTAAACAATTTAGGTGCAGTCAGAATACGTATTCGCTCCTTATTAGCAAGCATGAACAAAAAAATAAAAGAAAAGAAAGCAAATGAATCTTGCGAAACATGCAAATCTGAAGGAAATTACGAACTAAACAGAGTAGAATTCACAAAAGAAATGCGAAAAGATTATACAATCTTAATACCTCAAATGGCGCCAATCCATTTCGAACTAATAGAAACAGCTGTAAAAGCATGTGGATATAATGTAGAATTATTAAGAGACTGTACACCACACACAGTAGAAACCGGATTAAAATATGTAAATAACGATGCTTGTTACCCATCAATACTAACAACAGGTCAAATGATAGAAGCCTTAGAATCAGGAAAATATGACCCAAATAAAACAGCATTAATAATGTCTCAAACAGGAGGCGGATGTAGAGCAACAAACTACATAGGTTTTATAAGAAAAGCTTTAAAAGATGCTGGATTCCCACAAGTACCCGTTATATCATTTAACGTAGTTGGAATGGAAAAAATGTCCGGATTCAAAATAACATTAGGATTAGCAGAAAGACTATTAAAATGTGTAACCTATGGTGATTTGCTTCAAAAATTATTAATGAAAAACAGAGCCTATGAAATAAATAAAGGTGAAACTCAACAACTATATGAAAAATGGCTAGAAAAATGTAAAAAATTAATAGAAAAATCAAACAGTAAACAATTTAAACAAAGCATTTATGATATGGTAGAAGATTTTGAAAAAATCCCTCTAGACACAACCATGAAAAAACCAAGAGTTGGAATCGTAGGTGAAGTATTAATTAAATACCATCCATTTGGAAACAATTTTGTAGCTAATGTATTAGAACAAGAAGGCGCTGAAGTAATACTTCCTGATTTCATGGGATTTGTAAAATTCATAGCAACACATAAAATAACATTTAATCAACTACTAAAAATAGATAAAGCAAAAGCAACTATATTTAAAGCAGCAATAAAATTAATTGACATTTTTGAAAAAGATCTAAAAATAGCTTTAGGAAACTCTAAAAAAGATTATCTACCTCCTTGCAATATCTGGCACCTAGAAGATAAAGTAAAAAATATACTGTCAATTGGAAATCAAACTGGAGAAGGTTGGTTCTTAACTGCCGAAATGGTAGAATATATTGAACATGACATACCAAATATCGTATGTGTTCAACCATTTGCATGTTTACCAAACCACATCGTAGGAAAAGGCGTAATCAAAACTATCCGCGAAACATATCCAAACGCCAATATAACACCAGTAGATTATGACCCTGGAGCAAGCGAATCCAACCAAACAAACAGACTAAAGCTATTAATGACAGTAGCAAAAGACAATCTAAAAAAACAAAACGACCATGAATAAATCATTCTTTAATATGCACATAATCAAATATTATTATATAAAATAATCTAAAATAATAACATATAAAAAACTTACAATAAAACAAATATAATTTATTGTAAGTTTTTTCATTTTTGACATCTATTCTCTATTATTTATTATTCATTTTATCATTATTTATTATTAATTATTTTTTGTTTTTTATTTTTAATTTATTACTTATTATTATTTATTATTTATTAT